>NZ_JAAGPF010000291.1 GCF_017104645.1 Burkholderia sp. Ac-20379
CACCACCGACTGGCTGATCGGCACGCTGGTCAGCAAGGCCCCGCCCGAGCATGTCCGCGCGGTGCTGGCCTGCGCGCTCGCGCTGCTGGCCGACGACGAGGCCGATGCGGCCTACGCGCCGTTCACCGTCGTCGATCAAGCCGTGACGGCGCTCGGCGCGCGCCGCGAGTTCGTGTTCGCGAAGGGGCTGGCCAACGCGGTGCTGCGCCGTTTCCTGCGCGAACGCGCGGCGTTGGCCGCGCAATGGCAGGCGGTGCGCGGCGCGCGCTGGAACTATCGCGACTGGTGGATCGATGCGGTCGAACGCGCCTGGCCGAACGACTGGCAGGCGATTCTCGCGGCCGGCGACGCGCCCGGCCCGCTGACGCTGCGCGTCAACGTGCGGCAGGCGAGCGTCGAGGCCTATCTGGCCACGCTGCGCGAGCACGGCATCGACGCGTGGGCCGTCGGCCGCCACGCGGTGCGGCTCGCCACGGCGCTGCCGGTGGACCGGATCCCGGGGTTCGCGGACGGCGTGGTGTCGGTGCAGGATGCCGGCGCGCAGCTCGCGGCCGAATCGCTCGGCGTGCAGGACGGCATGCGCGTGCTCGACGCCTGCGCGGCGCCGGGCGGCAAGACCGGCCATCTGCTGGAGCTGGCCGACGTGGCGGTGGTGGCGCTCGAAAGCGACGCCGCGCGCGCCACGCGCATCGGCGAGAACCTCGAACGCCTGAAGCTCGCGGCCGAGGTGCGGGTGGGCGACGCGGGCGACCCGGCCGCGTGGCACGACGGGCAGCCGTTCGACCGGATCCTGGCCGACGTGCCGTGCTCGGCCTCGGGCATCGTGCGCCGTCACCCCGACATCCGCTGGCTGCGCCGCGAAACCGACGTGGCCGCGCTGGTGGCCGAGCAGCGCCGCATCGTGCTGGCATTGTGGCCGTTGCTGAAACCGGGCGGCGAATTGTTGTACGTGACGTGCTCGATCTTCCCCGAGGAAGGCGAACTGCAGGCGCGCTGGTTTGAAGAAGCCGTTCAAGATGCGGTACGATTGGACGCGCCCGGGCAACTGCTGCCGCGGGCCGCCGCGGGCCGGCTGCCTGACGATGCCGGTCACGACGCCGCTGCGCGGCCGGCCGATCACGACGGATTCTTCTACGCGCGCTTTCAGAAACGGTGACGATCTCTCGCCTCCTTCCACTTCGGTTCGCGGCCGCGCTGCTGGTCGCGATCACGCTGTGCCTCGCGGCGGCCGCGCCCGCGCATGCCGATCCGGTCAATGTGCAGCGCGCATCGCTGCAATCCGACGGCAACGGCTGGGCGCTCGACGCGCGTTTCGAATTCGAACTGAACGCCAACCTCGAAGACGCCGTCAACAAGGGCATTCCGCTCTACTTCACCACCGATTTCGAACTGAGCCGTGCACGCTGGTACTGGTTCGACGAACAGCCGGTGTCGGTCACGCAAACCATCCGCCTGTCGTTCCAGCCGCTCACGCGTGAATATCGCGTCTCCACCGGCGGGCTGGCGCTCGGCTTCCCGACCTTGAAGGAGGCGCTGGCGGTGGTGCAGCACGTCACGTCCTGGCATGTGATCGATCGCAACCAGGTGCAGGCCGGCGAAACCTACACGGCCTCGGTGCGCATGCAGCTCGACACGGCGCTGATGCCGAAGCCGTTCCAGGTGGACGCGGTGAACAACCGCGACTGGACGCTCGTGTCCGACTGGAAGCGCTTCACGTTCACGGTGACCGATCGTGCGAAATAGCCTGCGCCGCTTCTTCGGCAAGAGCCTGCTGGTTCGCGTGCTCGTCTCGACCGTCGCGGTCACGGCGCTGCTGCTGCTGGTGCTGCTCGCCGCCGCGAGCGCCAACACCGAGTTCTTCGACCGCTATTACTCCTGGCTCTACACCGCGAACATCCTCGTCGCGCTGGTGTTCCTGCTGGTGGTGCTCGGGCTCGGCGGGATGATCGTGGCGCGCCTGCGCAAGGGCAAGTTCGGCACGCGGCTGCTCGCCAAGCTGGCGATCTTCTTCGCGCTGGTGGGCGTGGTGCCGGGCGGAATCATCTACATCGTGTCGTATCAGTTCGTCTCGCGCAGCATCGAATCGTGGTTCGACGTCAACGTCGAGACCGCGCTGACGGCCGGCCTGAACCTCGGGCGCGGCATGCTCGACGCCTCGCTGTCGGATCTGCAGAACAAGGCGCGGCTGATGTCCGAGCAACTGTCGAGCGCCGACACCAACACCAACGGCACCACGCTGACGCTGCTGCGCCTGCGCGATCAATTCGGCGTGCAGGACGCCACCATCGTCGAGCCGGGCCACAACGGCACGGGCGCGGCGCCCGATCTGCATATCGTCGCGCAGGCGTCGGGCAACTTCGCCGCGCTGATCCCCGACGACATGCCCACGCCGCTGATGCTGAGCCAGGCGCGCGAGCACAGCGGCTACGCGGCGATCGAAGGCGAGGTGGACGGCGATCCGCGCGCGAAGGGCGCCAAGGGCGCGCTGCGGCTGCGCGTGGTGCAGCGCATTCCCGATTCGTCGACGGCGCTGCTGCAGCCCGTCGAGCGCTATCTGCAACTGACGCAGCCCGTGTCGCCCTCGCTCGCGCGCAACGCCGACGCCGTGCAGCGCGCCTATCGCGAGTACCAGGAAAAATCGCTGGGCCGCAGCGGCCTGCGCAAGATGTACATCGGCACGCTGACGCTCGCGCTGTTCCTGGCCACGTTCATCGCGATGATGATCGCGCTCGCGCTCGGCAACCAGCTCGCGCGGCCGCTGTTCCTGCTGGCGCAGGGCACCAAGGAAGTGGCCGAGGGCGACTACACGCCCAAGCGCGAGCTGAAGACGCGCGACGAGCTCGGCTTCCTCACCCAGTCGTTCAACGCGATGACGCGTCAGCTTTCCGAGGCGCGGCTCGCGGTGGAGCGCAACCGCGTCGCGCTCGAATATTCGAAGTCCTATCTCGAGGGCATTCTGGCCAACCTGACGGCCGGCGTGTTCGTGCTCGACCGCCAGTTCCGCCTGACGATCGCCAACCGCGGCGCCGAGCGGATCTTCCGCCAGCCGTTCCAGTCGCAGATCGGCACCGTGCTCGATCAGTTGGCCGTGGTCGCCGAGTTCGGCGCGATGGTGCGCAAGGCGTTCGCCGACCGCGAGGCCACCGGCACCGGCCACGGCGGCGAGGATCGCGGGCATTGGCAGCAGCAGTTCGCGGTCACGGTGCCCGGCGAGCCCGAGCCGCTCACGCTGCTGGTACGGGGCACGCGCCTTGCGTCGGCGGTGGCGGGCGAGGCCGACGATCCGCAGACTTCCGGCTACGTGGTGGTGTTCGACGACATCTCGGATGTGATCTCCGCGCAGCGTTCGGTGGCGTGGGGCGAAGTGGCGCGACGGCTCGCGCACGAGATCAAGAACCCGCTCACGCCCATCCAGCTGTCGGCCGAGCGCTTGCAGATGAAGCTCGCCGACAAGCTCGCGCCGGCCGATGCCGACATGCTCAAGCGCGGCGCCACCACCATCGTCAACCAGGTGGCGGCGATGAAGCGCATGGTCGACGATTTCCGCGATTACGCGCGCACGCCGCCGGCCGTGCTCGGCAACCTGCAGCTCAACGATCTGGTCAGCGAAGTGCTGACGCTGTACGGCGTGGGCGAAGGCAAGAACATGATCGTGGTCGAGCAGGGGCCGCTGCCGGTGATCCGCGGCGACGCCACGCAACTGCGTCAGGTGATCCACAATCTGCTGCAGAACGCGCAGGATTCGGTCGCCGAGGCGGCGCAGCCTCGTGTGTGGCTCGAAACGAGGGCAGTAGAATATGGCGACCCCGATGCGAACGGCATGCGCCGCATCGCGGTGCGGTTGAGCGTGTCCGACAACGGCCCCGGCTTTTCGGCGCGCATCCTGACGCGCGCGTTCGAGCCTTATGTCACCACCAAGGCGAAGGGCACGGGCCTCGGGCTCGCAACGGTGAAGAAGATCGTGGACGAACACGGTGCGCGGATCGATCTGCGCAACCGGATGCAGGGTGAAGTGGTCGAGGGCGCGCAGGTTTCCATCCTGTTCCTGCAGCTCGCCGACGACACCACGGGCTCCGAGGGCGGAGCGAACAGCGGAACGGCACCCGCCAAGACAAAAGCAACAGTGCAGACAAGGGCAGCGTAAATGGCAACCATCCTGGTGGTAGATGATGAAATGGGCATCCGGGAATTGCTCTCGGAAATCCTCGCGGACGAAGGACACGTCGTCGAGTTGGCGGAAAACGCGCAGGCCGCGCGCGACTATCGTCAACGGCTCGCGCCCGATCTGGTTCTGCTCGACATCTGGATGCCCGATACGGACGGCGTCACGTTGTTGAAGGAATGGGCGAGCCACGGGCAACTGACGATGCCCGTGATCATGATGTCCGGGCACGCGACGATCGACACCGCCGTCGAGGCGACCAAGATCGGCGCACTCGATTTCCTCGAGAAGCCGATCGCGTTGCAGAAGCTGCTGAAATCGGTCGAGCACGGCCTGGCGCGCGGTGCGGCGCCGGTGCCGCAAAGCCCGGCCGCGAAGCCCGCGGCCGGCCCGGCGGCGGTGGCCTCGGCCGCCGCGCTGCCGACGCTCGGCGAGGAAGTGCAGGTTGCGCTCGGCATGACAGGGCAGGCGGCGGCGATCCCGTTCGACATCCCGTTGCGCGAGGCGCGCGATGCATTCGAGCGCGCCTACTTCGAGTACCACCTCGCGCGCGAGAACGGCAGCATGACGCGCGTCGCGGAAAAGACGGGCCTCGAACGCACGCACCTGTATCGCAAGCTCAAGCAGCTCGGCGTCGAACTCGGCAAGAAGCCCGCGGAAGGCGGCCTCTGAAATTTTTTGCGAAAAGGGCTTGATCTACGGTTCGGGCCTCGCTATACTTTCTCTTCTGTTGGCCCGGTAGCTCAGTTGGTAGAGCAGCGGATTGAAAATCCGCGTGTCGTTGGTTCGATTCCGACCCAGGCCACCAAATTCGAAAAGGTCCAAAAGCTTGACGGCTTTTGGGCCTTTTCTCTTTGGAAGCGCCGGGGCCGCCCCCGCCGTTTCCAGATGCGCGCCGCATCGATATGCCGCGCCCGCTATGTCCGGCATGCGCCGCCGCAAAGGGTGGGCGCCGGGCGAAACGGCGGGCCGCATGATAAAATCCCTGCCGACTCAAAGACTTGAAGGACTTGAGGACGCTGGTTTTCCGCGCCGCAAGTCCTTTTTTGTTTGTCGCTCGAACCGCCGCCGGTCCCGCGGGCGCGGCGCCGCGGCGGACCTTCTCTACTCGGAGTACACGGTGATTCGGACAGACGCCAAGGGCGGCGCGCTCGTACTGTTTTCCGGCGGCCAGGATTCGGCAACCTGCGTGGCCTGGGCGCTCGAACGTTATCAAACCGTCGAGACGCTCGGTTTCGATTACGGCCAGCGCCACCGCGTCGAGCTCGAATGCCGCGAAGGCGTGCGCGAGGCGCTGCGCACGCGCTTCCCGCAGTGGGCGAACCGGCTCGGCGAGGATCACATGATCGACCTGTCGGTGCTCGGCGCGATCAGCGATACCGCGATGACGCGCAGCATCGAGATCGAAATGACCGAGAACGGCCTGCCGAACACGTTCGTGCCGGGCCGCAACCTGATGTTCATGACGATCGCGGCGGCCGTCGCCTATCGTCGCGGGCTCAAGGTGCTGGTCGGCGGCATGTGCGAGACCGATTTCTCCGGCTACCCCGATTGCCGCGACGACACCATGAAGGCGTTGCAGGTCGCGCTGAACCTCGGCATGGATACCCGCGTCGTGCTCGAAACGCCGCTGATGTGGCTCGACAAGGCCGACACCTGGCGGCTCGCCGAGCAGCTCGGCGGCCAGGATCTGGTCGAGCTGGTGCGCGTCGAAACCCACACCTGCTACGTGGGCGAGCGCGCCGAACTGCACGATTGGGGCTTCGGCTGCGGCGCGTGCCCGGCCTGCAAGCTGCGCAAGCGCGGCTACGAGGCCTATCGCAACGGCGAGCAGGTCACCGAGGCGCCGGCCTGAGGGCCGACACCGCACAACGCGCGCCGCGCAGGCGTGCAGCAATGGAAACGGCGGCAAGCCGCCGCACGATGAGCAGATGACGTACACGGTCAAGGAAATCTTCTACACGTTGCAGGGCGAGGGCGCGAATGCCGGGCGTCCGGCCGTGTTCTGCCGGTTCGCCGGCTGCAATCTGTGGACGGGCCGCGAAGCCGATCGCGAATCGGCCGTGTGCCGGTTCTGCGATACCGATTTCGTCGGCACCGACGGCGAGAACGGCGGCAAGTTCAAGACGCCCGACGCGCTCGCCGATCAAGTGGCGGCGCTCTGGCCGGAAGGCGAGGCGAACCGCTTCGTCGTCTGCACGGGCGGCGAACCGATGCTGCAACTCGATCAGCCGCTGGTCGACGCGCTGCACGCGCGCGGCTTCGAGATCGCCATCGAAACCAACGGCTCGCTGCCGGTGCTCGACACCATCGACTGGATCTGCGTGAGCCCGAAGGCCGATGCGCCGCTCGTCGTCACCAAGGGGCACGAGCTGAAAGTCGTGATCCCGCAGGACAACCAGCGCCTGGCCGAATACGCGCAGCTCGATTTCGACTACTTCCTCGTGCAGCCGATGGACGGCCCGTCGCGCGATCTCAATACGAAGCTCGCGATCGACTGGTGCAAGCGCCATCCGCAGTGGCGCCTGTCGATGCAGACGCACAAATACCTGAATATTCCCTGAGCCGCGAGCCTCACTCATCGTGCTGATTACCCGAAAACTCGAATTCGACGCGGGCCACCGCATCCCCGATCACCGCAGCCAGTGCCGCAACCTGCACGGGCATCGCTACGTGCTCGAAATCACGCTGCGCGGCGATCTCGTCGATACGGAAGGCGCGCCCGACCGCGGCATGGTGATGGATTTCGCCGACGTCAAATCGCTGGCCATGACGCATCTGGTCGGCAAGTGGGATCACGCGTTCATCGTCTATGCGCGCGACGAGCAGGTGCGCGCGTTCCTCGAACAGATGGCCGACCACAAGACGGTCGTGCTCGACCGCATTCCCACCGTCGAGAATCTCGCGGCGGTGGCGTTCGACATCCTCGCGAACGTCTACGACGCCCATTACGGCGTCAATCTGCGCCTCGAGCGCGTGCGGCTCTACGAAACGCCGAACTGCTGGGCCGACGTCGAGCGCCAGCCGGCGCGCTGAGGCGCAGCCGGCCCACGGGCCGGGCGCGCTGCCCGGCTCGCGAGCCTTCCCTCCTGCTGTTTCCCCTGCACGCCGTTCGCCTTGCCGGACGGCGCTTCGCATCCCCCGAACGCATGCCCGGCGGCGCTTTTCTGGCCACGGTATGATCGTCGCGCGCGGCTTGGTGCCGCGCGGCGAACACGTATTTCCCGATACAACAACGATTCCGCCACACGGGTGACGGGGCAACCGGCCGCGCGCGCCAGGCGCGTTGCGCGGCCAGCAGGAGAACAGGACATGAATGGCTCAGGCAAGCGGGCGGCGCGCGTCGCCCGCGCGATGGCGGCATCTCTGGCGTTGGGCGCGGCAGGCATTGCGTTCGTGACGAGCGCGCCCGCGCTGGCGGCCGATGCGGCCGGCGCGGCGAACACCGCCGCCAGCACGACGGGCGCCGCCGCACCGCACTCGACGCCGCACGCGAAGCTGCGCAAGCCGCCCGCGCCGTCGAAGGCCACGGCCGCGGCGGTGGCCGACTACAACGCGGGCAATCTCGACGCCGCGCTCGCGGGCTTCAAGCGCGGAGCCGGGCGAGGCGACCGGCTCGCGCAATTCAATTACGGGATGATGCTGCTCAAGGGCGAGGGCACCGCGGCCAACGTGCCGGACGGCCTGCACTGGCTCGACACGGCGGCCGAGGCCGGCATGACGCAGGCGCAGTATGTTCTCGGCACGATGTACGACAACGGCGATTTCGTGGCGCGCGATCCGGCCGCGGCGCACGGCTGGCTGCTGAAGGCGGCGGAGCAGGGCCACGTCGAGGCCGAGCTGGCGCTCGCCAACCAGTTCCTCGACGGCCGCGGCACGCCGCGCGACAACCATCAGGCGTTCCTCTGGTATCGCAAGGCCGCCGACGCCGGCGAACCCACCGCGCAGTACGTGACGGCCTCGTTCTACGAACGCGGCGGCGACGGCGTCGATGTCGACCTGAACCTCGCGCGCGTCTATTACGCCGCGGCGGCCGTGCATGGCGACGACGTCGCCGCGCTCAAGTATCAGGAAGTCAGCACGGCGCTGCGGGCGCAGGTGGCGGCGGGCGCGTCGGGCGCAGCGGCGGCTTCGGCTGCCGAAGCGCCGCAAGCGGCATCGCAATGAACGCGCGGCGCCGATAGCGCCGCCGGCAGCAACGAAAAAGCCCGGCGCGAGCCGGGCTTTTGCTTGAACGGTGCGCGAACGGGCGCGCCTTCAGGATTTCATCAGCCGCTTCTGCCGCCCGACGCTCATGATCATCCCGATCGCAATGCCGAGCGTGGCGAGCGCGGTGCCGCCGTAGCTCATGAACGGCAGCGGCACGCCCACCACGGGCAGCACGCCGCTGACCATGCCGACGTTGACGAACGCATACGTGAAGAAGCCCAGCGACAGCGACCCGGCCAGCAGCCGCCCGAACAGCGTCGAGCCCTGCGCGGCGATATACAGCCCGCGCGCGATCAGCAGCATGTAGAGCGTCAGCAGCACCAGGCCGCCCGCCAGCCCGAACTCTTCCGAATAGACGGCGAAGATGAAGTCGGTGTGCTTTTCGGGGATGAATTCGAGGTGCGCCTGCGTGCCCTTCAGGTAGCCCTTGCCGACCGGCCCGCCCGAGCCGATCGCGATCACGGCCTGGATCGTGTGGAAGCCCTTGCCGAGCGGATCGGAGGTCGGATCGAGCAGCGTGCAGACGCGGTGCTTCTGGTAATCGTGCATCAGCGGCCAGACCACCTGCGGCTGGCAGATCTTGCTCTCGAACGTGGCGATCGCGGCCACCGCCACCACGCCGGCGATCAGCACCGGCACGATCAGCTTGAACGACAGCCCCGCCAGGTAGATCACGAACAGCCCCGCCGCGAACACCAGCATCGCGGTGCCGAGGTCGGGCTGCTTGGCGATCAGGCCCACCGGCAGCAGCAGGATCGCGAACGCGAACAGGTAGTCGTACCAGCGGATCCCGCCTTCGCGGCGCTGGAAATACCAGGCCAGCATCAGCGGCGTGGCGATCTTGAGGATTTCCGACGGCTGGATCACCACGCCGACGTTGAGCCAGCGTTTCGCGCCCTTCTTGGTCATCCCGAACACGGCGACGGCCACCAGCAGCGCCACCCCGAACGTGTAGAGCGGCACCGCGAAGCGCATCAGCGTTTGCGGTGGAATGTTCGCGATGATCCACATCAGCACGAACGTCAGCATGATGTTGCGCAGTTGATCCTCGACGCGGCCCGGCATGTCGATCGCGGCGCTGTAGAGCGTGACGATCCCGACGCAGAGCAGCAGGAACACGAACAGCGCGAGCGGGCGGTCGAAGCCCGCGAACATCTGTTTGGCCTTGTCGAGCCAGGCGCGCTTGTCGAATTGCATGCCTTTCTCCGTTAATCGTG
>NZ_JAAGPF010000292.1 GCF_017104645.1 Burkholderia sp. Ac-20379
CTTGGGTTGCACAGCGGCGCGAGGCCGCCCTTGTCGCGGATCGGCAACAAGGCCCGGTGCGGCCGGGCGAGCATGCTCCGGAGGCACGTGCCACAAGGGTTTCGGGCACGGGACGAGCCGGAGCGGTTTTCGGGATTCTTGGAGGTAAGGCGAGATTCCAACGCCAAACGGGTGCGTCCGATCTGAAGGCCACCGGCGCCAGCGGTTTTATCCACGTCACGTACTGCTGGGGCGTCAATTCACGCTCCAGCAGGGCGGAACAGTGTTGCCAGAAATCGTTCATCTAGGTGCTGTCGTTCTTGGGTTGCACAGCGGCGCGAGGCCGCCCTTGTCGCGGATCGGCAACAAGGCCCGGTGCGGCCGGGCGAGCATGCTCCGGAGGCACGTGCCACAAGGGTTTCGGGCACGGGACGAGCCGGAGCGGTGTGCGGGATTCTTGGAGGTAAGGCGAGATTCTAACGCCAAACGGGTGCGTCGCGGGAGTTATCCACAGGGGTGCGTCAGTCGGTGGGGTGGGGGTGCCGATTGCTGCACAGGGGGCGGGAACGGGGCTAAAGTATTGACCGCTCACAGAAAAACGGATTAAATAGCGGGTTCCGCGAAAACCAATCCTAGATTTTCGGCGATTGCGTTCGCCCGGTGGCCTGAAGGATCGGGCACGCGGTCCCTGATTACCGACATTCTCGAACAAGTGAGAGCAACATGAAACGTACCTACCAACCTTCCGTCACGCGTCGCAAGCGTACCCATGGTTTCCGCGTCCGCATGAAGACGGCGGGTGGCCGCAAGGTCATCAACGCACGTCGTGCGAAGGGCCGCAAGCGCCTCGCCATCTAAGGACGGGCGAAGCGCCGTGTCCGCCGTCAGCGGCGATGCGGGCAGCGCAGTCGCACACCCCGGCATCGATCCGTTGCTGGTGGGCGCGACCTTCCCGAAAGCCGCGCGGCTTCTGAAAACGGATGAGTTCTCATCCGTTTTTCGTTTGCGCCCCTGGCGGCGCAGCGCACATTTCGTGATCTACGGCAAGCCGGTGGGCGGCGACGCTCGTCTCGGTCTCGTGATCGGCAAGAAGTTCGCGCCGCGCGCGGCCACGCGCAACCTGGTGAAACGCCTCGCACGCGAGGCGTTCCGCCAGCGGCGCGCGGAGTTCGCCGGCTGGGATCTGCTGCTGCGGCTGCACACGCGTTTCGATCGCAAGGCGATGCCGAGCGCGGTTTCCGCGCCGCTCGCCGCGCTGTGCGAAGGCGAGATTCGTGAGCTGCTCGACAAGGCGGCGCGCGAAATCGCCAAGCGCGGCCCCGTGAAGCCGGCGGGCGCTTGAGGCGCGCGCCGGTGAGCTTTTCCGAGGATCGGGCCGGGCGTGCCTCGCGGGCATGCTCGTTCGGTCACACGACGGCGCGCAAGCGCCGACTGCTATGCAAACGGTATTGATCGCGTTGCTGCGTTTCTACAAGGCTGCCTTGAGTCCTCTGCTCGGCAGCCGTTGCCGTTTTTACCCCTCCTGTTCGGATTACGCGCGCGAGGCAATCCAGTATCATGGCGCCGCGCGCGGCTCGTACCTGGCCGCGAAGCGTCTGTGCCGCTGCCATCCGTTTTCCGCCGGCGGCATCGATCTCGTTCCGCCGGCCCGTTCCGGTCCCTGCGCTACCCACGAAGCTGAAGCGCCGTCCCATCGACTCTGAGACAACGCATGGATATCAAACGCACCGTCCTATGGGTGATTTTCTTCATGTCAGCGGTCATGCTGTACGACAACTGGCAGAGAGCCCATGGGGGCCAGTCGATGTTCTTCCCGAACGTCACGAAGACCCAAGGCGCGTCCTCGACCGACGCCAGCAGCGGCGCCGCCGCGGCCAGCGAGACGGCAGCGCTGCCGGCCGCGTCCACCACGGCGCCGGCCAACACCGCCCCGATCGCGCAGGCGCAGCTGGTGCGCTTCTCGACCGACGTCTATGACGGCGAGATCGACACGCGCGGCGGCACGCTGACCAAGCTGACGCTGAAGAAGGAAGGCGACGGCAAGCAGCCCGACCTGTTCGTCACGCTGTTCGATCACACCAAGGATCACACCTACCTGGCGCGCACCGGCGTGACGGGCGGCAACTTCCCGAACCACAACGACGTCTTCACGCCGGCCGCGGGCAATCCCACGGTGCTGGCCGCCGGCCAGGATTCGATGAAGCTGTCGTTCGAGTCGCAGGACAAGGGCGGCGTGAAGGTCGTGAAGACCTACACGTTCACGCGCGGCAGCTACGTGATCGGCGTCGACACCAAGATCGACAACGTCGGCACGGCCCCCGTCGCGCCCACGGTCTACATGGAAATCGTCCGCGACGCCACGCCGGTGGAAACGCCGCTGTTCTCGCACACCTTCCTTGGCCCGGCGGTCTACACGGATCAGAAGCACTTCCAGAAGATCACGTTCAGCGACATCGACAAGAACAAGGCGGAATACGTCAACTCGGCCGACAACGGCTGGGTGGCGATGGTTCAGCACTACTTCGCGTCGGCCTGGATCCCGCAAGCGGGCGTGAAGCGCGACATCTACGTCGAGAAGATCGACCAGCTGTACCGCGTGGGCGTCAAGGAGCCGGTCAAGACGATCGAGCCGGGTCAGTCGGCCGACGTGTCGGCGCGCCTGTTCGCCGGCCCGGAAGAAGAGCGCGTGCTGGAAGGCATCGCCCCGGGCCTCGATCTGGTCAAGGATTACGGCTGGGTCACGATCATCGCCAAGCCGCTGTTCTGGCTGCTGCAGAAGATCCACAGCTATGTCGGCAACTGGGGCTGGTCGATCGTCCTGCTGACGCTGCTGATCAAGGCCGTGTTCTTCCCGCTGTCGGCTGCCAGCTACAAGTCGATGGCGCGCATGAAGGAAATCACGCCGCGCATGCAGGCGCTGCGCGAACGCTTCAAGGGCGATCCGCAGAAGATGAACGGCGCGCTGATGGAGCTGTACAAGACGGAGAAGGTCAACCCGTTCGGCGGCTGTCTGCCGGTGGTGATCCAGATTCCGGTGTTCATCTCGCTGTACTGGGTGCTGCTGGCGTCGGTGGAAATGCGCGGCGCGCCGTGGATTCTCTGGATTCACGACCTGTCGCAGCGCGATCCGTACTTCATCCTGCCGATCCTGATGGCCGGCGCGATGTTCGTGCAGACCCGCCTGAACCCGACGCCGCCGGATCCGGTCCAGGCCAAGATGATGATGTTCATGCCGCTGGCGTTCTCGGTCATGTTCTTCTTCTTCCCGGCCGGCCTCGTGCTGTACTACGTCGTCAACACGGTGCTGTCCGTGGCGCAGCAGTACTACATCACGCGCGCGCTCGGCAACAAGAAGAAGGCTGCCTGACCCTAAGCTGGCCAGCCCGTCGCACGACAAGAACCGCCCGGTGTCAGAACCGGGCGGTTTTTTCATGGGCGTTCGATAGGGATGTACGGCGTGCGGCGGGCGGAAGCGACGCCGTGTCGCGTCGATTGCGCGTCACACGCGACGCGCGGCGGTGCAGAATCAGCGGTCGGACGAATCGCCGTAAAACTGCTCGATCAGTTCCTGCACCAGGTAGCGGTGATGCGGCGAGAGCGCCTCGATCTTGGTGGCCAGCTCGATCGTCTCTTGGGTGGGCGGGTAGGTGGCGTCGCGCGGCAGCGGCTTCGGCGTATTGCGCGCGGCGATCGACGGCGGCGGCCCGTAGTGGAGCCAGTGCGCATCCACGCGCAGCCAGCCGGCGAGCGTCGCGAGCTTGTCGGGCGTCGGGATCGTGCGGCCGGTCAGCCATTTGTGCGCCGTTTGCGGCGAAACGGGCTGCTCGCCGTGATGACGCAAATTGAAATGCAACGCGAGTTCCGTCGCGCCCGTGACCTTCTCCGGGCTGCGCATCAGGGCGAATTTCAGGCGTTCGGAGAACGCCGATTTCTCGTCGGGCGTCGGCATGCGCCAGATTGTGCAATCGGGCGTCAACGCCTCCGACAACCAGTCACGTCATATTTATCTCAAATGCGTGTTGATTCAACCGAGGCATCGAATGCCTCGGCTGGCGCGTTATCTCGGAAATGCTTGCATGGCGGGCATGGCGGCGTGCTTCGGATGTGCGGCGGCGTGTCGCCGGTTGCCGCGCATTTAGCGTGCTTGGGAGAATTTCGCATGATCGACCAGGGTGCCGACCCGCGACGGTCATACGTCTTGCCGATGCGCCGCCTTGTCTCTAAATGCAACTAACGGCCAATCCGGCCGGCGTCGGTCGAAACCGGCCAAATTGTGACATTGGGTCGCAGCGTGCGGCCGATGGCCGGCTCGAGCGGGTGTCAGCGTAGCGGCGAGCCGCCATAGAACTGTTCGATCAGTTCCTGCACCAGGTAACGATGATGCGACGACAGCGATTCGATCTTGGTCGCCAGCTCGATGGTTTCCTGCGTCGGCGGATAGCGTTTGTCGCGCGGCAACGGGCGGGGCGTGCCGAGCGCGTTGGTGGCGGGCGGCGGCCCGTAGTGCAGCCAGTGCAGATCGACGCGCAGCCATTCGGCGAGCGTCGCGAGCTTGTCGGCGGTCGGGACCGTGCGGCCGGTCAGCCACTTGTGCGTGGTTTGCGGCGACACCGAATGCTCGCCGCGATGGCGCAAGTTGAAATGCAGGGCAAGCTCGGTCGCGCCGGAAAGTTTCTCGGGACTGCGTAGTAGCGCGAATTTGAGGCGTTCCGAAAACGCCATTTTTTCTTCGAGGGTCGGCATGCGCAGATTGTGCAATCGAGGCCATGACGCAGCGACAACCGGATGCGCCATATTTATCTCATCGGATGGCGGGGCGCGCCGACGAGCATGGGCTGGGCCGATCGATATTATCTCGTAAATACAGAGGTGATTGAGTCGATCCGGATGTGTGCTCCGATTCGATCGCATGTCTTGCAACGAGAAAATCGCCTGATTGGGAGAAAATGACACGCCGCCGGCCGCTGATGCGTTCAACCCCATGAAGCCCGTTTCAGCGCCAGAAAGCTTCCTGCCGCCACGCTACAATGCGGGCGTTCCAGCGGCGTCCACGGCGATGCCGGCCCGATCCTCCTTGCCCTCGATTGCTCCATGCCCGTTACCGATTCCGATCCGATCGTCGCCATTGCCACCGCAGCCGGCCGAGGTGGCATCGGGGTCGTGCGCGTGTCGTTCGGCCGAGCCGGCGCGGCGGCGGCCGAGGCATTGATGCGCGCGGTGTGCGGGCAGGTTCTGGCGCCGCGGCACGCGAGCTATGTGCCGTTCCTCGACGCGGCGGGCGCCGCGCTCGATCGCGGCATCGCGCTGTATTTCACCGCGCCGAATTCCTACACGGGCGAGCACGTGCTCGAACTGCAGGGGCACGGCGGCCCGATCGTGCTGCAACTGGTGCTGCAGCGCTGCCTCGACGCGGGCCGCGAGCATGGCCTGCGGCTGGCCGAGCCGGGCGAATTCACGCGCCGCGCGTTCCTCAACGACAAGCTCGATCTCGCGCAGGCCGAAGCCGTGGCCGACCTGATCGAAGCCAGCACCGAGGCGGCCGTGCGCTCGGCGGGGCGTTCGCTCGACGGCGTGTTCTCGCGCGAGATCCATGCGCTCGTCGACGATGTGATCGGCCTGCGGATGCTGGTCGAGGCGACGCTCGATTTCCCCGAGGAGGAGATCGATTTCCTCGAAGCGGCCGACGCGCGCGGCAAGCTCGCGCACATCCGCGCGCGGCTCGTGCAGGTGCTTGGCGAGGCGCGTCAGGGTGCGTTGCTGCGGGAGGGGATGTCGGTGGTGCTGGCGGGGCAGCCGAACGTCGGCAAGTCGTCGCTGCTCAACGCGCTGGCCGGGGCGGAGCTCGCGATCGTCACGCCGATCGCCGGCACCACGCGCGACAAGGTGGCGCAGACGATCCAGGTCGAAGGCATTCCGCTGCACATCATCGATACGGCCGGGCTGCGCGAGACCGACGACGAGGTCGAGAAGATCGGCATCGCGCGCACCTGGGGCGAGATCGAGCGTGCCGATGTCGTGCTGCATCTGCTCGATGCGCGCACGGGGCTGGGCGACGACGATCGCGCGATCGCCGGGCGGTTTCCCGCCAACGTGCCGGTGGTACGCGTGTTCAACAAGACGGACCTCAGCGAGGAGGCCGCATCGGTCGTGCATCTCGATGGCGAGGCCGATCTGAGCGAATTGCGCCTGTCGGCGAAGCGCGGCGACGGCATCGACCTGCTGCGCGCGGAATTGCTGCGCATCGCGGGCTGGCAGGCCGGGGCCGAGAGCGTTTATCTCGCGCGCGAGCGGCATCTGGTTGCGCTGCGCGCGGCGCAGGCGCATCTCGCGCAGGCCGCGGCGCACGCGGATCAGAACGCGCAGGCGCTCGATCTGCTCGCCGAGGAGCTGCGGCTCGCGCAGGAGCAATTGAATTCGATCACCGGGGAATTCACGTCGGATGATCTGCTGGGCGTGATTTTCAGCCGGTTTTGTATCGGGAAGTAAGCGTCGCCGGCGCGTTTCGCATCCGCGCCGCCTGCTTCGCACGTCCGTCGTGCCGGGCGATCTCGAATGCTACGGTGTTCGATCACCCGCCATCGACGAGAGTCCGCCATGTCCCTATCTTCACGCTTGCTCGCCGGCTGCTTGGCGTGCGCATTGTCCGCCGCTGCGCTGCCGGCGCTTGCCCAGCTTGATTCGCAGACCTACTCATCGGCCGAGGCAGAAGGCGGTTTCATCCGCGTCAACAATCGCGAGGATTATCTGCGCGCGGAACGCCATCAGCAGGAAGAACTGCACTATCAGCGCCAGCACGAGGAAACGATGCGCGAGGAGCGCATTCAGGAAGAGCACGTGCGTCAGGAGCGCATGTACGAACAGCGCATGAACGGCAACCACTGAAGCGGGGCGCGAACGGCCTTCGAACGCCTCAATGCCCGCGCCGCCAATGCTTCCACGGATGCCGCCAGTCGATCGGCGCCGCGTGGAGCGCGCGCGGATGACGCCGGCGATGTTCCTGCCATAGCTCGTCTGAGAACAATGCCGCGACGATCACGAGCGGCAGCACGAGAAAAATGCCCAGGATCACTTGCTCGACCACGATTGCCTCCGTGCGGCTGACGGGCAGCGCACCGCCCTGCTTTTCATTCTAGGCAGCGCGCCAGCGGCACGTCGTGGATTTTCCCGTATGACGCGCCGCCGGCCATAGCCTTTACCCCGATTTCGGGCGCGCGCCCCGCGCATTCGGTATCATCACGCCCCGACCGAACCTTTCGCCCGCACGCGGCACGACACCGGATGGCGCTCAAATCGACGATCTACAAGGCTGAACTGCAAATCGCGGATATGGACCGGCACTATTACGCCGACCACACGCTGACGGTGGCCCGTCATCCGTCCGAAACGGACGAACGCATGATGGTGCGCATCGTGGCATTCGCGCTGCTCGCGCGCGAACGGCTCGAGTTCGCCAAGGGCCTGTCCGACACGGACGAGCCGGACCTCTGGCAGAAGGACCTGACGGGCGCGATCGAGGCCTGGATCGACATCGGCCAGCCCGACGAGCGGCGCATCTCGAAGGCCAGCGGCCGTTCGGCCCAGGTGGACGTGATCGCCTACGGCGGCCGCACCTCGGACATCTGGTGGCAGGGCGTGCGCAGCAAGGTGGAACGCCTGCGCAACGTGCGCGTGCTGACGCTGGCCGAAGGCGCCGCAGAGGCGCTCGGCGCGATGGCCGAACGGACGATGCGGTTGCAATGCACGATTCAGGACGGCTCGGCCTGGCTGTCGAGCGCCTCGCACGATCCGGTTGCGGTCGAGTGGAGCGTGCTGAAGCCGCGCGACGGCGAGTAACACCCTTTCTTCGCTACACCGCGCGCGGCGGCCCCTTCAATTCCACCCGGTTGCCCTCGGGATCGAACAGATAGATCGACGGCCCGTAGCCGTCCGCGCCATAGCGCTCGGCCGGCTCGTCGGGCGCGGCGCCGTGCGCCGTGAGGTGAGCGCGCAACGCGCCGGCATCGAACGGCTCGACGCGCAGGCACAGGTGATCCATGTTGCGGCCCGCGCCCGGTATGCCGCTGTCCGCCCGGTCGATCGGCGCGTTCTGCTGCAGCAGGTCGATCAGCGTGCTGCCGGCACGCAATTGCATGAGCCCGAGATCGGGCTGTTCCTTTTCCAGATGGCAGCCCAGCACGTCGCAGTAAAAACGCAGCATCGACGGCATGTGGGCGACGCGCAGCACGACGTGGTCGATGCCGAGAATCACGGGTTTCATGGGGTGCGGCTCCTGTTGCAGGCGTGGAGCGAACGAGTCTAGACGATCGAGCGCGGCGCATCGAGTCGGCCATTCGGCCAGCTCGACGGACGGGACGCGATGCGCGCAAAATGCCCACAGCGATGCACCAACGGCATGTGCCCGAACGATGGACGAAAAAAAGCCCGCTCTAGCGGAGCGGGCTTAATCCATATCAGGAGGAGACATGGAGGAGACAGTTCCAACTATACACAGGCCGATGGTGCGTCGCAATAAAGCGATTGCAAAATATCGTCACGGAGTCAATGTGTCGCACTGTTTCGGCCGTTTCGCGCGCTGCGGCAAAGCGCGGCGGAATTGGGTGTAGTTCTCGCTTAATTGGCGTGCGGCGCGGGCTGCCGGCGCTTCGGTTCGTACCCCGTTAGCCTGGCCGAATGACAGCGCAAGATTCCGGCAGGCGGCGCCGGGCGCGCCACGTAGAGTGCCTACCGTTCCCACCGTTTTTGCGAGGCGATCATGTCTTCCGAATACTCGACCGACGAATCCCGCTGGGCCGCCCTCGTCGCGCGTGATGCCGGGGCCGACGGCGCATTTTTCTACGCAGTCCGTACCACCGGCGTGTTCTGCCGGCCAAGCTGCGCGTCGCGGATGCCGCGTCGCGAGAACGTGGCGTTCTTCGACGCGCCGGCGGCGGCGCGCGAAGCCGGCTTCCGGCCCTGCAAACGCTGCCAGCCCGAGCGATTGCCACGCGAGGTGGAGATCGTGCAGCGCGCCCGCGCCGTGCTCGATGCGAGCGATCGCGCGACGCTGGCCGAGTTGAGCGCGGCCGTGCATGTGAGCCCGTTCCATTTGCAGCGTTTGTTCAAGCGCGTGGTGGGCGTGACGCCGCGTCAATATCAGGCGGCGCGTCGTGGCGCCGCGTTGCGCGATGCGCTCGAGGGCGGCGCGCCGGTTACGCGCGCGGCGGTCGATGCCGGGTATCAATCGTCGTCGCGTGTCTACGAGGCGGTGCCGCGCGAGCTCGGCATGAAGCCGTCGGTGTTCCGGCGCAAGGGCGCGGGGCTGCGCATCGACTACGCCACCGCGCCCACGCCGCTCGGCCAGGTGCTGGTGGCGGCCACCTCGCGCGGCATCTGCCGCATTGCGTTTGGCGACGCGATAGCGCCGCTCGTCGACGATCTGCGCACCAGCTTCGCGAACGCCGAGTGCATCGCCGCGCCGGAGCGTCTGGCGCCGTTCCTGAGCGAGATCGAGGCATACCTGCGCGGCACGCGCGAGCGCATGGCGCTGCCGCTCGACATCAGCGCGACGGCGTTCCAGCAGCGCGTCTGGGAGGCCTTGCAGCAGATCCCGTACGGCCAGACGCGCAGCTACACGCAGATCGCCGAGGCGGTCGGCTCGCCGCGCGCGGTGCGGGCCGTGGCGAGCGCCTGCGCGTCGAACCCGGTGGCGCTCGCGATTCCGTGCCATCGCGTGATCCACAAGGACGGTGCGCTGACCGGCTATCGCTGGGGCACCGAACGCAAGGCGGCGCTGCTCGCGGCCGAAGCGCGGCAGGCGTCCGGCGAGCCGGCCGCGCTGTCGCTCGACGACGCCGCATGACGCGGCGCGCAGCGGCTGCCGCCCTGGCCCCC
>NZ_JAAGPF010000293.1 GCF_017104645.1 Burkholderia sp. Ac-20379
TAGGCGCCGACGCGGCGGAAGCGGCTGCAGCGGCAGAAGCGGCCGAAGCCGCCGGAGCGCCGGCCTCGCCCACGTCGCCGGCCTCGCGCAGCAGGGCCGCCAGCGCCTCGAACCTCACCTCGCGCCCCGCGCCCTCCCCCTGCCTGGTCACGCTCATGGCAAGCGGCTCCGCTCGGCCTGCCTGAGCGCTTCCTGCGCCGATTTCAGCTGCGCGCGCGTGTACAGCAGCGCGTGCGACGCCAGATCGCGGCTGTCTTCCCAGAGATTGCGCCACACGGCGAGGATGCCTTCGAGCGGCTGTCCGACCACGCGCGACGAGAAGCTCTCGAACGTGATCGGCCCCGTGTAGCCCGCGAACACCAGCGCGCGGAACACTTCCGCGAAATCGATGCTGCCCGAGCCCAGATAGCCGCGATGCGAATCGCCGGTGTGGAAATAGCCGAGATGCGCGCCGGTTTCGCGGATCGCCGTCATCACGTCGGATTCCTCGATGTTCATGTGGTAGGTGTCCAGATGGACCTTCACGTTCGGCAGGCCGATCCGCTCGCACATCTCGACGCCCTGCGACGCCGTGTTCAGCACGTTCGATTCGTAGCGGTTGACCACCTCGAGGCCGAGCATGATGCCGCCTTGCGCGGCCGTCTCGGCCACCTGCCCGATGATCTCGGCCGACATCGCCACGCCGGCCGGCGTGGTGGGCACGAAGTTCTTCTGGAAGGCGGAATAGAGAATACCGCAGACGTGCTTCGCGCCGCAGTCGCGCGCCACGCGGATCGCGTCCTCGAGCTTGCGCTTGCCGCGCGCGGCCTTCTGCGCATCGCCGCTCGAGATGTCCGAATCGGCGTCGAGGCCCAGCGAGAAGCTGCAGCCGATGCCGGCGCGCTCCAGCTCGCGCCGCGTGTACGCGGTATCGATCGAGGCCGGATCGAGCGCCGGAATCTCGATGAAGTCGAAACCCACCTCGGCCGTGTTCGCGATCGCGCGCGCGGCTTCCTCGTGGCTCCAGCCGGCCTCCCAGACCAGTGCATGTACGCCCAGCTTGTTCATTCGCTCTCCTTGTGTCGACGGGGTGCGGGCGCGGCCACCGGCGACCGGGGCGCGCGCTCGCGGAACAGGTGTTGCAGGACGCCGTGCGCCCAGATCCAGCGGGCCAGCATCACGGCGAGCAGGAACGCGCCCCACAACGCCGTGGCCAGATGCTGATTCGCGCCGAGCAGGTTCAGGCCGGAGGCGATCACCTGCAGGATCACCAGGGCGATCACCACCGGCACCACGCGGCCGAACCCGCCGAACGGATCGACGCGGCCCAGGAAGCAGGCCAGCACCGAGATCAGCAGGAACGCCTCGCCGTGACCGACACGCACGGAATTGAAACTGCACAGCATCACCACGCCGGCGACGCCGCACATCAGGCCCGACAGCATGTAGATGCGCGTGATCGCGCGCGCCGTGGCGATGCCCGAATAGCGCGTCGCCTCCAGGTTCGAGCCGACCATGCGGGTGGCGAAGCCGAGCCGCGAGCGCGTCATCACGACATGCCAGATCAGCGCGCAGCCGATGAAGATCCACAGCGGCACCGGCACGCCGAGCCACAGCCCGTTGCCGAGATAGCGCACCGAATGCGGGAAGCCGGAGATGTCGCCGCCGCGCGTGAGGAATTCGCCGAGCCCGCGCAGGAAGATCATCGCGGACAGCGACACCAGGATCGGGCTCGCGCCGGTGTAGGCGATGATCGCGCCGATCATCGCGCCGGCCGCCGCGCCGGTGGCCAGCGCCGCGACGATGCCGAGCAGCACCACGCCGAGGCTCGCGTCGGGGCCGCCGTGCGACTGGATCACCCAGGCCATCGCGAGCCCGGCCATGTTGGCCGTGAACGTGACCGCCAGGTTGAAGCCGCCCGAGATCAGCGGCATCAGCATCGCCAGCGTGAACAGGCCCAGCTCGGGCAACTGGAACGCGATCGATTCGAACGTGCCGAACGTCATGAAGCGGTCGGAGGCGACGCTCAGCGCGATCACCACCACGGCCAGGAAGCCGAGCAGCCCGGCCACGTCGGCCGGCACCGCGAACGCGGCGCGCCAGCGGGAAGAGGACGGGTTCATGCGCCCACCTTTGCGCCGCGCGTCGCCCAGCGTGTGCCCACCAGCCGCGCGACGCCGTCGCTCGACAGCGTGATCGCCGCGAGGATCACCGCGCCGACGATCATCTTGTAGGCGTACGAGGAAATGCCGAGCAGGTTCAGGCCGTTGGCCGTGACCGACACCAGCAGGATGCCGAGGATCGCGCCGAGCACCGTGCCGCGCCCGCCGCCGAGCCGCGCGCCGCCGAGCACAACGGCGGCCAGCACGTCGAGCTCGCGGCCGTACATCGCGTTCGGCACCACTTCCTGCACGTAGTGCGCCTGCATCAGCCCGGCGACGCCGCTCATCATGCCGAGCCAGCCGTACGCGAGGTAATGCATGCGGCCGAGCCGGATGCCCACGCGCCGCGCCGCTTCCGGGTTGTCGCCGGCCGCGTAGAGCTGGCGGCCGGCCGTCGTGCGGCGCAGCAGGAACCAGGTGGCCGCGACGCACACCGCCATCACCGCCACCGGCAGCGAGAGCGTGGCGACGCCGCTCGGCGTCTGCCATTGCAGCAGCGAGACGCGATCCATCCACCAGTCGGGCAGGTCGTAGATCGACACGCCGCCCGTCACGAACATCAGCCCGCCGAAGAACAGGTTGAAGGTGGCGATCGTCACCACGATCGACACGATCCTGAAGCGATAGATGATCGTGGCGTTCAGCGCGCCGAGCAGGAAGCCGAAGCCCATCGCCGCCGCGAAGCCGAGCGCCCAGTTGCCGCCGCCGAGCCGCGCCACGGCGAGCGCGGTCAGGTACTGCGTGACCGACGCGCCCACCGCGAACGAAATGTCGATGCCGCCCGCGATCAGCACCACCAGCAGGCCCACCGCGAAGATGATGTTGACCGCGCTCTGGTTCAGCAGGTCGAACAGGTTGGACAGCGTCAGGAACGTCGAAGTCGTGAGGCCGAGGCCCACCGCCATCGCGGCGAGCACGGCGATCAGCAGCGCCTCGATTGAGCCGATGCCGGTCTTGCGGAGCAGGTCATGCATGGACGTCTCGCTCGATGGTGTCGATCGGAACCTGGCCGGGCACGTATTCGGCCGCCAGGCGGCCGCCGCGCATGTGCAGGATCCGGTCGGCGTTGAAATAGACCTCGGGAATCTCGTCCGAGATCAGCAGGATCGCCATCCCCGCCTGCGCCAGCTCGCGGATGATCGCGAAGATGCCGGCGCGCGCGCCCACGTCCACGCCCACCGTCGGCGAATCGAGGATCAGCACCTTCGGCTGCGTGGCCAGCCACTTGGCCAGCACCACGCGCTGCTGGTTGCCGCCCGACAGCGTCGAGACGGCGTCGTCGGGATGGCCGATCTTGACGGCGAGCTTCGCGATCCAGTGGCGCACCAGCGCCTCGCGGCGGCGCGCGGAAATCAGCCGGGTGGCGTCGAGCAGGCCGTCGAGCACCGAGATCGCGGCGTTGTCGGCGATCGATTGCGGCTGCACGAGGCCCAACTGCAGGCGGTCTTCCGACACGTAGGCGATGCCGGCCCGGATCGCGTCGCGGTTCGAGCGCAGCGCGAGCGGCCTGCCGTCGAGTTCGATCGTGCCCGCGTCGGGCCGCGTCATGCCGAACAGCGACAGCGCCAGCTCCGTGCGGCCCGCGCCGAGGCGGCCGGTCAGCCCGAGGATCTCGCCGCGCCGGATCGCGAAATCGAGCCCGGCGTATTCGCGCCCGCGCGACAGGCCGGCCACGCGCAGCACCACCGGCGCGGCCGACAGATCGGTGTCGCGCACCGCGTAATCGAACGTGCGGCCGGTCATCAGCTCGGTCAGGCGCGTCTGCGTCATGCCGGCGGTCGGATAGGTGCCGACGTAGCGGCCGTCGCGCATCACCGTCACGCGCGTGCAGACGTCGAGCACCTCGGCCAGCCGGTGGCTGACGAACACCACGGCGATGCCGTCGGCCGACAGCCGCCGCACGATCGCGAGCAGCGCCTCGGTTTCGGCGTGGCTCAGCGAGGCGGTGGGTTCGTCCATGAACACCAGCCGCGCATCGGCCACCAGCGCCCGCGCAATCGCCACGATCTGGCGCTGCGCGATCGACAGCTTGCGCACCGGGCGGTCGAGATCGAGCTCGACGCCGAGCCGCGCGAGAATCCGCCGCGCGGCGGCCTGCATGCGGCCGTAATCGACCCAGCGCAGCCGCTCGCCGAGGTTCTGCTCGAACGCGATGTTTTCGGCCACCGTCATCTCGGGAAACAGCGCGAGGTCCTGCCAGATCACCTGCACGCCGAGCCGGCGCGCGGCGGCCGGATCGAGCGCGTCGAGCGGCTCGCCGTCGAATCGCATCTGCGCGCCCGGCTCGGGCCGATAGACGCCGCTGACGATCTTGATCAGCGTGCTCTTGCCGCAGCCGTTTTCGCCGGCCAGGCACAGCACCTCGCCCGGCATCACGTCGAAACGCACCTGCTGCAGGGCCTTCACGCCGCCGAACGTCTTCGAGATGTTCTCGAGATGCAGCAGCGCGGGGGCCTGCGCCGGCGCCCGGTCGGCGGCCAGCGCGGAGGAAGCGGGATTCATGGAAGGCATCTCCCTTGCGTGAGCCGGAGGCGGCACGCGGCGCCCGCAGGCGCCGTGCGATGCCTCCGGGGAGCGGTCACAGGCCGAGCTTGGCGAGATCGTCGACGGTCTTGTCGTTCAGTTCGACGAGCTGATCGACGATCAGGTTGTGGCCGCTCGGATGCACCACGCCGAGGCCGGGGATCGTCATGCCGTCCTTGACCGGCTGGCCCTTGGCGACCATCGTGCCGAGCGTCACGAACACCTCGCCCGCCTGCTCCGGATTCCACATGTAGCCGCCCGTCAGCACGCCGTCGTGAACCAGACGCCGGCCCTGCCCCGGCGAGAACGGCCCGAGCACGATCACCTTGCCCTTCAACTGCCGCTCGGCCACCGCGCGCGCCGCGCCGATCGGCCCCTGGCTGCCGAACGCGAGGATCGCGCGCAGGTTCGGATGGGCGCGCATCAGGTCGAGCGCCGTCTGCCGCGAGGCATCGACGTTCTCCGCCACGCCGTAGCGGTCGCCCACCAGCGTCATGCCCGGATCGTGGGCCTTCAGGTAGGCGATCGCGGCGTCGGCCCAGGCGTTGTGCAGCGGCACCGTCAGCGAGCCGACGAACACCGCGTATTCGCCCTTGCCGCCCGTCAGGTCGGCCAGCCGCTTCGCGTAGGCCTCGCCGAAGCCCTTGGCCGAGGCCAGTTCGAAATCCCAGTCGGCGTTCTTCTGCTGCGGCGATTCGTGCGTGATCACCTTGATGCCGGCCGCCCGCGCCCGCTGCAGCACCGGCTCCAGCACCTGCGCGTCGTTCGGCACCACGCCGATCACGTCCACGTGCTGCGCGATCAGATCCTCGATCGCGCGCACCTGCAGCGCCGGGTCGGCGCTGGTCGGGCCGACCATGAACGCCTTCACGCCGAACTGGTCGGCGCGCTTCTTGATGCCCGCCTCCATCGCGTTGAACCACGGAATCCCGCCGACCTTCACCACCACGCCGATCACCGGCTTGTCCGGCGACGCGAACGCGAGGCCCGTCGTCAGCGCCAGCGCGACCGCACCCGCGCAGAGCGTGCGCATCCAGTTCCTTGCCATGTCTCCTCCATCGAGTGAAGACCGCGCTCGCCCGGGTCGGACTGGCGGCTTTAATTACATTTCGTTTTCTCTGCTAAATCCATTCAGCAAAGAAAGTTCGTGTATGCTGAATCCATTCAGCGAAGACGGGAAGCACAGGAAAACCCTGATAAGCGCCGCCGAGTCGCGCCGCGGGACGAGACCCATGACCTCCACTCCGAGCAGCAAGAAATCCACGATCTACGACATCGCCAAGGCCACCGGCGCGTCCACTTCCACGGTCAGCATGGTGCTGAACGGCACCTGGGCGCGTTACCGGATCAAGGAGGACACCGCGCGGCGCATCCTCGATTGCGCGCAGGCGCTCGGCTATCGGGTCAACCAGAGCGCGCGCGGGCTGCGGCTGTCGCGCTCGGGGCTGGCCGGGATGATCATTCCGCACTACCGCAACCGCTTCTTCGCGGGGCTGGCCGAAACCTTCGAGGCGCGCGCCAAGGGCCGCGCGCTGTGCCCGATCGTGGTGGGCACCAAGCGCGATCCGGCGGTGGAGCTGAGCGTGACGAAAACCCTGCTGTCGCAGCGCGTGGAACTGCTGTTCATCGCCGGGGTGCGCGATCCGGGGCCGCTCAACGCGCTGTGCGCCGACGCCGGCGTGCCGTCGGTGAACCTCGACCTGCCCGGCGACGGCGCGCCGTCGGTGGTGTCCGACAACCGCAGCGGCGCGCGCACCTTGACCGACATGCTGCTCGACAAGATGCTGGCGCGCGGCGCGGCGCCCGACGAATTGCTGCTGCTCGGCGGCATCGCCCTCGAATACGCCACCGAGATGCGGATCGCCGGCTTTCGCGACGCGTTCGCCGCGCGCGGCCTGCCGCCGCCCGCCCCCGGCGCGATCGACTGCTGCGGCTACGGCCCGGCCGCCACGCGCGATGCGCTGGCGCGGCGCGTCGCGCAACTCGGCCGCCTGCCGGCCGGCATGCTGATGAATTCGATCACCGCGTTCGAGGGGCTGGTGCAGTACGCGGCCGATCTGCCGCTGGCCGAATGGCAGCGCGCCGTGGTCGGCTGTTTCGACTGGGATCCGTTCGCCGTGCATCTGCCGTTCGACGTGACGATGCTGCGCCAGGACGTGCAGACCATGATGAGCGAGGCGTTCGCGCTGGTGGACGCCGCGGCGGCCGGCGGCGACGGCGATGGCGGCGCGCGCCCGCATCCGCGGATCGTCGTGCCGACGCGCTTCGGCGAGCGCTTCGACACCAACGACGCGGAGCCGGACGTCGCCGCGCAGGCGCGCTGAGGAAGGCCGCGCGGAAGTCTACAATAGCGCTTTTCCCGTTCCTTTCAGGAGTAGCAGATGACTGTCGTGACCACCGAATCCGGTCTCAAGTATGAAGAACTGACCGAAGGCACCGGCGACGTCGCCGAGGCAGGCAAGCCCGTCACGGTGCATTACACCGGTTGGCTGACCGACGGCCAGAAGTTCGATTCGAGCAAGGATCGCAACGATCCGTTCGTGTTCGTGCTCGGCGGCGGCATGGTCATCAAGGGCTGGGACGAAGGCGTCCAGGGCATGAAGGTCGGCGGCACGCGCCGCCTGACGATCCCGCCGCAACTCGGCTACGGCGTGCGCGGCGCGGGCGGCGTGATTCCGCCGAACGCCACGCTCGTGTTCGAAGTGGAACTGCTGAACGTCTAAGGCGTTTCTCCGCCGCAACGCCCGCCGCCCGCTCATGACCGCCCGCCCCGCCTCGCCCACGCTGTCGCTGCGCCGTTACGGCGTGGACGAAGCCTCGGACGTGCACGACTTCCATCAGGTCGTGCTCGGCGTCGCGGGCGAAATGGTGATGTCGGTGGACGGCGTGGCCGAGCGGAGCGACGGCCGCCGCGCCTGGCTGATTCCGGCCGGCGCGCGGCACGATTACGCGGGCCTCGGCCCGAACCGCCAACTGGTGCTCGACCTGCCGGTGGCCTCGCTGGCGGTGCCCGAGCGGCTGTTCGCGCGCGGCCGGACGATCGCGGTGGCGCCGGCGCTCGACGCGCTGGTGCGCGAGCTGGCCACGCTCGATGCGCTCGATGCGCCTGGCAGCGCGCGCACGGCGCACTGGCAGGCCGCCGCGCGGCTCTGCGACGCGCTGGTGGGTACGCCCGGTGCGCATCGGCCTGCGGCGGGCAGCCCCGCCGGCCTCGATTTCGCGCGCATCGACCGCTGGTTGCGCGCGCGCCTCGCCGAACCGCTGCGCGTGGCCGATCTGGCCGCGCATTGCGGCTTCGGCCTGCGGCGCTTTCATCAACTGTTCGTCGACGCCTTCGGCGAAACGCCCCATCGCTATCTGCTGAAGCTGCGGCTCGATACCGCCGTGCTGCTGCTCGCCGAGCCGCGGCGCGCGCTGGCCGACATCGCGGCCGACGTCGGCTTCGCCGACCAGAGCGCGTTCACGCATGCGTTCACGCGCCGCTTCGGCGTGGCGCCGGGGCAATGGCGGGCCGGACGGCACTGATGCACTGACGGCACTGACGGCGGCGGCCGTGGCTCGCACCACCGCCCGCACGACACCCGCTCACCCCAGCCGGATCGCTTCCTCGTACACGCTCGCCACGCGCCGCGCGATCACGGCGTTGTCGAAGTGCTCGCGCGCATAGCGGCGGCAGGCCTCCGAATCGGGCAGCTTGCGCTGGCCCGACAGCGCCTCCGACAAGCCCTCCGCGATCGCCTCCACGCCGGTGCCGCGCAGCACCAGCTCCTGCGACAGCCCCGACACGGCCTCCGGCAAGCCGCCCACCGGCGTGACCAGCACCGGCGTGCCCGACGCCAGCGATTCCACCGTGATCAGCCCGAAGCCTTCGAGCGCGACGGTCGGCACCACGCTGAGCGTGGCGGCGCGGTACAGCGCGGCCAGATGCGCGTCGGGCACGAAGCCGAGCAGCTTCACGTGATCCTCGAGGCCCGCGTCGTCGATGCGCTGTTGCAGTTCCTCGGCGAGCCGCCCCTTGCCGGCGATCAGCAGCAGCACGTCGGGATGGCGGCGGCGCACCACGTCCACGGCCGTGATCAGATCCTCCAGCCCCATGCGCCGCACCAGCCGCCGCACCGCCAGGATGATCGGCCGGCCCTGCGGCAACTGCAGCTTCTGGCGCGCCTCGGCCTGCGTGATCGGCAGATCGAACTGCGCGGTGTCCACGCAGCCCGGCACGATCCGCACCTTGTCCTGCGCGATGCCGTAGCGCGAGGTCAGGATCTCGGCGAACGCGCTGGACAGCACGATCAGCCGCGACGAGCGCGCGTACACCGTCTGTTCGAGATAGCGCTTGGCGCGCTGGCCGAGCGAATCGGCGCCCTCGACCTGGCTCTCGTCGGCCCACGGGCCCTGGAAGTGCGACACCTGCGGAATGCCGCGCGTGACGTCGAGCGCCGGGAACGTGTAGAGCGCGAAGTGCGACGACACCACGTCGGGCCGCTCGCGGCTCACCGCCTCGCGCAGCGTGCGGCGCGCGGCCATCATGCGGCGCGGCAGCGATTGCGAGGCCGGGCCGAAGCCGCGGATCGCGCCGTCGGTGTCGCTCGCGACGCGATCCGAACCGGCCACCACGCCGCGCACCGCGACGCCCGCGCCCGGCAGCGCGCCCACCAGCGAGTAGTACATGCGATCGAGGCCGCCGGCGCGTTCGGGGAACCAGTGCATGCCGATCTGCAACGATTTGATGCCGGCCGATTGGGGAAGTGTGCTCATTACAAAGGCTCCTGCGTAGGGACGGGCCCAGGTCCGGGCCG
>NZ_JAAGPF010000294.1 GCF_017104645.1 Burkholderia sp. Ac-20379
AGAGAATAGACAGGAAGGAGCTAGTGATAAATGCACGAGTGAGAAGACGCAATGATCGACGAGTGTGATGACAGCATTGATTGCACACGCGTGATGTGTATCAGAGTGAAGGCACACAGGATGATAAGACAGACACAACACAATATAAATGTACACGAACGAATAGTATATGTAGCGATCATACAGCGTCAGATTGTTCTGCACAACTATAAATATATCGTTTTTTTTTTTTTAT
>NZ_JAAGPF010000295.1 GCF_017104645.1 Burkholderia sp. Ac-20379
TCGCGAGCGCGCTGCTCGCGTTCACGATGGCGATCGAGGAGTTCGGGATTCCGTCGGCGCTCGGCGCGCGCGCGAACTTCAGCCTGCTCGTCACGTCGATCGAGGCGCGTTTCTCCGACTGGCCGATCGACCTGCCCGGCGCGGCCGTGCTGTCGGCGCTGCTGGCAGTCACGGCGATGGCGGCGTTCGTTGCGCAGCGCCGCCTGCTCGCGGGCCGCGATTTCGACACGCAAACGGGCAAGCCGGTGGCCGTCGAACCGGCCGAAGCGGGCCGCTGGCGCGCGCCGATTGTGGCGCTGTTCGCGCTCGTGGCGCTCGGCACCACGGTCGCGCCGATCGCCACCATCGTCGCCACCGCGTTCCTGCGCACGCTGTCGGGCGGCCTCAGCGTCGCCAACCTGACGCTCGCGCATTTCACCGCGATCACCTCGGCCGGCGACGGCGCGGGCGCGCTGACCACCAGCCTCGCGCTGGCGGCCGGCACCGCGCTGCTCACCGGCGTGCTCGGCTTCCTCGCGGCGTGGGTGGTGGTCAAGACGCGCACGCCGGGCCGCGCCGCGCTCGACGGGCTGACGCTGCTGCCGCACGCGATGCCCGGCATCGTGATCGGCGTGGGCCTGATCCTCGCCTGGAACCTGCCGTTCTGGCCGGTCACGCCGTACAACACGTGGGTGATCCTGCTGCTGTCGTATGCGTGCCTGCTGCTGCCCTACCCGGTGCGTTACGCGAGCGCCGCGCTGCGGCAGATCGGCGGCAGCCTCGAAGCGGCCGCGCGCGTGCATGGCGCGACGCAGGCTCGCGTGCTGCTGCGCATCGTGCTGCCGCTCGTCGCGCCGCCGCTGGCCGCCTCGATGATGATCGTGTTCGCGGTGGCCTCGCGCGAGCTGGTGACGTCGCTGCTGCTCGCGCCGAGCGGCGTGCAGACGGCCTCGGTGTTCATCTGGCAGCAGTTCGAGCAAGGCTCGATCGGCGACGGCATGGCGATGGGCACGCTGATGCTCGCGATCAGCGGCGTGCTGCTGGGGCTCGCGTCGCGCTGGACGCGCAAGCTCGATACGCTGCATTGAGCGATGGCGGCTCGGCCGCGCCGTGCGGAACAAGGCGAACCGGTTTCGGCCGGTTCGTTTTTTTTCGCCGCATCGTTCCGGATACCGAATGAAAAACCGCGCCGGACGATGTCTCGTCGCGGCGCGGCAATCGGCGTCGTGCCGGGTTCGAAGCTTATTGGCCGCTGCAGAACGACGGCTGATATTGATAGACCCAGGCGGTCTTGGTCGAGCTCGGCGACTGCACCCAGTTCGTCATGCCCTGGATCGTGTTGAAGATCAGTTGCGAGCGCGACGTGACCTTGTCGGTGAACACGCCGTCGTCGTTCACATCGACCTCGAACGAGATCTCGGCCAGCGCCGGCGTGCTCGAACCGTTCGCGTACCACACCGTCATCGTGAAATCAGCGTCTTCCTGGCCGAGATCGCTGGTCGGGCCGTCGAACGTCAGCTCGTGGATCGACAGGCCGCTGACGGGCACCAGCGCCGTGCTGGCGATGCCGTCGAACGTCTTGGTGGTGGGAAACAGATCCTTGATGTCGCTGACCTTGTTGATGTTCTTCGAGCTGGACAGCGGCTCGCTGGTCGAGTGCGAGAAGGTTTCCTTGGCCGGCGGCGTGATGTCGTCTTCCAGCTTGGTGGTGGCCTTCGACGAGCTGCCGGTCACGTCGGTGTTGGCCGACGTGCTTTGATTGGCGGAACCGAACTTCAGCTCGATGTCGAGGGTGCCGCTCTCGTTGCGCTTGCGCATCGAATAGCCGGCCGTGCGCACGGCGCAGCTGTTCGCCGTGTCGAAATACTGCACGGTGCGATCGTGGTGCGCGGAAAACGACTTCTTGACGGTGCTGTCGAAGCCGTTGGCGGCCAGCGAAGCCTTGAGGTCGGTGAGGAAGCGGTTCGCCGTATCGGCCGGCGCGCTTTGAAACGCAACCGGGTTCAGCAGAACCTTGTATTCGCGGCTGCCGACGCTCGGCGTGCCGGCATGGGCGAACTGGGACGCGGCAAACAACGCCAGCGCCGCCGCATGATGCAATCTGATCTTTGTCATTTAGGTGCTCATGAGTGGATGGATACAACGCTTCGCCATGCGGCGAAGCCCCACTAAATTAGCAATCCGAAATGACGCGGCAGTGAAGCGGAGATGTCGGTTGATCGCGCGGTGCGCGCGCGATCTCACGGCATGCACGCATGGCTCGCGACGCTTGCGCGCCGCGACAAGTCAGGCGCTGACGAACGGCTCCCGCACACCGGGCGCGGTGGCCGCCATCGCCGGGCGCGCCGCCCAAGGTTCGAGCCATGCGCCGAGCGCGGCGCGCGTGTCGCGCCATTGGCGGCCATAGCGGAAATCCACGTAATCGAGCGCCACGGCCACCGCGATCTGCGTGCCCGAGGGCACGCCGCCCGGATCGGGCTGCAGTTCGCCGAGCCGCGCGGCCAGCACGTCGAGCGCGCGCTCGATGCGCGCCTCGAGCCTGGCGAGATAGGCCGGCTCCTGGCGCGGCAGATCGCGCACCGATTCCACGCGGCGCGCGAGCACCGCTTCCATCAGGCCGTCGGCAAGGCCCAGCATCGACAGCGCGGCCGCGTCGCCGGTGCGTACCAGCGGTGCTTGCGCGTGCAACGAATCGAGGTGGATCAGGATCGCCATGCTGTCGTACAGCCCGGCGGTATCCGACAGCACCAGCGCCGGAATCTGCCAGAGCGGATTGAACGGCCCAAGCGCCTCGGGCGCCTTCATGTCGACGAATACCTCGCGCACCGCGAGATGGCGCTCGCACGCGGCCACCACCACCTTGCGGCCGAACGGCGAGGTGGCATCGGTCATGATCTTCAGCATCGTGTCGTTCTCGTGGAAAAGGGTCATGCCGCGCCGGCTTCGAGCGCGACGCGGCGGATCGCGTCGACGGCGTCGTGACGCCGGGCCCACGGCACGAACACGTGATCGTGGTAATAGCCCGACATCACGTTGGCGCTGATGCCGTCGTGCGCGAGCGCGGTGGCGATGGTCGCGATGAAGCCGACCGCTTCGAGCGACGAATGGATCTGCAGCGTGATCTTCGCCCATTCGCCAAGGTGATCGAGCCCGCCGCGGCGAGCGCTGTCGAGCGGCAGGATCAGCGTGCGCCCTTCGCGCTCGTCGAACGTGCAGATGCAGTCGGCCGGGGTGCTGTGCGCGCCGCGCGCGTCGCGCGTCACGGTGCAGAACGTGTAGATCTCGTCGTCGAGCGCCGGATCGATGCCGGTCAGCAGTTGTTGCAGGTCGGTCTGGCCGACGCGGGGGGCAGGCATGTCCAGGGCTCCAGGTGGCGCTTGTCAAGGCGGCCCGACATGATGCATCGAAATGCGAAGCGCTGCCGAACGCAACGACGTTGCGGCGGCGTTGCGGCGCGGCGCACGCCGTGTCATGCTCGCCGCCGCAACGATGCCGTCCGCATCGCACCGATCATTCCGGGGTACCCATCCATGAGCAGGTTCGAATCGAAAGCGCTGGCCGCGCTGCTGGCCGCCGGCTGCGCCGCCCCGGCGGCAATGGCGGTGGAGCCCGTCATGACCTACCGCGTCGACGCCGGCACCACGGCCACGCTCACGCGCCTCGACGACACCCATATCCGCGTGCGGATCTCGCCCGGCAACGTCACGCAGACGCTCGTGCTCGACGGCGACCTCGGCGACGGCGAAGGAAAATTCGAATATGCGCTCGGCGATTACAACTTCGACGGCCATCGCGACGTGGCCGTCACGCTCACGCAGGGCATGGTCAACGACGCGTACCAGGTCTATCTGTACGATCCGGCCGCGCGCCGCTTCACGCGGTTGCGCGCGCCGTCGGGCAAGGCGCGGCAAGGCAGTTGCGGCGATTTGACGAATCTCGAGGCGAAGCCGGCCGAGCGCACGCTCTACAGCTCGTGCCGCAGCGGCCCGGTGTGGTACAGCGACGCCTATCGCTATCGCGCCGACGGCACGCTGTATCTCTATCAGAGCAGCCAGGATCTGCCGATGGGCCTGCAGACGTCGATCGTGGAAGGCCCGGCGGCGGACGGCGGCCCGGCCTCGGTGCTGCTGACCTACGACGCGCTCGGCAAGGTGATCGGCAGCCGGCCCCAGGCGTATGGCGGCGGCGCGGTCGGCCTCAAGGTGGCCGTGCCGAAGCTGCCGCTGCACGACAGCCCGCGCGACGGGCCGACCCGCCGCTACGTGGTGCAGGACGACACGCTCGACCTGATCGGCGCCAGCGCCGACGCCGCCTGGCTGCAGGTGCGCTTCCACAACCCGCGCGCGGGCCGCATCGAAGGCTGGATCAAGAGCGACGACGCGATTCCGGCCGATCAGAAATAACGCATCAACGCTCGGCCCCCTGGCGCGCCGCCGCCACCCGATACGGCGTGGGCCGCCCGGCCGCCTGCCACAGCGCGATGGCGTGCGCCACGCGCGCGTCGACCTCGTCGAGCGAGGCCGGCTGGCAATCGCCGTTGAGCAGATAGCCGTGCCAGACGCCATGGGCGTCGCGCACCGACAGCGGCAGGATCGCCGAACCGCGCATCAGCGGGCTGACCGCGTCGTGCAGATCGCGGAAATGCGGCCGCGTCGTGTCGATCACGGTGACTTCGCCGTTCTCGAGATCGCGGCAGATTGCGTCCACATCCACCGGATCCGCGTAGAAATCGATTTTCATGGCCCACCCGGATACACGAGGAAGTTATCCAGTGTAGGCGCTGAATCGCGTCAGGCAAGCCCGACGCGATCCGGGAGCGCGATCAGTGGCCGCCGTGCGCCGGGTTGCCGTGATCGTCGGTATCGAAGGTTTGCGACTGGAACGCGAGGAACACGGCGAGCCAGGTGCCGTCCGGATAGCGCAGCATCAGGCAGCCATCCTGGTAAACACCGTTGTCCTTGCGATAGGAACCCGAATTGCCCTGGTTCATGTGGATGTCGTGGATGCCCTGGCCCGGCACGAACTTGAAATACTGGTCCGGCTTGGTTTCCGGGCCCCACTTCGAGCCGAACGCGAACACTTCCGAGCCGGCCTGCTCCATCGCCTTGACCACCGCGCTTTCGAGACGATCCTTCAGATCGTTGTTCTGGCCCGGTGCGTCGGGCGGCACCGGCACCATCGCCGAGGTGTCCACCAGCCCGCTGCGCACGAAATCGATCGCGAGGCCGTCCGGCTTGCTGGCGAGCTTCGTGAAGCCGGTGGCGGCGGCGGTCAGTTGCGAGGTCAACGTGTCGGGCAGCACGGCGCGCGATTCGAACAGCACGGTGGACGGCGCGTGCGGCGCCGACGATCTCACGTTCACGGCGATACGAAACACTTCGTCGCCGGCATGCACGAGGATCTGGTAGTGATCGTCGTCTGCATCGCGAAGATGTCCGGCAACGGTGCCTTTGAGCAAGCCATAGTTCAGTGACATGGGGGATCCTGTCGTCAGTGGGTGAACGGATTCTGCCGCCTGCGACTGACAGTTTTGCGACACGCGAGTTGCAGGTTTCGTCATGCTTGCGCGCGCATCGATTCGCCTGGCTTCGCGAATCGGTAAGCACTACCGCGCATCGAATAAATATCGGAAATTTTCGGCATTACACATCGATCTGCGCGCGCGGCAACGTTCTCATCCGCACACTTGACTGCGATGCTTGCAATCGGCTTCACATTCCTGCCAAAAACGAAGCCTACAGTCGGCAGCGGATTCAGGCCCTGTCCTCGCAACGTGGAACCGTCCGGCCGGCGCGTTCCCTCCGTTTCCATCGCTGTCCCTGGGATCACAACAACAATGGCTCGCCTTTCGATCACCGGCACTTCATGGCTCGGCGCCGCGCTGCTGTGCGCGACGCTGCTCGCCGCCTGCGGCGGCAACGACGATGCGCCGCACACCGCGCCGTCCAGCGGCGCGGGCGCGGCTGCCTGCTCGACCCGCCACTGCGCACCGGCTCCCTGAGCCGCCCCACCTTCACCCGGAAGCCTTCCGCATGACATTCAGTTCTTCGAAACGCCGGTTCCTGAAAACCTCGCTCGGCAGCGCCGCGGCCGCCGCCACGCTGTCCGCGTTTCCGCCGGCGATCCGGCGCGCGCTCGCGATCGACGCGAACAACGTCACCGGCACGCTCAACGACGTCCAGCACGTCGTGCTGCTGATGCTCGAAAACCGCTCGTTCGACAGCTATTTCGGCACGTTCCGCGGCGTGCGCGGCTACGGCGACCGCTTCGCGATTCCGTCGCCGAACGCGGCGAACATCTTCCACCAGAGCTATACGAAATCGAGCGTGACCAGCCTGCTCGCGCCGTATCACCTCGACGAGACGCAGGGCAACGCGCTGCGCGCGGGCAGCACGCCGCACACCTGGAACGATGCGCAGGCGGCCTGGGACAACGGCCGCATGTCGGCCTGGCCGACCGCGAAAACGCCGCTCTCGCTCGGCTACTACGAAACGCCCGAAGTGCCGTTCCACCGCGCGCTGGCCGACGCGTTCACGCTGTGCGATTCGTATCACTGCGGCATGCACACCGGCACCATCGCGAACCGCCTGTTCTACTGGAGCGGCACCAACGGCCCGAACGGCAAGAGCCCGGCCGACGGCAGCAACGTGGGCGTGGCGGCGCTGAACAACGAGTTCAACGGCGGCAACGACATCGGCCCGTCCACCTCGGGCTGGACCTGGACCACCTACGCCGATCGCCTGCAGTCGGCCGGCGTGAGCTGGAAGGTCTATCAGAGCCTGGTCGACAATTTCGGCTGCAACGAGATGATGGGATTTCGCCACTGGCGCGCCGCGATCGAGCAGATGCCGGCCGCGCGCCGCCCGGTGTATGTCTCGACCGTGGACATCAACCAGTCGGTGACGGCGGCCGGCCCGTTCTACGATCCGGCCATCGACGACGCGCTGAGCCCGCTCGCCAAGGGCTTCGGCAACACCATGCCGCAAGGCTTCCTCGAAACGTTCCGCGACGATATCCAGAACGGCACGCTGCCGGCCGTCTCGTGGATCATTCCGCCGTCGTACTACAGCGAGCACCCGGGGCCGTCGAGCCCGACGCAGGGCGGCTGGTACGTGCAGGAAGTGCTCGACGCGCTGACCGCGAACCCGGACGTGTGGAGCAAGACGGTGCTGCTCGTGAACTACGACGAGAACGACGGCTTCTTCGATCACCTGCCGCCGCCGAGCGCGCCGTCGCACAACGCCGACGGCACGCTGGCCGGCGGCAGCACGCTGGCCGATGCGGACATGGCGCCGGAATATCACAACTTCACGCCGGCCACCAGCAATCAGCCCGCGATCGACGGCCGCCCGTACGGGCCGGGGCCGCGCGTGCCGATGTGGGTGATCTCGCCGTGGAGCCGCGGCGGCTTCGTCAATTCGCAGGTGTTCGATCACACCTCGACGCTGATGTTTCTCGAGAAGCGCTTCGGCGTGGCCGAGCCGCAGATCAGCGCGTATCGCCGCGCGATCTGCGGCGACCTCAGCTCGTGCTTCAACTTCGTGTCGCCGAACGACGGCACGCTGCCCACGCTGTCGGGCCGCACCACCAAGGTGAGCGCGGATTCGCTGGCCGCGTCGCAGGCCGCCGCCAGCGCGATCCCGGTGCCGGCCGCCACCGCCACCTCGGCGCTGCCCGCGCAGGCCACCGGCACACGGCCGTCGCGTGCGCTGCCCTACGAGCTGCACACCACGGCGCATCCGGCCGCCGCCGGCATCACGCTCGAATTCGCGAACGCCAGCAGCAACGCCACGGGCGCGGTGTTCCATGTGTACGACCGGCTGCATCTCGATCGCGTGCCGCGCCGCTACGCGGTGCAGGCCGGCAAATCGCTGAGCGGCGTGTGGGTGCCCGATGCGGCCGACAACGGCAGCTACGACCTCTGGGTGCTCGGGCCGAACGGCTATCACCGCGAATACGTCGGCAACCTCGGCGAACTGGGCGCGGGCGTCAATCCGGAAATTCAGGTCTGCTATCAGCCCTGCGATACGTCGAGCGTGATCGTCAAGCTGTTCAACCGCGGCAGCCAGCCCGTCACCTTCACGGTGGCCGCGAACGCCTACCGCGGCGATGGCCCGTGGACGCTGAACGTGGCCGCCAACGCCTCGGGCGAACTGAGCTGGGCCGTGGCGAGCAGCGGCAACTGGTACGACTTCACGGTCAGCAGCAGCACGTCCACGACGTTCCGCCGCCGCTTCGCGGGGCGCATCGAAACCGGCAAGGATTCGGTCTCCGATCCGGCGATGGGCAGCGCCGGCTGAACCTTGCGTGCATCGACGAGGCGGGCCGGCAACACATCGCCGGCCCGCCTCGTTTCATTACGTCATCCTGCTTATTTGCCGTCGAGCAGGGCCGCGCCCTGCATCGCCTCGCCGAGCCGGTCGTCCGGATTGCGCAGCGGGCAGTCGCGCATCGACAGGCACCCGCAGCCGATGCAGCCGCCCAGTTGATCGCGCAGTTTGGTCAACTGATCGATCCGCTCGCTCAATTCGTCGCGCCACGCGGTGGAGAGCCGCCGCCAGTCGCGCACCGTCAGCTTGCGCCCGGCCGGCAACGCATCGAGCGCCGATTTGATCGCCGCGAGCGGCATGCCGGCGCGCTGCGCGATCCGCACGATCGCGATGCGGCGCAGCACGTCGCGCGCATAGCGGCGCTGGTTGCCTTCGCTGCGCCAGCCGTGAATCAATCCCTTCGCTTCGTAGAAATGAATCGTCGCAACGCTCACGCCGCTGCGGCGCGCCACGTCGCCCACCGACAGCGGCTGCTTGACGTCGATACTCATGCTCGCCCCTTGACCTCAACTAAACATGAGGTTTTATAAACGATGCCGTTGGCCGGAGCAAGCACGCTTGCCGGCCTCGATCGAACCAGCAACGGGAGAACCCATGGGTAAGCGGGAAGAATTTGCAGCGGCAACGGCAGCGGCGGCGCCTTCAGCGCACGCCGCCCAATCGGCCGGCACCGGCTGGGGCGCGCTGTGCTCGGGCGCGAACGGCCTGCGCTCGCTCGCGCTGGCGGGCGGCGTGGCGCTGCATGCGATGAGCGTCTATGTGGTGGCCACCGTGCTGCCGAGCGTGGTGCGCGACATCGGCGGGCTCGATCTGTATTCGTGGAGCACCACGATCTTCATCGTCGCGTCGATCGCCGGCTCGGCGCTCGCGGCCGGCCTGCTGAAGCGGCTGGGGCCGCGCCGCGCCTATGCGCTGTCGGCGCTGGCGTTCGCCGCG
>NZ_JAAGPF010000296.1 GCF_017104645.1 Burkholderia sp. Ac-20379
GATCCACAGCGCCGCGCTCGACGCGCGGTTTCGCGAGGTGGCCGCCGAGCGCGGGCTGGCCGAGCGCGGCGGCGCGTGGGAGGCGGTCGAGCAGGCCGTGCTGCCGCTGTTCGCGCCGGTGCCGATGGGGCGCGTCGGGCGGCTCGACGAGATCGCCGATGCCGTGGCGTTTCTCGCCAGCCCGTTGGCGGGCTATATCACGGGCATGAACCTGCGCATCGACGGCGGGTTGTCGCCGAGCCTGTAACGCCGGCGCACCGGGCCGGCGCGCCTCACGACGCGTCCTGCCTTTCGCTGAAGCGCTGCCGCCACTGCGCCGGGCCGATCGAAAACTGCCGCACGAACGCGTTGCGCAGGCGTTCCTCGCGGCCGAAGCCCGAGCGCCGCGCCACTTCCGACAGCGAATAGGTGGTGGACGTCAGCAGCGATTGCGCGCGTTCGAGCCGCAAGCCTTGCAGCGCCCGGCCGGGCGGCATGCCGATCTTCTCGGTGAAATGACGGATGAACGTGCGCGGCGACATGCCGGCCTCATCGGCCAGATCGTTCACTTTGAGCGGCCGGTGCAGGTTCTTGCCGAGCCAGTCGAACAGCGTGCCGAAGCCGTCGGCGGTTTGCAGCGCGAGCGGCGTGCTGAATTGCGCCTGGCCGCCCGAGCGCCGCATGTACACCACCAGGCGCCGCGCGGCCAGCGCCGCCAGCGCGCTGCCGTGATCCGCCTCGACCATCGCCAGCGCGAGATCGATGCCGGCCGTCACGCCGGCCGAGGTCCAGATCCGGCCGTCGCGCACCCAGATCGGATCGGGCTGCACCTCGATCGACGGGAATTCCCTCGCCAGCGCCGCGCACGCGCGCCAGTGAGTGGCCGCCTTGCGCCCGGCCAGCAGCCCGGCCTGGGCCAGCAGGAATGCGCCCGTGCAGACCGAGCAGACGCGCTCGGCGCGCGCGGCCAGTTCGCCGACCAGCCGCACGATCCCGGGCGAGCGGCGCGCGGCCTCGACGCCCGGGCCGCCGGGAATCACGAGCGTGTCGAAGCGTCCCTCGGGCGGGCGCTCGGTCAGCACCGTCATGCCGCCTTGCAGCCGGCGCGGGCCGCCATCCTCGGAGATCACGCTGCAGCGGTAACGCTCGCCCGCCGCTTCCTCGCTGGCGGTTTCGAAGGTCTGGAGCGGGCCGGACACGTCGATCGGCTGGGCGCCGTCGAACACGAGGATCACGATCCGGCGGGCAGAGGTGGGGGCAAGGGCGGTCATTGGCAAAAAGTACGCGTTTTCTGTCTTTTTTGCCAGTGCGCGGGCTGCTTCAATGACGTCATCAACCAACCGACGCATCGGAGAACGCCATGACGCAAGCGCTCGAACTCGCCCCTCCAACCCACGTCGCCGGCCTGCTGCTGTTTCCGGACATGACGCAACTGGATCTGACCGGCCCGCTCGAAGTGCTCGGCAGGCTGCCCGGCTGGCGCGCCGAGGTCGTTGCGCCGAGCCGCGCGCCGGTGCGCACCGACAAGGGCCTCGTGATCCAGCCCGACGCCGATTTCGCCAGCGCGTCCGCCTACGACCTGTTCGTGGTGCCGGGCGGCCCCGGCACCGACGAGGCGATGCTCGATCCGCGCATCGTCGGCTTCGTGCGCGAGCGCGCGCTCGCGGCGAAGCATGTGTTCGGCATCTGCACCGGCTCGCTGCTGCTCGGCGCGGCGGGGCTGCTGAAGGGCCGCCGCGCGGGCAGCCATTGGCAGGCGCGCCATCTGCTGAGCCAGTTCGGCGCGACGCCGAGCGACGCGCGCCTGACGATCGACGGCAAGCTCTACACGTCGGGTGGCGTCACGGCCGGCATCGACATGGCCTTGCAGGTGGCGGCCGAGGTGGCCGGCGAGGACGTCGCGCGGCAGATCCAACTGCAGATCGAATACGATCCGGCGCCGCCGTTCCGGGCCGGCACGCCGTTCGTCGCACCGGCCGGGATCGTCGAGCGGGCGATGGCGTCCACCGCGGCGCGGCGCGCGATACGCGAGGCCGCGGTGGCGAAGGCGGCCGCGCGGTTGGCGGCGGCGGGCTGACGCAGGTTGACGAGCGCCGCTGCGAGCGGCCGCCGCCGCTGCAATCCTCATACGTTCGCTGTCCGAAGCTATCGTTCGAACCTGCCGGCGGCTATGCCTCGATCCTATAGCCCGGCGCCTCAAGTTCGCACCGCGCGGCGTCGTTAAAGCGAACAGATACGGCGTGCGAGGGGGCGGATTGTCGAAAGCGAAGACAGGCTGCGGCGTGCCGTGATGTCACGTCACGTTTGGGGCTGGTCTTGATCCGTTCATTCCGCAGCAGAATCCTCGTCATCGTCCTGGGCACCGTGATCGCGTCGCTGGCGCTGTCCGGCGCGCTGATCTACACGCTCGTGCGCAACAGCACGATGGCCACGCTCGACGCGAACCTGAGCGCCATCGCCGACGGCAACCGCGCCACCATCGCGCAGTGGGTCGCCGCGAAGCAGCACGCCGTGCAGGAGACGGCCGCGCTCGTCGAGCACGGCGATCCGCAGGGCTACGTCAAGCACATGGCGCTGGCCGACGGCTTCGAGGTGGCCACGGTCGGCTGGCCGGACCACACGTTCTATTCGAATCATTCGACGCCGCCCGGCTACGACCCGACCACGCGGCCGTGGTACACCGGCCCGATGACCAGCGGCGCCGCGGTGCTGACCAAGCCCTATCCCGACGCGTCGACCAAGGTGCCGTACGTGGCGTTCGCCGCGCCGATCCGGCAGGGCGGCGCGAGCGTGGGCGTGGTGAGCGGCGCGGTCACGCTGGACGCCGTGCGCAAGGTGGTGGACGCCGTGCATCCCACGCCGTCGAGCTTCGCGTTCGTGGTGGCGCGCGACGGCCAGGTGATCGCGCATCGCGACGCGGCCCTGACGCTGAAGCCGTCCACCGACATCGCCGCATCGCTGAGCGCCGACGCCCTCACGCAGTTGGACGGCCTGAGCCGCCCCGGCGCATTCGAGATCGACGGGGCGCGCAAGCTGCTGATGGTGCGCGCGGTGCCCGGCACGCCGTGGTATCTCGTGGTGGCGCTCGACGCGCGCGAGGCCACCGCCGGCCTGCGCGACGTGCTGCGCGCCACGCTGCTGATGAGCCTGGTGCTCGCGGCGATCGCGGTGGCCGTGGCGGCCTGGCTGACGGCGTCGTCGTTCCGCCGGCTCGCCGAGGTGCGCAACGCGATGAGCGTGATCGGCAACGGCGCGGGCGACCTGACGCAGCGCCTGCCGGTGGTGGGCCACGACGAGGTGGCGCAGATCGCCGGCTCGTTCAACCAGTTCGTCGAGACGATGTGCATGCTGCTGCTGGGCATCCGCACCGGCGTGGAGGCGATGCAGGTGGCGACGGCCGAGATCGAGGTGGGCAACCGCGATCTGGCGCGCCGCACCGAAAGCTCGGCGGCCAGCCTGGAGGAAACCGCCTCGGCGCTGGCCGAGCTGGCCAACAGCCTGCACACCTCGGTGGACGCGTCGAAGCAGGCCAGCGCGCTCGCGTCGTCCACCAGCGAGATGGCGCGCAGCGGCGGCGCGGCGATGACGGAGGCGGTCAGCAGCATCGAGCAGATCGCGCGCTCGTCCGGCGCGATCACCGAGATCATCGGCGTGATCGACGGCATCGCGTTCCAGACCAATATTCTCGCGCTCAACGCGGCCGTGGAAGCGGCCCGCGCGGGCGAGGGCGGGCGCGGCTTCAGCGTGGTGGCGTCCGAGGTGCGGCGCCTCGCGCAGAGCAGCGCCACGGCGGCGCGCGAGATCAAGCAACTGATCGAGGAATCGTCGCGCAACGTGCAGGCCGGCGCGGATCAGGTGGGCGCCACCGGCGCCACCATCGATCAGACCGTGCAGGCGATCGGGCGCGTGAATCAGTTCATCTCCGAGATCGAAGGCACGATCGGCGAGCAGAGCCTGCACATCTCGCAGATCGACAGCAGCTTCTCCGAGGTCGATCGCGCCACGCAGCAGAACGCGGCGCTCGTCGAGCAATCGGCCGCCGCCGCCGCTTCGCTCAATCAGCAGGCGCGCGAGGTGGCCGACGCGGTGAAGATGTTCCGCCTCGATTGAGCGCGCGGCAGCCGCCCGCCCGCGCGTCGGCAACGGGGCCGTTCCGCCTTCGAGGGCGGGCGGTCCCGTTGCCGTTTACGGCCCGCTGTCGATGCAATCGATCGCCGATGCCGTGCTGCATCGCGCTATGCCCGCCAGGCATAGCGCCCCCATCTTTTAGGTAATATTCGCGATTTTTGATCGCCACTAAGATGCCCTTGCCTGAAATCGTCAGGAATAACTAATCAGTAGTTCTATACGAAATCGATCAAGGGGATTGGCGAATGAAAAAGCTGTTTATCACCATCGCGGTATTGGGCACGATGACGGAAGCCGCGCACGCGCAGGGCAGCGTGACGCTGTACGGGATCATCGACGAGGGCATCAACTACACGTCGAACGCGGGCGGCCATTCGCTGTACAACATGTCGTCGGGGATGCTGCAGGGCAGCCGGTTCGGCCTGCGCGGCGAGGAGAATCTGGGCGGCGGCCTGAAGGCGGTGTTCACGCTCGAGAACGGCTTCGACGTGAACAGCGGCAAGCTCGGGCAGGGCGGCTTGATGTTCGGCCGGCAGGCGTTCGTCGGGCTGGCCAGCGAGCGCTACGGGCGCGTCACGCTGGGCCGTCAATACGATTCGGTGGTCGATTACGTCGGCATCCTGAGCGTGGCCGATGCGTGGGGCGGCACGATCGCGGCGCATGCGGGCGACATCGACAACTTCAACAACTCGTATCGCACCAACAACACGGTCAAGTACCTCGGCCCGCGCTACGGCGGCTTCACGTGGGGCGGCACCTACAGCGTGGGCGGCGTGGCCGGCAACGTGTCGCAGAACCAGATCTGGTCGCTCGGCGCGGGCTACGCGGGCGGGCCGGTCACGCTCGGCATCGGCTACCTGAACGCGCGCACGCCGTCGAATCTGGGCGGCCTGTTCGGCAACAGCACCTCCGCCGCCACGCCGGCAGTCGTCAGTAATCCGATCTATTCGGGCTATACGTCGGCCAATTCGTATCAGGTGATCGCGCTTGGCGGCACCTACGCGATCGGCGCGGCCACGCTCGGCGCGACCTACTCGAACGTGCGCTTCCTCGACCTCGGCGGCAACGGCGCCAGCAGCTTCCGCGCGGGCAGCAGCGTCACGTTCAACAACGCGGAACTGAGCCTGCGCTATCAACTGACGCCCACGCTGCTGCTGGCCTCCGGCTTCGACTACACGCGCAGCAACGCGGCGACGCTGGCCAACGGGGCGAGCAACGCCGGCGCGCGTTACTACCAGGGCGAGATCGGGGCGGACTACGCGCTGTCGAAGCGCACCGACGTGTATTTTTCGGCCGTGTATCAGAAGGCGTCGGGCCACGATTCGACGGGCAAGGATGCGGTGGCCGCGCTCGCGAGCCTGACCCCGTCGTCCGTCGACCATCAGGCCGCCGTGCACCTCGCGATCCGCCACAAGTTCTGATCGCGGCCGGCGCCGCTCAGGCCGGCACGCCGGCCTGCTGCGGCGCTTCGCCGGCCCACGTCGCGTGCGGATCGAACGGCACGCGCGGTTCCATGTCGCGGATGAAGCGCGCGAGCGGCCCGTTCAGGTGGTCGCGCTTCCAGACGAACTCGACCGGATAGGTCAGCGTCAGCTCCGGATGCGCGATCAGCGCGGTGGATGGCGGGCAGCAATGCAGCGCGCTGTCGGGCACGATCGAGTAGCCGAACCCGGCGGCCACCAGCCCGAGAATCGTGGTGGTGTCGCCGCCGAGCTGCACGATGTTCGGCGAGAACCCGGCGAGCTGACATTGCCGGATCAGGAAGTCGTAATAGGTGGGCGCGGTGTCGCGGTCGAACCAGACGCACGGCAGTTGCGCGAGATCCGACAGCCGCTCGGGCACCTGCATCGTGATGCCGCCCCGCTTCGGCACGGCGATGCGCAGCCCGCAGTGGAACAGCGTCATCGCATCGAAGCGCGTGTCGCGCGCATCGCGCCAGCCGAAAAAACCGCCATCGAGTTCGCCGTCGGCCAGCGCCGTCAGTTGCCGCGCGGCCAGCATCGGTTCCACCCGCAACGAGATGGCCGGTTGCGCCTCGCGAAACCGGTTGATCTGCGAGAGGATCGCCGGGTGCCAGCCATACGCGGGCGACAGCCCGAGCCGCAGCGCGCCCGCGCTGCCTTGCGCGACGCGCAGCGCGCGCTGCCGCGCCGATTGAAAATCGATCATCAGCTTTCTGGCATCGAGCGCGAACTGCTCGCCGGCCGCCGTCAGCTCGACGCCGCGCGCGCTGCGCGAAAACAGCGGCGCGCCCAGTTCCTCCTCGAGATCGCGGATCTGCCGGCTCAGCGCCGGTTGCACGATGTGCAGTTGCCGCGCCGCGGCGGCCACGCTGCCCGAATCGGCCACCGCGAGAAAGTAACGAACGTGTCGGATATCCATGTTGCATGCGCGAATCGAAGTGCCTGAAGTCTTGCATGCCAAAAGCATTCCGGCCAGCCGGGAGCGACCCGCGGCGCGTGGCGGGCCACCTCTGGAAAACCCTTGCCGGGTGCGCGTTTTCCCTTGGATATGCCTTGCGGGTATCCCCGCTATTTTTGAATAGTATGCCGGCGGCGCGGGGGGCGGGCGGTAGATTGAGGCCTATTCCAACATCGACCGAACCGCTCCCATGAACCGCTCCGGTGAACTCCACGACACAGCCGCGTCCTCCGAACGCAGGACCTTTGCGGCCGCCTCGGTCGGCAATCTGCTCGAAATCTACGACTTCATTGCCTACGGCATTTTCGCGGTGCCGATCTCGCGCACCTTCTTCGCTACGCAGTCCGAATTCAGTTCGCTGCTGCTGACGTTCATGACGTTCGCGGTGGGCTTCGTCGCGCGGCCGTTCGGCGCGCTGGTGCTGGGCCGCTATGCGGACCGCGCCGGCCGCCGCCGCGCGCTGAGCCTGACGCTGGTGCTGATGGCGGCCAGCACGCTGGTGCTGGCGATCTGCCCGTCGTATGCTTCGATCGGCGTGGCCGCGCCGGTGATCGTGGTGTGCGGCCGCCTGCTGCAGGGCTTCTCGGCCGGCGGCGAGATCGGCGGCTCGGTCGCGCTGCTGATCGAGAACGCGCCGAGCAAGCGGCGCGGCTTCGCCTCGTCGTTCCAGCAGATGTCGCAGGGCGGCGGCGTGATGCTCGCGGGCCTGGTGGGCATGGCGCTCACGCACCTGTTCAGCGACGCGCAGATCAACGCCGGCGCCTGGCGTCTGGCGTTCGTGTTCGGCGTGCTGATCGGGCCGGTGGGCTGGTACGTGCGCCGCTCGATCCCGGAAACGCAGGCGTTCGAACGCGCCAGCCAGCAACGCGCCGTGGCGCTCGCGCCGCAGCTCGTGCAATACCGTTGGCGGCTCGCCGGCGGCGTCGCGATCATGGTGTTCTGGACCATCGCGACCTACGTGTCGAACTACTTCACCACGTACTCGGTGCGCGAGCTGCACATGAGCCTGTTCGACAGCTACCTCGGGCAACTGGCGTACGGCGTCACGATGGTGATCGCGTGCCCGCTGGTGGGCATGCTGTCGGACCGGATCGGCGTGCGCCGTCCGATGCTGTTCGGCGCGCTGCTGACGGCGCTGGGCGCGTATCCGATGTTCCTGTTCCTGTCGCAGCATCCGGATCGCCTCGCGCTGATGGCCGTGCAATCCGTGATCGCGCTGCTGCTGGCCTGCTACGCGGCGTGCGCGTCGAACGTGCTGGCCGGCGTGTTTCCGGTGCAGTTCCGCGCCACCGGCGTGGGCCTGTCGTACGCCACCGGCGTGACGCTGTTCGGCGGCCTGACGCCGCTCGTCGTCACCACCCTGATCAACGCAACCGGCGACAAGCTGGTGGTGGGCTACTACCTGGCCGCCGCCGCGCTCGTCAGTTGCATCCCGGTCGCGCTGTCCGCGCGCGCCGGCTCGAATTCCGAACAACCGGCGCATGGCGCCCTGACAGAATGACTTTCCTGAACGACCCGCGCCTCGGCGCAATCGAACCCGATCTGATCCGCATTCGACGACATCTGCATGCGCACCCCGAGTTGCGTCACGAGGAGCGGGAAACCTCCGACTACGTGGCGCGGCTCCTGACGAGCTGGGGCATCGACGTGGAGCGCGACATCGGCGGCTACGGCCTGGTGGGCGTGCTGCGCTGCGGCCGCGGCACGCGCTCGATCGGCCTGCGCGCCGACATGGACGCGCTGCCGATGCAGGAGCAGAACCGCTTCGCGCATGCGTCGCGCCATCCCGGCAAGATGCACGCGTGCGGCCACGACGGCCACACCGCCATGCTGCTCGGCGCGGCGCGCTACCTGTCCGAGCATCGCGATTTCGACGGCACCGTCAATTTCATTTTCCAGCCGGCCGAGGAGGGCGGCGCGGGCGCGCGCCTGATGATCGAGGACGGCCTGTTCGAGCGCTGCCCGATGGATGCCGTGTTCGGCGCGCACAACTGGCCCGGCATCGCCGCGGGCAGCTTCGCGTTGCGGCCCGGCCCGATCATGGCGTCGAGCAACACGTTCTCGGTCGCGCTGACCGGCGCCGGCGCGCACGCCGCGCAGCCGCACCGCGCGGCCGATCCGGTGGTGGCCGCCACGGCGCTGGTGCAGGCCTGGCAGAGCATCGTCGCGCGCAATATCGATCCGAACGAGGCGGCCGTGCTGTCCGTCACGGAGATCCACGCCGGCAGCGCGATCAACGTGATCCCGGGGCAGGCCACGCTGAGCGGCACGGTGCGCGCGTTCAAGCCCGAGGTGCTCGACCGCATCGAGCAGCGCATGCGCGAATTGGCCCAGGGCATTGCCTCGGCCTACGAGATGCAGCTCGATTTCGCGTTCAACCGCATGTATCCGCCGCTCGTCAATCATCGCGACGAAACCGCGTTCGCGGCCGGCGTGCTCGAATCGGTGTTCGGCGCGGCGAGCGTGGATGCGGAAGTGGCGCCGCAGATGCCGTCGGAGGATTTCTCGTTCTACATGCAGCATCGCCCCGGTTGCTATGTGTTCATCGGCAACGGCGACGGCTCGGAACACGGCAACTGCGGTTGCGCGATTCCGCTGCACAACCCCAATTACGATTTCAACGATGCGCTGCTGAAGCCGGGGATGGCGTGGTGGGTATCGTTGGTGAAGGCGTGGCTGCCGAAGGTGGCGGCGAAGGCGGCTTGAGGCCGTTGGCGATTCGATAAAGCAGCGCCGGTTCCGTCCGCCCGCGAGGGCGGGGCGGGCCGGCGCTGTTTGCATGAACGGTGCGGCCTGGCGCACGCACCGTCACGCCGATTTCAGTGACGGTAGAGATTCGCGAAGAACGGATCCTGCGAGGGCGGGCGGGGCGGCTCGTAGGCGACGCGCTGAATAGGGCGGCGCGGCGCGGCGCGAAGCCGCGCCGATACCTTCCAGGTGCGCGCCGCCGCACGCGGCGCGGGCGCGGCAGCGGCCG
>NZ_JAAGPF010000297.1 GCF_017104645.1 Burkholderia sp. Ac-20379
AGTAGTAGGTGAAGAGGAGAGACAGCATGCAAGTTAGGTGCTATCTGTAGTTCGAGAAGAAGTGTGTGCAATAGGAGCAAGTAGATAACAATAGCCAAGTATTGTTTATTGGCGAACATGTAGCATGGTATCGTGATGATGATGTAATAGATATGACAAGATTGACAGAACTGATTTATATTGTGTTTTTTAAGAATTATAATTCCTTCTTTCACTAGTTTTTTTTTTTTTTT
>NZ_JAAGPF010000298.1 GCF_017104645.1 Burkholderia sp. Ac-20379
TTCGCCCGCCGCGCCGATCCGGCACACTGCGCGCTTTGCATCTTTTCGCATCCTTTTGCATCGAGGCGCTTTCCGTATGACGCATCCGTCCACGCCCCCCGAACGCCTGCACGCGCCGGCCGCCGAGCGCAATCGCGAGCCGATCCTCGCGGTGCTGCGCGAGGTGCTGCCCGCGCAGGGCACCGTGCTCGAAATCGCCAGCGGCAGCGGCCAGCACGCCGTGCATTTCGCCGCCGCGCTGCCGCATCTCGAATGGCAGCCGACCGATCCCGATCCCGCCGCACTGGCCTCGATCGCCGCCTGGGCGGCCGACGCCGCGCTGCCGAACCTGCGCGCGCCGCGCCAGCTCGACGTGCGCGCCGACCGCTGGCCGCTCGATGCAGCCGATGCGGTGGTCTGCATCAACATGATCCATATCGCGCCGTGGGAAGCCGCCTGCGCGCTGATCGCGGGCGCGGCGCGCGTGCTGGACGGCGGCGGCGTGCTGCTGCTGTACGGTCCGTACCGCCGCAACGGCGAACACACCGCGCCGTCGAACGCCGCGTTCGACGCGCAGTTGCGCCGCCGCGATCCGTCGTGGGGCGTGCGCGACCTGGAGGCCGTGACCGAACTCGCGCAGGCCGCCGGATTCGAGCCGGAACGCGTCGTCGAGATGCCGGCCAACAACCTGTGCGTCGCGTTCCGCCGCCGCGTGCGCTGATCGCCGCCGGGCGCGATCGAGCGCCGCCGGCAGGTTTTCCCTTATCCTTTACGGCTAGGCGCGCGGCTCGGCCGGGCCGCGCCAGGATTTTTTCGGAGAATGAACCATGGGCAAACAAGCAATCGGCGTAGTCGGGATGGCCGTGATGGGCCGCAATCTGGCGTTGAACATCGAGAGCCGCGGCCACGCCGTGTCCGTGTACAACCGCAGCCGCGACAAGACCGACGAGCTGATCGCCGAATTCCCCGACCGCAAGCTGGTCCCGACCTACACGCTCGAGGAATTCGTCGCGTCGCTCGAAACGCCGCGCCGCATCCTGCTGATGGTGAAGGCCGGCGAGCCGACCGACGCCACCATCGCGGCGCTCAAGCCGCTGCTCGGCAAGGGCGACGTGCTGATCGACGGCGGCAACACGCATTTCACCGACACGATCCGCCGCAACCAGGAGCTCGCGCAATCGGGCCTGCACTTCATCGGCACGGGCGTGTCGGGCGGCGAGGAGGGCGCGCTGCACGGCCCGTCGATCATGCCGGGCGGCCAGCGCGACGCCTACGATCTGGTCGAGCCGATCCTCAAGCAGATCGCGGCCAAGGCGCCGGGCGACGGCGAGCCGTGCGTGGCCTACATGGGCCCGGACGGCGCCGGCCACTTCGTGAAGATGGTCCACAACGGCATCGAATACGGCGACATGCAACTGATCGCCGAAAGCTACGCCGTGCTCAAGCAGGTGGCCGGCCTGTCGAACGAGGAGCTCGGCAAGGTCTACACCGAGTGGAACCAGGGCGAGCTCGACAGCTACCTGATCGAGATCACCTCGAAGATCTTCGACAAGAAGGACGACGAAACCGGCGAATACCTGGTCGACGTGATTCTCGACCGCGCCGCGCAGAAGGGCACCGGCAAGTGGACGAGCCAGAACGCGCTCGACCTCGGCGTGCCGCTGCCGCTGATCACGGAATCGGTGTTCGCGCGCGTGTTGTCGTCGCTGAAGACGCAGCGCGTGGCCGCCAGCAAGGTGCTCAAGGGGCCGTCGCCGGCCAAGCCGGAAGGCGATCGCGCCGCGTTCGTCGAAGCCGTGCGCCGCGCGCTGTATCTGAGCAAGGTGATTTCGTACGCGCAAGGCTTCGCGCAGCTCGACACGGCCTCGAAGGAATACGGCTGGAAGCTCGATCTGGGCGAAATCGCGCGCATTTTCCGCGCTGGCTGCATCATCCGTGCACGCTTCCTGCAGAAGATCACCGATGCCTACACGACCAACCCGGAACTCGCGAACCTGCTGCTCGATCCGTACTTCCAGGACATCTCCACGAACTACCAGGAAGCGCTGCGCGACGTGGTGGTGGCCGCGGTGAAGGCCGGCGTGCCGGTGCCGGCGTTCTCGTCGGCGGTGGCGTACTTCGACAGCTACCGCTCGGAACGCCTGCCGGCGAACCTTGTGCAGGCGCAGCGGGATTTCTTCGGCGCGCATACGTTCGAGCGTACCGACAAGCCCGGCAGCTTCCACGCCAATTGGGCGTAAGCGCGGACACGAACGGTAATTGTTGCAGATACCAGCAACATCAATAGGGTTTATAGCGCTGGTATCCGAGGATTGTTATCGTTCGCAGAACAGTGTTTTCGTCGTTTCGGGGTTTTCCCTAGGTTTCAACGAGACTAGACTTCATCTCACTCGCTGCTCACATGGTGTGTGCGGTGAAGCAAAAAAATGTCTCGGAGGTTACATCATGAAAACGCTGATCGCTGCTGTTGCTGCCGCTGCTGTCCTGTCCGTGCCGGTCGTTTCGTTCGCTCAACAATCGAACGGCCCGCTGACCCGCGCCGAAGTGAAGGCCCAACTGGTTCAACTGGAAAAGGCCGGCTATCAACCGGGCACGGATCGCACCGATTACCCGGCCGGCATCCAGGCCGCTGAAGCCCGCGTCAACCCGCAACAAAACTACGCCAACGCCGACACGAGCGGCTACGGTTCGCAACCGGCCGCTGCCGCCGAATCGGGCACGCCGTCGAAGGTTCGTCGCATCGCCGACGGCGCCCCGATCTACAAGGGTCGTTAATCGGAAGCGGGCGGCGCGCCGCAAGGCAGCGCCACCCGCGCCGGCAAACGGTTCGATGTAGTTGGTGTGGTTCGCAGTCGAAGCCCGCGGTTTCCGAAAGGAACCGCGGGCTTGTTTTTTGCATCGCGAAAACCTGAAGCCCGGCCCCCGGCCGAACGGCCAGCGGATACGCCATCGATCCGGAAACGGTGCAAAATCGTCCAGCCTTGCAGGGAATCGGGGCGCGATGGTTCCGAAATTCGCGCCGAGCAGGTACTATCCGACGGGCACGCAGCGGCCTGGCCGGGCCGCGCGGCGAGAAGGCGGCGCCACCGCCGCCATGCCGGAACCCGACATGAAGCTCATTCGCAGCAAGACCTTTACTGCGTCGCGCGCATGGGGCGCGCTCGATATCGCCAACATGCGCGGTATCACCACGCGGCTCCACTGGACCGACCAGCCATACATCTGGCATGTGAACGACGGCGAGGAAGTGTTCGTCGTCCTCGACGGACAAGTCGACATGCACTATCGCGATGCCGCCGGCGAGCATGTAGCCTTGCTCGAATCCGGCGACATCTTTCATGCCACGGTGGGCACGGAGCACGTCGCCCATCCGCGCGGAGAAGCCCGTATTCTCGTCGTGGAAACCGAAGGCAGCGTCTGAAGCCCCCATACCCACGGGGGCGGCCCACCCGGGCCACGTGTCCGGCACGCGTATGCGATGCGCGGCCGGACGCAGCGAAGCGAAACCAGGGAGGCAGCTTGAGAAGAACGATCTTCACCGAAACCACCACGTACCGTCGCGCCGTGTCCCGCGCGACGCTGCTCGCCGCGGGCGCTGCGCTCGTCGGCGGTTGCACGATGACGCCGTGGACGGACTCGTACCAGCCGACCACGCAACCTGTCCGGCAGACCCAGGCCGGCGTGCTGGCGGGTTATTACCGCGTCAACCCCGGCGACACGCTGCCGTCGATCGCGGCCGGCTTCGGCCAGCGCGTGCAGGATGTGGCGGGCTGGAACCGCATCGCCCCCACCGACATGCTGACGCCGGGCCAGGTGCTGCGCGTCTCGCCGCCGCCCGGTTCGACGGCCGTGACGTCGCCCGTGCCGGCCGGCGCCGCGCCGTCCGCCTCCACGTTGCCCGGCGCGCAGCCGCCGGTGCAGACGCAAACCACGCCGCTGGCCTGGCCCGCGCAAGGCACCGTGATCTCGCGCTTCATTCCGGGCAGGACGCGCGGCATCACGATCGCCTCGACGGGCGACAAGACCGTGCGCGCCGCCGCGCCGGGCCGCGTCGTGTACGCCGGCACCGGCGTCGCGAAGTACGGCCCGCTCGTGATCCTCAAGCACGAGAACGGCCTGATCACGGCCTACGGTCACAACGGCCAGTTGCTCGTCAACGAAGGCGATGCCGTGACGGCGGGCCAGCCGATCGCCGAAATGGCGACCGGCCCGGACGGCCGCGCGTCGTTCGACTTCGAAGTGCGTCAGGACGGCAAGCCGGCCGATCCGATCAGCTTCCTGCCGCGCAACAACTGAGGCAGGCGAGGGCAACCGGCATGCGCCATCGCGTGCCGATTGCCCGCTCGATCCACCCGCATCGTGTGCTCGCGCGATGCGGGTTTTTCTTTTCGCCGCGCTGGCGGCGGCGCGTCTCGAGGGGCCGCCTGCACCACGTTCGTGGAACGTTCGATGCTACGTACGGCCCGTTTCCGCTTTCTTGCCGCAACCCCCTGCACGTGCCCGATTCGCGGCGTTTCGCTCTGTTTCGCGTCATTCCGGCCCGGTACAATCGCGGCTTCAGCCCCGGCCAGCCAAGCGCCGGAGGCTTTCCCACAATAAAGAAAGACCAACGGAGCCTCGATGAAGAACATCCTAGCGACCCAGCCTCGCTATAACCGCCCGGCCATTGCGTTTCACTGGGTGATCGTGCTGGGCATCGCGCTGGCCTATCTGGCGATCGAGATCCGGGGGCCGAAGGGCACCGATAGCCGCACGTTCTGGATGAACGTGCACTTCTGCGCGGGCACCGCCGTGTTTCTGCTGTCGGTGCTGCGCGTGTTCTGGCGGTTCGGCTCGCGCCATCCCGATCCGCTGCCGCAGCCGGCCGTGCTGAAAGTGCTCGCCAAGCTCTCGCATCTCGCGCTGTATCTGTTCACGCTCGGCCAGCCGCTGCTCGGCATCGCGTTCGTCAACATGGGCGGGCATCCGGTCACGATCGCGCCGCTCGGGCTCTCGTTCACGCTGTTCGACGCCAACCCGGCCCTGCGCGGCCCGCTCAAGGAAACGCACGAGTTGCTCGGCAACCTGTTCTATTACGTGATCGGACTGCATGCGCTGGCCGCGCTCTGGCATCACTTCATGAAGCGCGACGCCACGTTGCGCCGGATCCTGCCGTAAGCGCGGCGGCGCGGCTCGACCGCGCCGCTTCCCGAGCGGCTTCCCGAGCCGCGCCATCGCAGGATGTTGCGCCCGCAACATCCTGTCCGTTTCAAACGATCCGCCCGCATCGGCTGCGATCGCATCTCCCGCTTGCCGCCTCTCGCGGTGCGGCGGTTTCGCATCGTTTCGCACGCCATGGCCATGCGATGCGGCATCGCAGCACCACGCCGCATCGCATCCGCCCGCCCGATCGCGCCGCCCCCGTCAATCGAGTAGAGACGCGCTTCCAAACAGCCGTCCGACTGCGGACAAGCCGCGCGCCCGCGTGCTTCACTCCGCACTTGCCGCGATCGCGCCTCGGCGCTTCGTTGCATCCACATCGACACATCCCATAACGATGGAGACAAGCATGTACAGATCGATGCGTTCCAGGCTGGTGGCGAGGGCGGTGGCATGGGCCATGGCGGCGGCGCCGCTGGCGGGCGTGGCGGCCGCGATGATGGCCGTGGCCCCGGCCGCGGCGGCGGCCGATACCTACGCGGCGACGCGTTATCCGGTGATTCTCGTGCACGGCCTGTCCGGCACCGACAAGTTCGCCGGCGTCGTCGATTATTGGTACGGCATCCAGAGCGATCTGCAATCGCACGGCGCGCAGGTGTACGTCGCCAATCTGTCGGGATTCCAGAGCGACGACGGCCCGAACGGGCGCGGCGAACAACTGCTGGCCTACGTGAAGCAGGTGCTTGCGGCCACGGGGGCGACCAAGGTGAACCTGATCGGCCACAGCCAGGGCGGCCTGACCTCGCGCTACGTCGCGGCCGTCGCGCCGCAACTGGTGGCGTCGGTCACGACGATCGGCACGCCGCATCGCGGCTCCGAATTCGCCGATTTCGTGCAGGACGTGCTGAAGACCGACCCGACCGGCCTCTCGTCGGTGGCGATCGCGGGCTTCGTCAACGCGTTCGGCGCGCTGGTCAGCAGCTCGCACAACACGAATCAGGACGCGCTCGCGGCGCTGAAGACGCTGACCACGGCGCAGGCCGCCACCTACAACCGGAATTTCCCGAGCGCGGGCCTCGGCGCGCCGGGCTCGTGCCAGACGGGCGCGGCGACCGAAACCGTCGGCGGCAACACGCATCTGCTGTATTCGTGGGCCGGCACGGCGATCCAGCCGACCGCGACGGTGCTCGGCGTGACGGGCGCGAGCGACACCAGCGTCAACCTGATCGATTCGGCGAACCTGACCGATCCGTCCACGCTGGCGCTGCTCGGCACCGGCGCGGTCATGATCAATCGCGGCTCGGGCCAGAACGACGGCCTCGTGTCGCGCTGCAGCGCGCTGTTCGGGCAGGTGCTCGGCACGAGCTACCACTGGAACCATCTCGACGAGATCAACCAGTTGCTCGGCGTGCGCGGCGCGAAGGCGGAAGATCCGGTCGCGGTGATCCGCACGCACGTGAACCGGCTGAAGCTGCAGGGCATCTGATGGGGGTGGCCCGTCTGGCGCTGTACGCGGCTTGCGGCCTGGCCGCGTCCGGCGCGATCGTGTTCTGGCTGGTGCCGCCGCCCGCGCAGCATGGGCCGGGCGGCGCGGGCGGGCAGGCTGCCGTGGCCGCGCCGCCTGCCGCCGCATCGGATGCGCCGGGCGCGTTGGCCGCGTCGCTGCCGAGCGGGCTGGCCGGCTCGCAGGCGCCGCGCCTGCCGCTCGACGCGGGCGGCCGGCTCGCGCGAACGCGCGCGGTGCGCGATTTCTTCGACTACTGCCTGGGCGCGCAGAGCCAGCTCGCGCCGGCCGCACTCGATGCGCTGGTGCGCCGCGAGATCGCGGCGCAACTCGACGGCAGCCCGGCGCAGCAGGAGGCGCTCGACGTCTGGCGCCGTTACCGCGCCTATTTCGACGGCCTCGCGCAATTGCCGGGCGGCGGCGCGGTGCTCGGCGACAAGCTCGATCCGGCGGCGATGCAACTGGCGCTCGACCAGCGTTCGGATCTGGCGAACCGCACGCTCGGCGAGTGGGCCGCACCGTTCTTCGGCGACGAGCAGCGCCATCAACGGCTCGATCTCGAACGGATCCGCATCGCGCGCGATCCGTCGTTGAACGCGGCGCAGAAGGCGGCCCGGCTGGCCGCGCTCGACGCGCAACTGACGCCGGACGAGCGCGCCCGGCGCGATGCGTTGCAGGCGCAGCAGGACGCGGTGGCGAAGATCGCCGTCCTGCAGCAAGCGGGCGCGACGTCCGACGAGATGCGCGCGCAGATCGCGCAGACACTCGGCCCCGCAGCCGCCGAGCGCGCCGCGCAACTGCAACGCGACGACGACGCATGGCAGGCGAAGTACCGCACGTACGCGGCCGAGCGCGACCGGATCGCCGCTCGGGCGCAGGCGCCTCAGGATCGCGATGCGCAGATCGCGCAGTTGCGGCAGCAGACGTTCACCGCGCCGGGCGAGGCGATTCGCGCCGCCGCGCTCGACCGGGCCGCGCCGGCGGCGGGCGGGCAGGGCGGCTAGGGATGATCAGGGCATAGGGCCGGACACGAATCGGACACGCATCGGCCGCGAGGCCTCCCTGGCATCGATTCGTTTTCCTTGGCGAACGGTTCCGGCAAGCTTGCATCGATTTCGCAGTCCTTGCCTTTCTGCAAGCTTTCTTCCGTCGCGCGGGCCTGCACGATTCGCACCGCTCTGCAACAATGCGGAAGCGGCGGCGCACCGTCGCGCCGTTCCATCCGCGATGCGCGTCGCGCATCGCCCGTCCCACCGAGTCGAACCTTGTCCGAAACCCTTCTCGCCGGCGGCTCCGCGGAGCCGGCGTTCAATTGGCGTGCAATGCTCGCGCTGTTGCTCGCGGTCGCGCTCGCGACGCTCGACACCGCGATCGCCAACACCGCGCTGCCGGCCATCGCCGCGGATCTCCACACGGCCCCTGCCGCCTCGGTGTGGATCATCAACGCCTACCAGCTCGCGATGGTGGCCACCTTGCTGCCGCTCGCGGCGCTCGGCGACATCGTCGGCCACCGGCGCATCTACATCGGCGGGCTGATCGTGTTCACCTGCGCGTCGCTGGCCTGCGCGCTGGTGTCGACGCTGCCGATGCTGACCGCCGCGCGGGTCGTGCAGGGCCTGGGCGCGGCGGCGATCATGAGCGTCAACACGGCGCTGATCCGTTATCTGTATCCGGCCAAGCGGCTCGGCAGCGGGCTCGGGCTCAACGCGCTGATCGTCGGCACCTCGTTCGCGATCGGCCCGACCATCGCCTCGCTGATCCTGTCGGTGGCGGACTGGCCCTGGCTGTTCGCCGTCAACGTGCCGCTCGGCGTGCTCGCGCTGGCCGTGGCGATTCCGTCGCTGCCGCAGACGGCGCGCGGCGGCCATGCGTTCGATCGCGTCGCGGCGCTGTTCAACGTGGTGACGTTCTCGGCGCTGATCTTCGCGCTGGGCGAGACGGCGCAGCGCGGGCCGGTGTCGATCAGCCTGATCGCGGCGGCCGTCGCGCTGCTGTTCGGCTGGCTGATGATGCGGCGGGAGCGCGGCCACCCGTCGCCGATGCTGCCGGTCGACCTGTTCCGGCGGCCGGTGTTCGCGCTGTCGGCCGTCACGGCCGTCTGCTCGTTCGCGGCGCAGGGGCTGGCGTTCGTCTCGCTGCCGTTCTATTTCGAGGATGTCCTGCATCGCAGCGCGGTCGAAACCGGCTTCCTGATGACGCCGTGGTCGGCCGTCGTCGCGCTGTCGGCGCCGCTCGCGGGGCGCCTGTCGGACCGCTATCCGCCGGGCCTGCTCGGCGCGATCGGCCTGGCCCTGCTGGCGCTCGGCATGGCGCTGCTGGCGATGCTGCCGCCGTATCCGCACGTCGGCGACATCGTCTGGCGCATGGCGCTGTGCGGCGCGGGCTTCGGCTTCTTCCAGTCGCCGAACCTGAAGGCGCTGATGGCGAGCGCGCCGCCCGAGCGCAGCGGCGGCGCGAGCGGCATCGTCGCCACGGCCCGGCTGATCGGCCAGGCGACCGGCGCGGCACTCGTGGCGCTGTGCTTCGGCATCG
>NZ_JAAGPF010000299.1 GCF_017104645.1 Burkholderia sp. Ac-20379
GCGTCAGCCCGCCCGTCAGCACCGGAGCGCCGGCGCGCGGCGGCGCGATCCGGTGCGTGCCGCGCTCGGTGTGCCACTCGAGCGGATACGGAAAGCGCAGCGTGCCGAGCCGGAAGCCGCGCGCCGACGCGAAACGATAGGCGCGCGCGCCGCTCGCGATCCGCTGCATGTTGCGCCCTCAGCCCCGCCGCCGTGCCGCTCAGGCGCGGTAGCCGCCGCCGTCGCGATCGAGCAGGCGCAGCAGCGCCGTCCATTCGCGATCGAGGTGGACCGTGTCGAGGTAGGCGTAGTCGTCGTGCTGCTTGGCCGCGTGCTCGCACACTTCCGGCGACGGCATCGTCACCTTCTGGCCGGCCGACAGCGTCGCGACCTGGATCTCGCACGCCTTGTTCAGGTAGTACATGCGCGTGAACGCCTCGGCGATCGAGCGGCCCGTGGTCAGCAGGCCGTGATTGCGCAGGATCAGGTGGTGCTGGTCGCCGATCGAGCGGACGATGCGCGAGCGTTCGTCGAGATCGAGCGAGATGCCTTCGTAGTCGTGATAGGCCACGCGGTTGTAGAACTGCATGCTGATCTGGTTCAGCGGCAGCAGCCCGCATTCCATCGCCGCCACCGCCATGCCCGGCGTGGTGTGCAGGTGCACCACGCATTCCACGTCGTGACGCGCCTGGTGCAGCGCGCTGTGGATCGTGAAGCCGGCCGCGTTCACCTCGAAGCGCTCGTCGCCCACCGGGCTGCCGCTCACGTCGATCTTCACCAGCGACGACGCCGTGATCTCGTCGAAGAACCAGCCGTGCGGGTTGATCAGGAATTGCGCCTCGGTGCCCGGCACGCGCGCCGAGATATGCGTGTAGATCAGGTCGGTCATGCCGAACTTCGCGGCGAGGCGATAGGCGGCGGCCAGTTGCACGCGCGTATCCCATTCGGATTGCGAAACGTTGCGCGGCTTGCGGTTGACATGCGGATCGGTGGTCGAAATCATTCCGGGGGTTCTCCGTGTACGGCGTTGATAGTTGAAATAAGGCGGTGCGTGGCGCGCTCAGTCGAGCGCGGCCGCGAGCTCGGGCACAACCGTGAACAGATCGCCCACGATGCCGTAGTCGGCCACGCTGAAAATCGGCGCTTCCTCGTCCTTGTTGATCGCGACGATCACCTTCGAATCCTTCATCCCGGCCAGATGCTGGATCGCACCCGAAATCCCCACCGCGATGTACAGCTGCGGCGCGACGATCTTGCCCGTCTGCCCAACCTGGAAATCGTTCGGCACGTAGCCCGCATCCACCGCCGCGCGCGAGGCGCCCAGCGCCGCGCCGAGCTTGTCGGCCAGCGGCTCCAGCGTGGCGGTGTAGTGCTCGCCGCTGCCCAGGCCCCGGCCGCCCGACACGATGATCTTCGCGCTCGTCAGCTCCGGACGGTCCAGCTTCGTCACTTCGCGATTCACGAACTGCGACTTGCCGCTATCGGCCGCCGCCTCGATCTTCTCGACCGCCGCGCTGCCGCCTTCGGCCGCCACCGGGTCGAAACCGGTCGCGCGCACCGTGATCACCTTGATCGGATCGCTCGATTGCACCGTCGCGATCGCGTTGCCCGCGTAGATCGGGCGCTCGAACGTGTCGGCGCTGTCCACCGCCGTGATGTCCGAAATTTGCGCGACGTCGAGCTTCGCGGCGATGCGCGGCGCGACGTTCTTGCCGTAGGCGGTGGCCGGCGCGAGGATATGCGAGTAGTCCTTCGCAATGTTCAGCACCGTCGCTTCGACGTTTTCGGCCAGGCCCTCGGCCAGATGCGGCGCGTCGGCCAGCAGCACCTTCGCCACGCCGGCGATCTTCGCCGCGGCATCGGCGGCGGCTTGCGCGTTGCCGCCGGCCACCAGCACATGAATGTCGCCACCGATCTTCTGGGCGGCGGCCACCGTGTTCAGCGTCGCGGCCTTGATCGAGGCATTGTCGTGTTCGGCAATGATCAGAATCGTCATCTTTGTCTCCCCTTACAGCACTTTCGCTTCGGTCTTCAGCTTCTCGACCAGCGTCTTCACGTCGGCCACCTTCACACCCGCCGCGCGCTTGGGCGGCTCGGCCACCTTCAGCGTCTTCAGGCGCGGCGCGACGTCCACGCCGAGGTCTTCCGGCTTGACGTTTTCCAGGGGCTTCTTCTTCGCCTTCATGATGTTCGGCAGCGTCACGTAGCGCGGCTCGTTCAGGCGAAGATCGGTGGTGACCACGGCCGGCAGCGTGAGCGACAGCGTTTCCGAACCGCCGTCCACTTCGCGTGCGACGGTCGCGCGGCCGTCGGCGATCGTCACCTTCGAGGCGAACGTCGCTTGCGGCAGGCCGGCCAGCGCGGCCAGCATCTGGCCCGTCTGGTTCGAGTCGTCGTCGATCGCCTGCTTGCCGAGGATCACCAGTTGCGGCTGTTCCTTGTCGACCAGCGCCTTGAGGATCTTCGCCACGGCCAGCGGCTCCACGCCTGCATCGGCCGTGCCCGCTTCCACCAGGATCGCGCGGTCGGCGCCGATCGCCAGCGCCGTGCGCAGCGTTTCCTGCGCCTGCGCCACGCCGATCGACACGGCGATCACTTCGGTCGCCACGCCCGCTTCCTTCAGGCGCACCGCTTCTTCCACGGCAATCTCATCGAACGGGTTCATCGACATCTTCACGTTCGCGATATCGACGCCCGTTCCGTCCGACTTCACGCGCACCTTCACGTTGTAGTCGACCACGCGCTTCACAGGGACCAGCACTTTCATCCAGATTGTCCTCATCACTTCGTCAAGCGCCGGACCGCCGGGCCGGCGTCAGGCGACACCGGCGCACGATACTCGCGATCCAGCAAAAAATCTGCAAAAAAATAAATTTTCAGAAAAATGTAGCGTCGCGTATAGTGACAAAAACCGGCAGGAGACAACGCCTCATCCATCCGCCACATCACATAAAATAAACAATAAATCAGTAACTTATGAGACACATCCAACAATCGACCCGCCACGGAACACAAAAATATTTTTGACTCGGTTGACTTCACAATAAGACGTCACTCATCATATGTCAACGAACAAATAACACCGTCCGAAGCGCCGCGAAACGCCGGCGCGACGGACTCAAGGCATGGATTTACACAGGAGAGTCATGGTGGCCAGTAACGACAAGGCACGAGTCGGCGTAGACATCGGCGGGACGTTCACCGATGTCGCACTCGAACTCGGCGGGCAGCTCTATTCGACCAAGGTGCTGACCGACTACACCGCGCCCGAGCGCGCGATCATCAAGGGCGTCGGCATCGTCGCCGAGAAGGCCGGCATCGCGCTGGCCGACATCGGCGTGATCATTCACGGCACGACGCTCGCCACCAATGCGCTGATCGAGCGCCGCGGCGCGCGCACCGCGTTCGTGACGACGGAAGGCTTCCGCGACACGATCGAGATGCGCACCGAGAACCGCTTCGAGCAATACGATCTGAACATCAAGCTGCCGCCGCCGCTGGTCGAGCGCTGCGACCGCTTCACGCTGGCCGAGCGGATCGACGCGCAGGGCGGCGTGCTGCTCGCCCCCACCGAGGCGCAGATCGCGCGCGTGGTGGAACGCATCGAGGCCGGCGATTACGAGAGCGTGGCGATCGGCTTCATCCACGCCTACGCGAACGGCGTGCACGAGCGCATGATGCGCGACGCGATCAGCGCGCGGCTGCCGAAGGTGTCGGTGTCGATCTCGAGCGAGGTGTCGCCGCAGATCCGCGAATTCGAGCGCTTCAACACGGTGTGCGCGAACGCCTACGTGCGGCCGATCATGAAGTCCTATCTCGATCGCCTGCTCGACGAGATGCGCAAGGCCGGCGCGGCCTGCCCGATCTTCATCATCCACTCGGGCGGCGGCATCGTGTCGGTGGAGAGCGCCTCGGAATTCCCGGTGCGCCTGGTCGAATCGGGCCCGGCCGGCGGCGCGATCTTCGCGGCGCACATCGCCGAGCGCTACGGCCTCGACACCGTGCTGTCGTTCGACATGGGCGGCACCACGGCCAAGATCTGCCTGATCGACGATTTCACGCCGAAAACCGCCAACACGTTCGAAGTGGCCCGCACCTACCGCTTCAAGAAGGGCAGCGGCATGCCGATCTCGATCCCGGTGGTGGAGATGGTGGAGATCGGCGCGGGCGGCGGCTCGATCGCCTCGATCGACGTCATGAAGCAGATTCGCGTGGGCCCGCACAGCGCGGCCTCCGAACCGGGGCCGGCCTGCTACCAGCGCGGCGGCACGCAGCCCACCGTGACCGACGCCGATCTGCTGCTCGGCCGGCTCGACCCGGCGAACTTCGCCGGCGGCACGATCCCGCTGTCGCTCGAGAACGCCGGCCAGGCGATGGTGGGCGAAGTGGGCGGCGCAATCGATCTGGATGCCGAAGCGACCGCCTACGGCGTGGCCGAGGTGGTGGACGAGAACATGAGCAACGCGGCGCGCGTGCACGCCGTGGAAAGCGGCAAGGACATCGGCGATTACACGATGATCACGTTCGGCGGCGCGGGCCCGCTGCACGCCGCGCGCCTCTGCGAAAAGAGCGGCATCGCGAAGTTCATCGTGCCGCCGGGCGCGGGCGTGGGCTCCGCGATCGGCTTCCTGCGCGCGCCGTTCGGCTATGAGAGCGTGCGCAGCGCCAACCTGCGCTTCGCCGATTTCGACGCGGCCGTGCTGACCGAGCAGGTCCGGCAACTGGCCGACGAGGCGCTGCGCTTCGCGCGTCAGGGCGCGGCCGACGCCGAGCCGAGCGTGGACGTGAAGGCGTTCATGCGCTACGTGGGCCAGGGCTGGGAAATCCCGGTCGCCCTGCCCTATCGCGCGTTCGCCGACGCCGACCGCGAGGCGTTCGCGCAGTTGTTCACCGATGCCTACACGCGTTTCTTCGGACGCCCGATCGACGGCCTCGACATCGAGATCGTCAGTTGGGCCGTGCGCGCCAGCTCGCCGCTGCCGCCGGTCGAACGCCTGACGCTGGTCGACGCGCACGCGGCCGTCGTGCCGCCCAAAACCCGCACGATCTTCGACGCCGCGCTGCACCGCAACGTGGAAGCCGCCATCGTCGAGCGCGGCACGCTGAAGGCGGGCGACCGCGTGATCGGCCCCGCGATCGTCGTCGAGCCGGAAACCTCGACCCTCGTCACCTCGTCGTTCGACGCCACCGTGCAGCCGGACGGCTGCCTGCTGGTCGTCTCCAAGGCCTTGGCCGCCGGCACCGCACACCAGGAGTAAGCATGTCTCTCGATCGATTCGACACCATCCACATGCAAGTGATGTGGAACCGCCTGATCTCCGTGGTCGAGGAGCAGGCCATGGCGCTGATCCGCACCGCCTTCAGCACCAGCGTGCGCGAGGCGGGCGACCTGTCCGCCGGCATCTTCGACAAGCAGGGCCGCATGCTCGCGCAGGCGGTGACGGGCACGCCGGGCCACGTCAACACGATGGCCGAGGCCGTCGAGCACTTCATCACGGACATCGGCCGCGACCGCATGTACGAGGGCGACGTCTACCTGACCAACGATCCGTGGAAGGGCACGGGCCACCTGCACGATTTCACGGTGGTGTCGCCGTCGTTCCATCGCGGCGAGCTGATCGGCTATTTCGCCAGCACCGCGCACGTGGTGGACATCGGCGGGCGCGGCTTCGGCCCCGATTCGCGCGAGGTGTACGAGGAAGGCCTGTTCGTGCCGATCATGAAGCTGATCGAGCGCGGCGAGGTGAACCGCGATCTCGTCAACATCCTGCGCAACAACGTGCGCGAGGCCGACAAGGTGGTGGGCGACCTCTACGCGCTGGCCTCGTGCAACGAAACCGGCCACAAGCGCCTGATCGAGATGCTGACGGAGTTCGACCTTCAGGATGTCGAAGGGATCGGCGCGTTCATTCTCGAGCGCAGCCGCGAAGCGACGCTGGAGCGGATCGCCGCGCTGCCGAAGGGCACGCAGTCGAACGCGATGACGCTCGACGGCTACGACGCGCCCGTCACGCTGAACGTGGCGCTGACGATCGCCGACGATCACCTGCTCGCCGATTTCGACGGCACCTCGCCGGCCAGCCCGTTCGGCATCAACGTGCCGCTGCTCTACGCGAAGGCCTACGCGTGCTACGGCCTGAAGTGCATCATCGCGCCCGAGGTGCCGAACAACGCGGCCTCGCTCGAGCCGTTCCGCGTGCAGGCGCCGAAGGGCTGCATCCTGCACGCGCAGCGCCCGAGCCCGGTGGCGGTGCGCCACGTGCTCGGCCACTTCGTGCCCGACCTGGTGCTCGGCGCGCTGCACAAGATCCTGCCGGGCCGCGTGCCGGCCGAAGGCTCCGGCGCGCTGTGGAACCTGCACGTCAGCGCGCGGCCGGTCGATCCGGCCTCGGGCCTGAAGGGCGCCGAAATCCTGATGTTCAACAGTGGCGGCACCGGCGCGCGCTCCGAGCTGGACGGCCTGTCGGCCACGGCGTTCCCGAGCGGCGTGCATGCGATGTCGGTGGAGGCCACCGAGCAGGTCGGCCCGATCGTGGTGTGGCGCAAGGAAATGCGTTCGGGGTCGGGCGGCGCGGGCACCCATCGCGGCGGGCTCGGCCAGATCGTCGAGATCGGCCCGCGCGAGGGCTATCAGTTCCGCTTCAACGCGATGTTCGACCGCATCGATCACCCGGCGCGCGGCCAGGGCGGCGGCCTGCCCGGCGCGCCCGGCGCGGTGGCGCTGGCGGACGGCACCAAGCTCAAGGGCAAGGGCACCCAGCACGTCGAATCGCACGAGCGCGTGGTGTTGTCGCTGCCGGGCGGCGGCGGCGTGGGCGCGCCGGCCGAACGCGATCGCGACGCGCTGCGCCGCGACCTGAAGAACGAATACATCTCCGAGGCGCAGTTGCGCGACGACTACGGCCTGACGCCCGACGCGCTCGCCGCCGCGCCCCGCTAAGGACCTGACAAGGAACCGATCATGACCGATATCAGCAAGCCCCCGTTCAAGAACCTCCTGATCACCGGCGCGGCCGGCGCGCTCGGCTCGGTGCTGCGCGAAGCGCTGATCCCGTACGCGCAGGTGCTGACGCTCAGCGACCGCGCGCCGCTCGGCGAGGCGCGCCCGAACGAGCGCCATTTCGTCGGCGACCTGGCCGACCGCGAGCTGGTGTTCTCGATGATGGAAGGCGTGGACGCCGTGATCCACCTCGGCGGCGCGCCGCGCGAGAACACGTTCCAGGTGATCCTCGATTCGAACATCACGGGCAGCTATCACATCTACGAAGCGGCGCGGCAGCTCGGCGTGAAGCGCGTGATCTACGCCAGCTCGGTGCATGCGATCGGCTTCTACGAATGCGTGCAGACGATCGACGCGAACGTGCCGCAGCGCCCCGACAGCCTGTACGGCGTCAGCAAGGCGTTCGTCGAGAACCTGTCGCGCTACTACTTCGACAAGTTCGGCCTCGAATCGGTGTGCCTGCGCATCGGCTCGTGCTTCCCGAAGCCGGTGGATCGCCGCATGCTGGCCACCTGGTTGTCGTACGAGGATTTCACCCAGCTCTGCATCCGCTCGCTGATGGCGCCGAGCACGGGCCACATGATCGTGTACGGCAACTCGAACAACAGCGCGAACTTCTGGGACAACACGCAGGCCGCCTACCTCGGCTATCGCCCGAACTACAGCGCCGACGCCTATCGCGCCGAGGTGTACGCGAACACGCCGATTCCCGACCCGCGCCATCCGGCCACGCGCTTCCAGGGCGGCAGCTTCGCCGCCGACGGCCACTTCGAGGATCCGAAGCCGCAATGACCGGCTTCGCGCCGCTCCCCACCATTCGAAGGCATTGACATGGCACAGCAGCAAGCAACCCAATCGCGCTACGACGTCGTGATCGTCGGCGGCGCGGTCGTAGGCAGCGCCACCGCCTACTTCCTCCAGTCGAACCCGGATTTCAAGGGCTCGGTGCTCGTGATCGAGCGCGACTGGACCTACGCGAAATCGGCCACCGCGCTGTCGAGCGCGTCGATCCGCCAGCAGTTCTCGAACCCGCTGAACATCAGGATCTCGCAGTTCGGCACCGAGTTCATCCGCGATTTCCACGCGCGCGTGGCCGTGGACGGCGACGCGCCCGAGCTCGGCTTCAAGGAAAACGGCTACCTGTACCTCGGCGACGCGGCCGGCGCGCCGATGTTCGAGCGCAACTATCACACGCAGCGCGAGAACGGCGCGGACGTGGTGCTGCTCGACCGCGCCGGCCTCGACCAGCGCTTCCCGTGGCTGCACACCGAGGATCTCGTCAACGGCGTGTACGGCCAAAGCGGCGAAGGCTGGTTCGACAGCTACGGCCTGCTGCAGGGCATGCGCCGCAAGGCGCGCGCGCTCGGCGCGGAGTACATCGAGAACGAGGTGGTGGACGTGGTGCGCGACGGCAACCGCATCAGCGGCGTGGTACTGAAAAGCGGCGAGACGATCGGCTGCGGCACGCTGGTCAACGCGGCCGGCACGCGCGGCCCGGCCGTGGCGCGCCTGGCCGGCCTGCCGGTGCCGGTGGAGCCGCGCAAGCGCTGCCTGTTCGTGTTCGATTGCCGCACGCCGCTCGAGGGCATCGTGCCGCTGACCATCGACACCACCGGCATCTTCTTCCGCCCCGAAGGCCAGTACTACCTGACCGGCTGCTACCCCGATCCCGATCCGCTCGCCGACGTCGACGATTTCGACGTGATCCATTCGGAATTCGACGACATCATCTGGCCGGCGCTGGCCGCGCGCATTCCGGCGTTCGAGGCGATCAAGGTGGTCAATGCGTGGGCCGGCCACTACGATTTCAGCGTGCTCGACCACAACGCGATCGTCGGCGCGCACCCGGAGGTCGAGAACTTCCTGTTCGCCAACGGCTTCTCGGGCCACGGCCTGCAGCAGTCGCCCGCGATCGGCCGCGGGCTGGCCGAGTGGATCGCGTATGGCGAATACCGCGCGCTCGATCTGTCGCCGCTCGGCTTCGAGCGCGTGATCGAGAACCGTCCGTTCCTCGAAGAAGGTGTGATCTGAGATGAGCACGTCCTCCGTTTCCGCTTACCGCAGCGCGCTCGTCACGGGCGCGTCGAGCGGCATCGGCCGCGCGATCGCGCGACCGATGC
>NZ_JAAGPF010000300.1 GCF_017104645.1 Burkholderia sp. Ac-20379
GAAAAAAAAAAAACTCACCTCCACGACGCCCCCCTCTCCTTCACCTTCCCCACGTTCTCTCTCGTTTCGATCTTCCCCTCCCTGCTTTTGTTTCCCGTTTCGTCTCTCCCTGTCGCTGACCCTCCTTCCTTGCCAGCCTGGCCTTTCGTCTTCTCTCTTCTCTCCGTTTAACATCTCCAGATCGCGCGCCACGACGCCTGCCACGTCCTTCTACCGTCTCACGCTTTGTATTGTCCCC
>NZ_JAAGPF010000301.1 GCF_017104645.1 Burkholderia sp. Ac-20379
CGGCCGGGACGCGTTCCGGCCGGTTCAGCGGACCGGCGCGTGCGACGCTGGCGCTGCGTGGGCGATGAGATTGCGCCGATGCGCGGTCAGCGGCGGCGCGTGCCTCGGCGGTGGGCCGGCGCAGCGCCTTCCAATGGCGGCGGCGTGCTTGCGGGCGCTGCCGCCGCCCCCGCTCGCGGCTGCGCGAACTCCGCCGCGATGAAATCGACGAAGCTGCGCACGCGCGCCGACATCTGCAGCCGGTGCGGATACACGGCGTAGATGTCCGCGGCCGGCGTCTCGCAATCGGGCAGCACCGGCACCAGCCGCCCGTCGGCCAGATAGTCGAGCACGTCCCATTCCGCGCGCATCAGGATGCCGTGCCCGTCGAGCGCCCATTTGACGGCGATCTCGCCGTCGTTGGTGGTCAGGCTGCCGCCGATCCGCACCGCCTCGGTGGCGCGCGCGCTGCCGCGCCCGTGCGTGAGCCGCCAGACGCCGTAGGCCTCGTCGCCCTGACGGATGCCGATGCAGTTGTGGCGCGCCAGATCGGCGGGCTTGCGCGGCACGCCGCGCGCGGCCAGATAGGCCGGCGACGCGCACAGCAGCCGGCGGTTCGACGCGAGCCGGCGCGCCACCACGCGCGTGTCGGGCGGCTCGCCGAAGCGGATGCAGATGTCGAAGCTGTCGTCGGTCAGCGGCGGCGTGACCGACAGCTGCAGCTGCACGTCCACCTCGGGATAGCGGCGCGCGTAGCGCGAAATGGCCGGGCCCACCGCGCTGCGGCCGAAGCCGAGCGTGGCGTTCACGCGCAGCAGCCCGCGCGGCTGGCCGTTCGCGTTCGACAGCAGATCGCCGAGCTGCTGGATTTCGTCGAGGATCTTGCGCGCGCGCTCCAGGTAGACATCGCCTTCCGGCGTCAGCGCCATGCGCCGCGTGGTGCGGTTGACGAGCGCCACGCCCGCGCGCTGCTCCATCTGCGCGAGCCGCTTGCTGACCGCGGCCGGCGTAAGGCCCAGCTCGCGCGCGGCGGCGCTGAGGCTGCCCGAGGCGGCGAGCGTCGAGAAGAACGCCAGATCGGCGGGCTGCACGGCATCGGTCATGACGTCCACTTGTGAATGGAAGTTAAAGATGCTTTGAGTCTAGCACCGGTTTTTACACCGGCCGCCGCGTTACCGTCACCGCACTGACAGACAGCCAAACGGAGACAACCGTATGAAGACCTATCGCATCGCCACCATTCCGGGCGACGGCATCGGCAAGGAAGTGATCCCGGCGGGCCGCCGCGTGCTCGAAACGCTGGCCGCCTCGGGCGCGGGCTTCGCATTCGATTTCGAGGATTTCGACTGGGGCGCCGATTATTACCGCCAGCACGGCGCGATGATGCCGGCCGATGGGCTGGACGCGCTGCGCGACAAGGACGCGATCCTGTTCGGCTCCGCCGGCGACCCGGACGTGCCCGACCACATCACGCTGTGGGGCCTGCGCCTGAAGATCTGCCAGGGCTTCGATCAATACGCCAACGTGCGTCCGACGCGGATCCTGCCCGGCATCGATGCGCCGCTCAAGCGCTGCGGCCCGAAGGACATGGATTGGGTGATCGTGCGCGAGAACTCCGAGGGCGAATACGCGGGCGTGGGCGGCCGCGTGCATCAGGGGCATCCGATCGAGGCCGCCACCGACGTGTCGATGATGACGCGCGCCGGCGTCGAGCGGATCATGCGCTTCGCGTTCCGCCTGGCGCAGTCGCGCCCGCGCAAGCTGCTGACGGTGATCACCAAGAGCAACGCGCAGCGCCACGCGATGGTGATGTGGGACGAGATCGCCAACCAGATCGCCAAGGAATTCCCGGACGTGAAGTGGGACAAGGAACTGGTCGACGCCTCCACCGCGCGCATGATCAACCGGCCGGCCTCGCTCGACACGATCGTCGCCACCAACCTGCACGCCGACATCCTCAGCGATCTGGCCGCCGCGCTGGCCGGCAGCCTCGGCATCGCGCCGACCGGCAACATCGATCCGGAGCGCCGCTATCCGTCGATGTTCGAGCCGATCCACGGCTCGGCGTTCGACATCATGGGCAAGGGCATCGCCAATCCGATCGGCACGTTCTGGTCGGTGGTCATGCTGCTCGAGCACCTCGGCGAGCGCGAAGCCGCCGCGCGCGTGATGCAGGCCGTCGAGGCCGTCACGGCCGACCCCGCGCTGCACACCGGCGATCTCGGCGGCAAGGCCACCACCGAGCAGGTGACGGCGGCGGTGTGCGCGCGAGTCGCGCAACGGGCGGCCGTCGCCGCCTGACGTCCGGCGGCGCGGGCCGCGCGCCCGCCGCCGCCTTCCGCTGTGTTCGACATGCACCACTGCGCCGCTCGCCAATCGGACGGCGGCGCGCCATCGAACGGGGCCGTAGAAGCCCGTCGATCACGACATTCGGCTTCCGTGGCGCGGCATCGCGCCGGGAGGCCGCAGGAGACACGCATGCAAACCGATCTCGAAAGCCGCGTTACCCGCAAGCTCATGTGGCGGATCATTCCGTTCGTGATGCTGCTCTACTTCGTCAGCTTCCTCGACCGCGTCAACGTGGGCTTCGCCGCGCTGACCATGAACGCCGATCTGGGCCTCACGCCGACCGCGTTCGGCTTCGGCGGCGGGTTGTTCTTCATCGGCTACTTCCTGTTCGAGGTGCCGTCGAACCTGATCCTCAGCAAGGTTGGCGCGCGCATCTGGATCGCGCGCGTGATGATCTCGTGGGGCATCGTCTCGGCCGCCGCCGCGCTCGTCACCGGGCCGGCCAGCTTCTATTCGGTGCGCTTCCTGCTCGGCGTGGCCGAGGCGGGCTTCTTCCCGGGCATCATCTACTACCTCGCGCAGTGGTTTCCGACGCGCCAGCGCGCCGTGGCCGCCGCGTGGTTCATGGCCGCCGCGCCGATCTCCACCGCGATCGGCTCGCCACTGTCGGGCGCGATCATGCAGTTGCCGTCCGTGTTCGGCATGCGCGATTGGCAGATGCTCTACGTGATCGAGGCCGTGCCGGCCGTGATCCTCGGCTTCGTGGTGCTGCGCGCGCTGACCGACAAGCCGGCCGACGCGCGCTGGCTCGCCGACGACGAGCGCGACTGGCTGATCGCCAAGCTCAAATCGGAAGCCGATGCGCGGCACGCGCGCGTCGGCCATACGATCGGGCCGATTGCCGCGTTGCGCGACTTGCGCGTGCTGGCGCTCGCGTTGATCTATTTCGGCACGTCGGCGGGGCTGTACACGCTCGGCTTGTGGGCGCCGCTGATCATCCGCCAGTACGGCTTCGATGCGCTGCAGACGGGCCTGCTTAACGCGATTCCGAGCGTGCTGGCCGTGGTGGCGATGATCCTCTGGGCGCGGCATTCCGATCGCACCGGCGAGCGGACGTGGCACGTCGTGATTCCGTGTGCGCTGGCCTGCGTCGGGTTCGTGTTCGCGGGCGGCGCGAGCACCATCGTCGGCGTGATTGCCGCGCTGGTGATCGTCAATATCGGCATCAGCGCCGCGAAGGCGCCGCTGTGGGCGATGCCGAGCCTGTTCCTGTCCGGCTCGGGCGCGGCGGCGGGGATCGCGATGATCAATTCGATCGGCAACCTCGGCGGCTTCGTCGGGCCGTTCGCGATCGGCTGGCTCAAGGGCGTGACGGGCAGCTACGCGGCGGGGTTGTACGTGGTGGGCGCGAGCCTGGCGCTGTCGGCGGTGTTGACGCTGGTGTTGAGCCGGCAGTCGGCGGGGCGCGGCGAGGCGGGAAATGCGGTGAGCGGGGGACGGTAGCGGCGTGGATCGCGCGCGGCATTACATCGCGTGCGGATCGAAGTAGGCCTGCCAGGTGGCGGGGTTCGCATCGAGCCCTGCCGCGCGTTTCAGCGCGGCCTTCGCCTTGGCCTGCGTCGTGCAGCCGAGCAGGGCGACGAACAGATTGACGTGCGTGTTGCGGTCGGTCGTGCCGAGGGAGATGGCGAGTTCGAGATGTTCGCGCGCCAGGGCGTGCTGCTGCAGATCGCAGAGCACCGCGCCGAGACAGGTCAGCACGGCCACGTCGTGCGGGTGGCGCAGGCGTTCCGCGTCGAGCAGCGCGGCGGCTTCGCGCAGCGTGTCGTCGAACGCATCCTGATCCTTCCAGGCTCGATCGACGATGGTGCGGGCGGCGTGGAGGCAGGCGAGAGCGGGATGGGTCATGGCGGGTGTGTGCGTGTCTGTCGAAATATCGCAGCCAGTTTCGGAATAATCGCATGGCGTGGCAATGCCGCCGGAGATAGTGTCGACGCCAATTCAAACGCGACAAGCCGATGTATTGCGATGGCGGAGAAATCCGGCTTGCCAATGGATCGCGGAAAACGCACGGCAACCTGTGGCGGGACAATACCGGCCTGGTGCTTCGGGTGTCTCCAGTGGAAAAACAGATCCCCGAGCGCGAATTGGCGCGCCGAGTTGCCGTGGATCGGCAATTGCGCCGTCTTCATCCGGCGCCGAGCACGTATCACGTCGTCGATTTGACGGGGTAACGAGTGTCGCCGCATCGCTCCAAAACACAAGGGCGCCCCGGATTGCTCCGGGGCGCCCTTGTTTCGATCGTCGCAGGCCTGCCAGCGAGCTGGCAGGCCATCAACCTCAAACCGCGTTGGCGGCCTTGGCCGACTTCTGCAGCTTGCCCTTGCCGGCGATCTTGATCTCTTCGAGCTTGATCTCGACGTGGCGCGAGAACACGTACTCGGCCGGACGTTGCTTGTCGATCGGAATATCCGGGGCGAACGCGCCTTCCGTCTTGATGCCCTTGCGGCTCAGCGCGAAGGCCTTCAGCGGGTTCGTGATGGTATCGACCACGGCGGTGGCTTCGAAGCCGCAGTGAACCATGCAGTCCGCGCACTTCTCGTAGTTGCCGACGCCGTAGTTGTCCCACTCCGTCGTTTCCATCAGTTCCTTGAAGGTCTTCACATAACCTTCGCCGACCAGATAGCACGGCTTTTGCCAGCCGAACACGGTACGCGCCGGGTTGCCCCACGGCGTGCACTTGTACGTCTGGTTGCCGGCCAGGAAGTCGAGGAACAGCGACGACTGGCTGAACGACCAGCGCTTGCCGCCCTCGCCGCGCTTGAAGATCTCGCGGAACAGGGTCTTGGTCTTGTCGCGGTTCAGGAAGTGCTGCTGATCCGGCGCGCGCTCGTAGGCGTAGCCCGGCGAGACGGTGATGCCGTCGACGCCCATCGGGCCCAGCGTGTCGAAGAACTTCGCCACGCGCTCGGGCACGGCGTCGTTGAACAGCGTGCAGTTGATGTTGACGCGGAAGCCGCGGCGCTTGGCTTCCTTGATCGCGGCCACGGCCTTGTCGTACGTGCCTTCCTGCGACACGGAATGATCGTGCGCTTCGCGGTCGCCGTCGAGGTGGACCGACCAGACGAAATACGGGCTCGGCTCGTAGTCGTCCATCTTCTTTTCCATCAGCAGCGCGTTCGTGCACAGGTACACGAACTTCTTGCGCTTCATGATGCCCTTGACGATTTCCGGCATGTCGCGGTGCAGCAGCGGCTCGCCGCCGGCGATCGAGACGATCGGCGCGTTGGCTTCGTCGACGGCCTGCAGGCATTCCTCGACGGACAGGCGCTGGTTCAGGATCGGATCCGGATAATCGATCTTGCCGCAGCCGTTACAGGCCAGGTTGCAGCGGAACAGCGGCTCGAGCATCAGCGCGAGCGGGTAGCGTTTGTTGCCGGACAGGTGTTTGCGCATGATGTATGCGCCGACCCGGACTTGCTGGAGCAACGGAATAGACAATTGATGTCCTCCTTAGACTTCGCGGGCGACAGCTTGCAGAAGCTTCGCCGGCAACTTGAATTCGACTTTTTCCTCGCGGCCGGTCATGGTGACGACGTCGACGGGGCCCAGCGCACGCAGCGCGGCAATCACGTCCTCGACCATTTCCTCGGGCGCCGACGCACCGGCCGTGAGGCCGATCGTCTGCGCGTTCGCGAACCATTCGGCGCGCACTTCCGAACCATCCGCCACGAGGTAGCTCGGCACACCGCTTTCGGTGCCGATCTCGCGCAGACGGTTCGAGTTCGAGCTGTTCGTCGCGCCGACGACGACCAGCACGTCCACCTGGTTGCTCAGCTCGCGCACGGCAGCCTGGCGGTTTTGCGTTGCATAACAGATGTCGCGCGTGTCCGGGCCGACGATGTCGGTGAACTTGCGCGTCAATGCTTCGATGATGCCGCGCGTGTCGTCGACGGACAGCGTCGTCTGCGTCACGTAGGCAACCGGCGTATCGACCGGCAGCGATAGCGTAGCAACCTCGGCTTCACTCTGCACGAGGGTGACTTCGGCGGGAATCTGGCCGATCGTGCCTTCGACTTCCGGATGGCCGGCATGCCCGATCAGGATCAGGCGGCGGCCGGCCGATACATACTGACGGCCCTGCACGTGCACTTTCGTGACGAGCGGGCACGTGGCGTCGAGCACATCCAGCCCGCGCGCCTCGGCATCCTTCTCGACCGTCTGCGCCACGCCGTGCGCGCTGAAGATCGCGACGGCGCCGTGCGGCACCTCGTCGAGTTCCTCGACGAACTTCGCTCCCTTGTTGCGCAGGTTGTCGACGACATGGCGGTTGTGAACGATTTCGTGCCGGACGTAGATCGGCGCGCCGTGCTGGAGCAGCGCGCGATCGACGATCTCGATCGCACGGACTACACCGGCACAGAAGCCCCGGGGTTGGGCAAGAATGACACGCATAAAGGGCGAACTCCGACGACTACGCGGGGTTCGAGACGGCCGGCAGGCCGGCCCGATCGCCCCAACTCGATGTTTATGGCAGCCGGTTCGAATGCACCGACCGCCAGATTAATCGCGCATTCTAACGCTATCGGCCCGGTCTTGCTTTGTATGACCCCGAAGGTGTTGCACTGCACCCGAATTCGCCGTCGCAACCCGGCCCGCCGAACCCGGATAAACTACGCGGTTTTGAACGCGCCCGGCGGCGGAGCTTGGCCGCGCGGGCCTCACAGGCGATCGGGATGGAAGTCCAATTCAAGGGTGTGTCCCCGCATGAAGCGCTGTTGCAGCGCGTGCACGGGTGGTTGGAAAACGGTGCGGCGGAGGGCGGCGTATGACGCTCCAGATCGTCTTTGGCCTGTCTTGTCTGTCCCTGATTATTTGGTGCGTGCTGTTGTTCGCGCGCGGCGGTTTCTGGCGCGCCAACCCGCCGGCGCCGCTGCCCGTTCCGGCGCGCGCGGCCGGAGAATGGCCGGCGGTGGCCGTGGTGGTGCCGGCGCGCAATGAAGTCGACGTGATCGGCGAGGCCGTGACGTCGCTGGTGCAGCAGGATTACCCGGGCGCGTTCCACGTGATCGTGGTCGACGACCACAGCACCGACGGCACCGCCGACGCCGCACGCGCGGCGGCGCTGGCCGCCCGGCACGCCGATCGCCTGACGGTGCTGAGCGCGCAGCCGTTGCCGGCCGGCTGGTCGGGCAAGGTCTGGGCGCAGTCGCAGGGCATCGCCGCCGTCCGCACGCTCGGCCTGCCGGCCGATTACCTGCTGCTGACCGACGCCGACATCGGCCATCCGGCCGACGCCGTGGCCCAACTGGTGACGCGCGCGCAGGCCGAAAGCCGCGATCTGGTTTCGCTGATGGTGCGCCTGCGTTGCGATTCGTTCTGGGAAAAGGCGCTGATCCCGGCGTTCGTGTTCTTCTTCGCGAAGCTCTACCCGTTCTCGTGGATCAACGACACGCGCAGCAAGACGGCCGGCGCTGCAGGCGGCTGCATGCTGGTGCGGCGCGCGGCGCTGGAGGAAGCGGGCGGCATCGAATCGATTCGCGGCGCGCTGATCGACGATTGCAGCCTGGCCGCGCAGATCAAGCATCGCGGCGGCAAGCATCATCCGATCCGGCTCGACCTGGCCGATCGCAGCGTGTCGCTGCGTCCGTACGACAGCTGGCGCGACATCTGGAACATGATCGCGCGCACCGCGTTCACGCAGTTGCGCTATTCGCCGCTGCTGCTGGCCGGCACGCTGCTCGGCATGTCGATCATCTATCTGCTGCCGCCCGTCGCGTCGCTCGCGTACGGCGCGCAGGCCTGGCCGGCGTGGCTCGCGTGGGCGGCGATGAGCGCGTCCTACGCGCCGATGCTGGCCTATTACCGGCGTTCGCTGCTGTGGGCGCCCGCGCTGCCGCTGGTCGCGCTGTTCTACAACGGCGCGACGTTCGCGTCGGCGTGGCGCTACTGGCGCGGCAAGGGCGGGCAGTGGAAGGCGCGCGTGCAGGCGCCGGTGGAGCGCTAAGGCGCGGGTGGCCGTGCGCGTTCAAGCGCCGCGGCCACGTCCTTCCAGACGCCGCCGAGCCTGAGCCGGTAATAGCACACCGCCGCGCGGTGACGCAGTCGCGATGTAAGCGAGCGCTCACATTTGGCCCGTTGCAAGTGGATTGCGGCCACCAGCGCGCGGGTGTCGAAGCCGAGCCAGATCGGCGGAATCGGCGTCAGCAGGTTCGGCCCGCAGACAGGCGCGACATCCTCGAAGAAAATCGTGCGCAGCGCGTCTTCCGGAAAGCGCGCGAGCTTGGCCGCTTCGGCGTCGTAGTCGATCTCGGTGTCGACGAAAAATTCCGACATGATGGCCCAGACGAATTCGCGCGTGGCGGTGTTCATCGGCGTGTTCAAGTCTGACAACCCTCCGCTGCGCGCGCTGCGCACCCGTCAACGAAAAACGGCACATCGATCTCGCGATCGTGTGCCGTTTTGCCTGTGAGGCCGCTCCGGCCCGCTGCCTTTACTGCGTCAGCAGCATGTACATCTGGATCACCGTGTCCGGCGAGAACGTGAACGGCACCCAGCCGTAGCCGGTGTGACGCGCGACCAGCAGGCGGTCGCCGTTCGACTGCTTCTGCACCGCCATCATCGGATTGCGGGTCGACACAAAACGCCAGCCGGCCGGCAGGCCCTTGGGTTGCTCGATCGTCATCGAGGCGCGCGCGTGCGCGAGCTCCTCGATCAGCTGGCTCAACTGCGACGGCGGGAACGGCACCTGATTGGCGCCGATCGTGAGCGTGACGGCGTCCTGCGACGGGCGGGCGACGACCAGTTTCGCGTCGGCGACGGCTTCGGCGGCCTGCGGTGCGGCGGCTTCCGTTGCCGTTTCGGCCAGCTTCGCGGCAGCCTGCGCGAGCGCGGCTTCCTTGTCGGCGGCTTCGCGCAGCACGGCTTCGGCCGTGGCCTTGTCGGAGGCGGCTTGCGCCGCGAGCAATTCGGCGGCGGCCTTGTCGGCCGATGCGAGCGCGGCCGTGGCCTGCGCGGCGGTGCGCTCCGATTCGAACTGCTCGGACGCGTCGGCCAGCGCGGCGCGCTCCGCGCAGTTCGA
>NZ_JAAGPF010000027.1 GCF_017104645.1 Burkholderia sp. Ac-20379
GCGCTGGTGCTCGGCTCGGCGAGCCGCGGCGCGTCGGGCGCGGCTTCGGCTCCCGGCGCGCCGGCACCGGTCTGCTCGTCGGCCGGCGCGTCCTGCGACGCGTCGTCGGCCTTCGAGCCGATCAATCGTTTGAAGAAGCTGAACATGGTCTGCTGGCTTGGGGGAAGGGAAGCGGGGAGGCCCGGCTGCGGCCGGTGGCTCGAAACGCGTGATTTTATCAGGCGCGCCGCGCGGGCAGCGGCGAGGCGCGCGGCCGGCTGTGGTAACGTGCGCCTGTTCCGGGCCAGCGGCCCGTCCCGATCACCTGTTTCTGCCGGTTTCACATGCCTCGTTCGCCCTCCGCCCGCCCGTCCTCCAGCGCCAATCGCGGCAAGCCGCATGCGGTTCGCATCATCGGCGGCGAGTGGAAGCGCACGCCGCTGCCGGTGCTCGATCTCGACGGCCTGCGCCCCACGCCCGACCGCGTGCGCGAAACGCTGTTCAACTGGCTCGGCCAGGACATGAGCGGCCGCCGCTGTCTCGACCTGTTCGCCGGCACCGGCGCGCTCGGTTTCGAAGCCGCTTCGCGCGGCGCGGCCAGCGTGGTCATGGTCGAGCGCAATTCGCGCGCGGCCGAGCAACTGCGCGCCACGCGCGACAAGCTGGCGGCGCGCACCGTGGAAGTGGCCGAAGCCGATGCGCTGCGCCTCGCGGCCGGCCTTGCGCCGGGCGCGTTCGACGTGGTGTTCCTCGATCCGCCGTTCGGCGACGCCGCGCTGTTCGAGCGCGCGCTCGCGCTGGCCATCAAGCTGGTCGCTCCCGGCGGCCATCTGTACGTGGAGGCCGGCGAGCCGCTCGATCCGGCCGGGCACGATGCGCTGGCGGGCTGGGCGGTCGAGCGCGGCGGCAAGGCCGGCGCCGTCCACTATCATTTGCTGCAACGCGAAAATGATGAATAATGCGCGTTCCCAACGAGGCGCCGCGCGGGTTCCGCGACGCGTGCCCATGATGGCGGCGGCGCGCGATCGCTATTGCTGCGGCCCTTATTGAAAGTTCACAGGAGGAGCGACATGGTAGTCGCCGTGTACCCGGGTACGTTCGATCCGCTGACGCGCGGGCACGAGGATCTCGTGCGGCGCGCATCGAGCATTTTTGATACGCTGGTCGTCGGCGTGGCCGACAGCCGGGCGAAGAAGCCGTTCTTCTCGCTCGAAGAGCGCCTGAAGATCGCGAACGAAGTGCTCGGACATTATCCGAACGTGAAGGTGATGGGTTTCACCGGGCTGCTCAAGGATTTCGTGCGCGCCAACAATGCGCGCGTGATCGTCAGGGGCCTGCGCGCCGTGTCCGATTTCGAGTACGAGTTCCAGATGGCCGGCATGAACCGCTATCTGCTGCCCGACGTCGAAACCATGTTCATGACGCCGTCCGATCAATACCAGTTCATCTCGGGCACGATCGTGCGCGAGATTGCGCAACTGGGCGGCGACGTCAGCAAATTCGTGTTCCCGTCGGTCGAGAAATGGCTGACGGAAAAAGTGGCCGCGATGGGCCAGGGGCCGGCTGCCTGACGCGCGAGCGTCGTGACCGGCCCAGCAGCATGTGCCGGCGCGACGCCGGCGGAAGCGAGATCAGTATGGCTTTGATGATTACCGACGAGTGCATCAATTGCGACGTGTGCGAGCCCGAGTGCCCGAACGGTGCGATTTCGATGGGCCCGGACATCTACGTGATCGATCCGGGCAAGTGCACCGAATGCGTCGGCCACTTCGACGAACCGCAGTGCCAGCAGGTCTGCCCCGTCGAATGCATTCCGCGCGATCCGCAGCATGCGGAAACGCAGGAACAGTTGATGGTGAAATACCACGCGCTGACCGCCGCCACGGGCGAGAACGGCGCATCCTGACATCGAGCCGGCCCGGCGCCGGCTCGATGCACGTCTTCGGCGCGATTCGGCGCTTCCAGAACGATCCGACCGCAGCACAACGGGCGCACAGGCGCCCGCTGTGCCTGTGCGTGGATAAGCGTGCGTCGCCTCGTATTCAGCCGATCAATTCGCGCAGCGCGGCGACCAGCGTGTCGCATTCCGCGTCGGTGCCGACCGTGATGCGCAGGTATTGATCGATGCGCGGCAGCCGGAAGTGGCGCACGAAGATCTCGCGCGCCTTCAGCGCGGCCGCGAGTTGGCCCGCGTCGTGGCCCGGATGGCGCGCGAACACGAAGTTCGCCGCCGACGGCACGATCTCGAAGCCGAGTTGCGTCAGCGCGGCCGTCAGGCGCGTGCGGCTGTCGATCACGCGCGCGCAGGTCGCATCGAAGTAATCGCGATCCTCGTAGGCCGCCTGCGCCGCCACCTGGGCGAGCCGGTCGAGCGGATAGGAGTTGAAGCTGTCCTTGACGCGATTGAGCGCCTCGATCAGCGCCGCGTCGCCGAACGCGAAGCCCACGCGCATGCCCGCGAGCGAGCGCGCCTTCGACGCCGTATGCACGACCAGCAGGTTCGGATAGCGCGCGATCAGCGAGATCGCCGATTCGGCGCCGAAATCGACATAGGCTTCGTCCACCACCACCACGGCGTCCGGGTTGCCGGCGACGATGCGCTCGACGTCGGCCAGCGGCAGGGCGCGGCCGGTCGGTGCGTTCGGGTTCGGGAACAGCACGCCGCCGTTGCCGCCAAGATAATCCTCGACGCGGATCGAGAAATCGTCGGCCAGCGGCACGGCGTCGTACGCCACGCCGTACAGGCGCGCGTAGGTCGGATAGAAGCTGTAGGTGATGTCCGGGAAGCGGATCGGGCGGTCGTGCTGGAGCAGGGCCTGGAACGTATGCGCGAGCACCTCGTCGGAGCCGTTGCCGACGAACACCTGATCCGGCGTCAGCCCGTGATGCGCGGCGACGGTTTCGCGCAGGCTGCGTGCGAGCGGATCGGGGTAGCGGCGCAGCGATTCGCCGTCGGCGCCCAGTTCGCGCGCGATCGCGGCGACGGCGCGCGGCGACGGCGGATATGGATTCTCGTTGGTGTTCAGCTTGACGGGGTTCGCCAGCGCCGGCTGTTCGCCCGGCACGTAGGGAACGAGCTGCTGAACGATATTGCTCCAATAACGGCTCACCACGGACTCCTGACTGAAAACGTGCAGCTTAACGCACGCCGCGCGCCTCGGGCGCACCGGCGTGACCGGACTTGCGGGCGCGGTTCAGGCGCTGTTGCGATGCAGTTGCATCACGGCGCGCTCGGTTTCGCCCTTGGCGAAGATCGACATCACGGCGAGCGCGCGCTCGATCGACGCATCGATGACGTCCTGTTCCTCGCGGCGCGGCGGCTTCAGCACGAAGTTCGCCACGTCGGGCTTGGCGCCGGCGCGCGAGCCTTCGGGAATCAGGTCGCGCGGATGGCCGATGCCGATCCGCAGCCGCCAATATTGCTGGGACGACAGATGCGCGGAAATATCCTTCAGGCCGTTGTGGCCGCCGCTGCCGCCGCCGAGCTTGAACTTCGTCGAGCCGGGCGGCAGGTCGAGTTCGTCGTGTGCGACGAGGATCTCGTCGGGCAGGATCTTGAAGAATTGCGCGACCGCCACGACCGACTGACCGGAACGGTTCATATAGGTTTGCGGCTCGAGCAGGTGGATTTCCTCGCCGTAGAGCCGCGCCTTTGCGTAATGGCCGTGGAAGCGCCGTTCGTCGCGCAGCGTGGCGCCGGCTTCGCGCGCGAGTTGATCGACGAGCCAGAAGCCCGCGTTGTGGCGCGTCGCCGTGTATTCGGCGCCCGGATTGCCGAGACCGACGATCAGTTTGATCATGATGTGTGAGCCGCAAAAATGAAAAAACCCGCCGGGCAGGCCGCGGCGGGTTGCTTCTACCGTTATCGAAACGGTGCGAAAGCGGGCTTAGGCAGCCGGCGTTTCGCCTTCGCCAGCAGCGGCTTCGTCCGACACGACAGCAGCCGGGATCGTCGCGGTTGCGACCACCGGGTTTTCTGCGTCGAGGTGAGCGACCAGCGCCACGCCGTTCGGCAGCGTGATGTCCTTCGCGTGGATCGATTGGCCGGCTTCCAGCTTCGACAGATCGACTTCGACGAATTCCGGCAGGGCCGACGGCAGGCACTCGATGTCCAGTTCAGCGATGACGTGCGAGATGACCGCGCTCGACAGCTTCACTGCCGGGCTGGTTTCTGCGTTCAGGAAGTGAACCGGCACCTTCGTGTGCAGCTTCTTCTTCGCGTCGACGCGTTGGAAGTCGACGTGCAGAACGAGCTGGCGGAACGGGTGGTATTGCACGTCGCGCAGCAGGACGCTTTCCGTCTTGCCTGCCACTTCGAGCTCGAGGATCGAAGCGTGGAACGTTTCCTTCTTCAGGGCGTGCCACAGGGCGTTGTGATCGAGTTCGATCATTTGGGGAGCTGCTTCACCACCGTACACGATACCCGTGGTCTTACCGGCGTTACGCAGGCGGCGGCTCGCACCCGTACCTTGCAGAGTACGCTCGAAAGCGACAACTTTCATGTGATTCTCCATTGCTGCCCGCGACCAGGCAGTTTGAACAGGCCATGCGGCCCAAAAACGCGGCCCGGGTTTCGTCCTTCCGGGCCGATTGTGCAAAAAGCGAAGCGTGGACGCTTCGCTTTTCGCGAACTACCGAATTCGTGCGGATCGCCGGCGGGGCAGGCCCGCTGCGATCCGAGCCGGGATCAGGACTCGGCGAACAGCGACATCACCGAATCGCCGCGGCGGATGCGCGCGAACGTTTCGGCGAGCAGATCGGCGCTCGACAGGGCGCGGATCTTCGAGCTGCCGAGCGATTCGGCGCTCAGCGGGATCGTGTCGGTCACGACGAGTTCGTCGAGTTCCGATGCATCGATACGCGCTGCCGCGCCACCCGACAGCACCGGGTGCGTGGCGTAGGCGAACACGCGCTTCGCGCCGCGTTGCTTCAGCACTTGCGCCGCCTTGCAGAGCGTGCCGGCCGTATCGACCATGTCGTCCATGATCACGCAGGTGCGGCCTTCGACTTCACCGATGATGTTCATCACTTCGGCGACGTTCGCCTTCGGACGACGCTTGTCGATGATCGCGAGATCGCAATTCAGTTGCTTGGCCAGTGCGCGGGCGCGAACCACGCCGCCAACGTCCGGCGACACGACCAGCAGATCCGGGTGATTCTGCTTGCGCAGGTCGCCCAGCAGGATCGGCGTGGCGTAGATGTTGTCGACGGGAATATCGAAGAAGCCCTGAATCTGGTCGGCGTGCAGATCCATCGTGATGATCCGCTCGACGCCGGCGATTTCCAGCATATTCGCGACGATCTTCGCCGAGATCGCGACGCGCGCCGAACGCGGGCGGCGATCCTGACGCGCATAGCCGAAGTAGGGGATGGCAGCGGTGATCCGGCCGGCGGATGCGCGCTTGAGCGCATCGACCATGATCATCAGTTCCATCAGGTTGTCGTTCGTCGGTGCGCAGGTGGATTGCAGGACGAAAATGTCCTTGCCGCGCACGTTTTCCTGGATTTCGACCTGGATTTCACCGTCGGAAAAACGGCTGACCATGGCCTTGCCAAGAGGAATACCGAGTTTGTCGACGACTTTCTGCGCAAGCGCGGGGTTCGCGTTGCCAGTGAAAACCATCAGGCCGTCATGGCTGCTCATCATGAACCTGCTTCGGGCTGGGGGCGGGAATAACTGAGGAAACTATGGCAGGGGAGGAAGGACTCGAACCCTCGCATGCCGGAATCAAAATCCGGTGCCTTGACCAACTTGGCGACTCCCCTACACTCAACTATGAGCTTCACCGGAAGTGTAGGACATCCGATGCAGCAAAACTTATGACGCGAAAGCAAAGAGTGGATGTTCACCCAAACTTCCGGTAACTGCGCTGTTCCAGTCAGCTGGCAGAGCGGCTTGTGCTGCTTCCGCTTGCGCTTTGCTGCCGAACGCCGCGTAGACACTGGCTCCAGAGCCGGTCATACGCGAAGGGGTCAAATCATACAACGCTTTGACTACCTTTGCAACTTCCGCGTACTTCTTTGTCACAACTGCCTGCATGTCGTTTTGACCGAAACTGTCCGGCCAACCCTTGCTGGTTTGCTGTGCAAGAAAGTCCGTAATTGTGATGGGTTTCGAATCTCTTGTCAACGACTCATCTGAAAATATTTCAGCGGTCGGTACGTGAGCCCGAGGCGTCACAACCAGGAACCAGCGAGGCGGCAATTCTACCTGCTCCAGCGCTTCTCCGATACCCTCGGCGAACGCATTTTTTCCGAAAACGAAGAACGGCACATCGGCGCCGAGCTTGACGGCCAGCGCCTGCAGTTCGGTACGCGGCAGATCGAGCTGCCACAGGCGGTTCAGCGCAAGCAGCGTGGTGGCCGCATCCGAGCTGCCGCCGCCGAGGCCGGCGCCCATCGGCAGCACCTTGTCGATTTCGATATCGACGCCGAGCGAGGTGCCCGTATGCGCCTGCAGCAGGCGCGCGGCACGCACCACGAGATCGCTCGCCTCGGGCACGCCGTCGACCTCGGTGACGCGGTGGACGACGCCATCCTCGCGCAGCGTGTAGTGCAGCGTGTCGCCCCAGTCGAGCAGCTGGAACACGGTTTGCAGCGCGTGATAGCCGTCCGGGCGGCGGCCGGTGATGTGCAGGAACAGGTTGAGCTTCGCCGGGGCGAGGCAGTCGCGCAGGGCGCGGGGGGTATCGGTCATGCTGGCGGGACTTCTTGGCAAGAAAACGGGAATCAGCGGTCGAGCACGAGCTTGATGTCGAGCGGCGGTTCCGCGCGCGTCAGGTTCAGCCGCTTGACGCCGGTGGCCGGCGCATCGGCATAGGCCAGGTAGTCGATGGTCCAGCCGTCCTGGCGGATCTGCTTCAGGCGCGTGGCGTCCTCGCGCTCGACGTCGGCCGGCGAGCCGGGCGACGGCTGCGGCAGCATCCAGTAGCGCAGGCCGTCGAGCGGCAGCGCGAAACCGAGCGTGTCCTGCATCAACTGGCCGACATCGGCCGCGAATCGCGGTGCGCGGCCCGGCATTTCAAGCGAGGCGCGCTGCGGCGACGAGCGCACCACGGCGAGCGTCTGGCCCAGTGGGCTGCGCAGCTCGAGCGTGATGACGTTGCCGGTTTCCTGCCAGTTGAAATTGCCGTAGGCGTTCTGTTCCCTGCCCAGGCGATCGTTGTAGCGCACCGCGAAGCGGCCCGTGTACGCGTGGGCGGCCTGCGTCGTGATCGCGTCGGCGGTAGGCGCGGCGGCCGAGCCGGCAGCGGCGGGGCCGGCCGGCTGCGTCGCGCAGCCGGCGAGCAGCGCGCCCGTGGCCAGCGCGGCGGCGGCGTAGCGGAAAGCGGGCGCGAGCGGCGCCATCGTGCGGATCGATACGCTCACAGCCCGTTCACCTGAAAACGCTTGAGCGTGTTGAGCAGCGTGTCGTTGTCCGGCTCGAGCTTCTGCGCGGCGCGCCAGGCGTCGCGCGCCTTGTCCTGCTGGCCGCTCTTCCAGAGCACTTCGCCGAGGTGCGCGCCGATTTCGGCGTTCGGCTGCAGCGTGTAAGCCGTCGTGAGGATTTTCTCGGCGGCGGCGTTGTCGCCCATCCGATACTTGACCCAGCCGAGGCTGTCCATGATGAACGCATCCTTCGGCGCCAGCGCGACCGCCTTCTCGACCAGTTGGCTCGCTTCCGGCAGGCGCTGGTTGCGGTCGGCCAGCGAATAGCCGAGCGCGTTGTAGGCCTGCGGATTGTCCGGCTGCATGCGCATCAGCACGCGCAACTGCTGCTCCATCGTCGTGTACTGGCCGATCTTCTCGTTGGCCATCGCGTAGTCGTAGCGCAGGTCGGGATCGTCCGGGAACGCATCGACGGCCTGTGCGAGGCGGTCGGCGGCTTCGCGGTAGCGCTTGGCCGAGAACAGCAGCGAGGCGTCGGTGCGCGCGATCACGGCGGCATCGCGCGGATCGCTGATCTGCAGGCCGGCCAGCACCTTGCGTGCGTCGTCGACCTTGCCCTGTTTGGCGAGGATCTGTGCGCGCGTGACTTGCGCCGGGATGTAGTGCGGGCTGGCCGGATCGATCTTGTCGAGCCATTGCGAGGCCTGGGCGTCGTCGTTCTGCTCGACCGACAACTGCGCCAGATAGACATACGCCTGGCCGACGTCGGCGTCGGGCCGCTTTTGCGCCACGTCGATGTACTGCTTCAGGTATTTCTGCGCGTCGCCGAGCTGTTTTTCCTGGATCTTGATCAGCGCGAGCGCCATCAGCGGCGCCGGCTCCTTCGGATCGTTGCGATGCATCGTCTCGAACTGCTTCTGCGCGTCGTCGAGGCGGTTGTCGGCGAGATAGAGCTGGGCCAGCGCGAGGCGGCCCTCGCGCGATTTCGGGTTCTGCCGGACGAATTTCTCGAACGAGGCCACGCCGATCGCGCGCTCTTGCGGGCCCATCTGCGCCAGCATCAGTGCGGCCGGCAGGTAATCGGGCTTCAGTTCGAGCGCCTGCTTCAGCGAAGTGACGGCGCCGGCCTTGTCGTCGGTCGCCAACTGCTGGCGGGCGATCGCGAGGCGGGCTTCGGGGCGGATCAGGTCGTCCTTGAGCAGATCCTGGAGGACCGTCAGGCCGTCGGTGCGGTTCGGGCCGCGCGCGATCAGCGCCTGCAGCGCGAGGATCGCATCGCCGCGGTTGTCGCCGGTGGTGCGGGCCAGTTCGCGCGCGAGCAGCGGCTTGGCGTCGATCGGCTTGCCGGACAGCACGAGCAGCGCGGCATCGACCTGCGACGCGCGGTTCGAATCGGGTGCATACTCGCGCCACAGATTGGCGGCGGTCAGCGCGTCGGCCGGGCTTTGCGCGGCCAGTGCGATTTCCGTCGCACGCTGCGCCATGCGCGGATCCTTCGTGTCCCGCGAGAGCGCGAGGTAGGTCTGGTAGGCGGGCGCGGGCTGGGAACGTTGCAGCGCGACCTCGGCGGCCAGCACCTGATAGACGATCTGCGCCGTCAGCTGGAGGCCCGGCAGATCCTTCTTTTCGTCCGGGAAGCCCTGCGAGAACGCGCTCTGCGGTGCGGAGTCGTCGTCGGTTGCGGCGGCGGGCGACGCGGCGGCGCCCGAGGCGGGCGTTTGCGCGTGAGCGGGCAGCGCGCCGAACGTCCATGCGGCGAGAAGCGCGGCGCCGAGTGCGCGGCGGACCGGGAAGGCGAACGCGCGGCGCGCACGGGCGGCGGGGCGCTTCGAAGACAGCGTCGAGGACAAGGTCATGGAAATCCGTTCGAGGTTTCGGACGATTGTAACGCGCTCGCTACAATACGCGCACGATCGCTACTAGCCACACACAGACCACAAAACCATGCCAGAGTTGCCGGAAGTCGAGGTTACACGTCGCGGAATCGAACCTTTCGTCGCCGGTCGACGCGTCAAGCGCGTCGACGTGCGCACCGCGATGCTGCGCTGGCCCGTCCCCGAAAATCTTGCCGCCGCGCTCGAATCGCGCGAAGTGCTGCGCGTCGAGCGGCGCGGCAAGTACCTGCTGTTCGAGGTGGATGCCGGCTGGTTCATCGTCCATCTCGGGATGACGGGCACGCTGCGCGTGCTGCCGGGCGGGGAACCGCCGGCCGCCGCCAAGCACGATCACATCGATTGGATCTTCGACGAATGTGTGCTGCGCTTTCGCGATCCGCGCCGGTTCGGCGCCGTGCTCTGGCACCCGCGCGAGCAGGGCGACATCCACGAGCATCATCTGCTGACGACGCTCGGCGTCGAGCCGTTCTCGGCGGCCTTCACGCCGGCGCTGCTGTACCGGCGCACGCGCGGGCGCACCGTTTCGGTGAAGCAGGCGCTGCTGGCCGGCGACATCGTGGTCGGCGTCGGCAACATCTATGCCTCGGAGAGCCTGTTTCGCGCCGGCATCCGCCCGACCACGGCCGCCGGCAAGGTTTCGCTGCCGCGCTACGAGCGGCTGGCCGAGGCGGTGCGCGCCACGCTCGCCGACGCGATCGAGCGCGGCGGCAGCACCTTGCGCGATTTCGTCGGCAGCAACGGCGAAAGCGGCTACTTCCAGCTCGACTGCTTTGTCTACGATCGCGCGGGCGAACCGTGCCGCGTGTGCGGCACGCCGATCCGCCAGATCGTGCAGGGCCAGCGGTCGACCTATTTCTGTCCGAATTGTCAGCGTTGAAAACAAGTTGAAACCCCCACGCAATCCCCCGGCGCCGGCCGCACCGGCCACCCCGCTCGAAGCCGGCTTCGCCGGCCGCCTCATCGCCTGGCAGCGCGACCATGGTCGCCACGACCTGCCCTGGCAGAACACGCGCGATCCGTACCGGATCTGGCTGTCGGAAATCATGCTGCAGCAGACGCAGGTGTCGACCGTCATCCCGTATTACCTGCGCTTTCTCGACCGCTTTCCCGATGTCGCCGCGCTCGCGGCCGCGCCGTCCGACGACGTGATGGCGTTGTGGGCCGGCCTCGGCTACTACACGCGGGCGCGCAATCTGCATCGTTGCGCGCAGGTGGTGGTCGAACAGCACGGCGGCCGGTTTCCCGCGTCGCCGGACGCGCTGGCCGAATTGCCCGGCATCGGCCGTTCGACGGCCGCCGCGATCGCATCGTTCGCGTTCGGCGCGCGGGCGCCGATCCTCGACGGCAACGTCAAGCGCGTGCTGGCGCGCGTGTTCGGCGTGGAAGGCTTTCCGGGCGAGAAGCGCGTCGAGAACGAAATGTGGGCGCTGGCCGAGCGCCTGTTCCCGCGCGACGAGGACGACGCCGGCATCAGCGCGTACACGCAGGGCTTGATGGATCTCGGCGCGACGCTGTGCGGGCGCGGCAAGCCGGAATGCCGGCGCTGCCCGTATGCCGCCGATTGCGTCGCGAACGTGACGGGCCGCCAGCGCGAGCTGCCGGCCGCGCGGCCGAAGAAGGCGGTGCCGACGCGCCGCACCTGGATGCTGGTGCTGCGCGACGGCGACGCGGTGTTGCTGGAGCGGCGCCCGCCGAGCGGCATCTGGGGCGGACTCTGGAGCCTGCCCGAAGCCGACGGCGATGAGTCGGCGCTGCAGCGCGTGCGCGATTTCGGCGGCGAGGCGGTCAGCGCGCTCGCGCCGTTCGTGCACGCCTTCACGCATTTCCGGCTCCAGATCGAACCGCGCATCGCCGAGGTGGGCGTGCAGTCCACGGCGGCCGATGCCGACAGCGAATGGGTGCCGCTCGCGCGGCTCGATGCGTACGGCGTGCCGGCGCCGGTGCGCAAGCTGCTCGACAGCCTGAGCGGGCCGTTGATCTGAGATGTGCGTGGTGCGCGGTAACGGTGCGCGGCGGCGCTACAGCCAGTCGTGGCGCTTGAGCACCTGATGCACGGCGTCGATGCGCGCGGCCGCGTCGGGAAGCTCCATCAGCTTTTGCCGCATCCGCAGGTCGAGCGGCAGCACTTCGGCGAGGCGGTTCGACACCCAGGTCGGGTCGTCGAAATGGAACGGTTCGAGGAACGGCAGCGCGGCGTTTTTCACGTTGCGCAGCGCCGCGATGATGCGTTCGAGCACCTCCGCGCACGCGCCGAACTGGGCGATCGCCTGTTCGCCGTCGAGCGGGCGATCCTCGGGCAGCGGTTCGGCGATGCCAACCAGCAAGCCATTCGATTCCACGCGGTGCGAGAGCACCGTGAAGCGCCGCGTGCCGACGGTGCGCAAGAACAGCATGCCGAATTCGCCGGTGTCGCACTCGACGATCTCGGCCATGCAGCCGACAGCTTCGGGCACGGCCACCTGATCGTCCTGGGCAACCTCGGGGCCGCTCTTGAGCAGGCAGACGCCGAACGGTGCGCTGTCGCGCAGGCAGCTACGCGCCATGTCGACGTAGCGCGCCTCGAACACCTTCAATGGCAGCAGGCCGCCCGGAAACAGCACGGTATGCAACGGGAACAACGGCAAATCGACGAGCTGGGTCGAAAGCGAAGACATGGCGCGCACCCCTGGCGAGGAGCGGCTCGACGGGCTACTTGACGAGCCGCGATGACGCCTCGGGATCGACCGGTGCGTCACGATGCCGCACTATCACGTTCGCCTGCCGCGACAGACGCGCGGCGAGCGTCTCCGCAATGAACACCGAGCGATGCTGGCCACCCGTGCAGCCGATCGCGACCGTCAGATAACTGCGGTTGTCGTCGCGGAAATGCGGCAGCCATTTGACGAGGAAGCTCTCGATGTCGTCGATCATCTGGTGCACGATCGGCAGCGCATCGAGGAACGCAATGACGGGCTGATCGAGCCCGGTCAGCGGCCGCAACTCGCGGTCGTAGTACGGATTCGGCAGCGCGCGCACGTCGAACATGAAATCACCGTCGAGCGGCACGCCGCGCTTGAAGCCGAACGATTCGAACATCACGACGAGATCGCCGTCCGGCTGCTCGATGAAGCGCTTGACCCAGGTGCGCAGCACGTTCGCGCGCAGGTTGCTGGTGTCGATCTCGTGACCGAAGCCGGCCAGCGGCGACACCAGCTCGCGCTCGCGCTCGATCGCCTCGGCCAGCGACGACAGCAGGCCGACGTCGGCGTCGTGCGAGGGGGAACCGGACAGCGGATGGCGGCGGCGCGTTTCGGAGAAGCGCTGGATCAGCGCCTGGGTGCTGGCGTTGAGGAACAGCACGCGCACATCGTGGTGTTGCGACAGCTCGCGGATCAGGTTCGGCATATCGTCGAGCGAGGCGCTCGAGCGCGCGTCGATCGCGACCGCGAGCCGCTGCTGGCCGTCGTCGCCGACATGGCGCACGAGTTCGGGCAGCACGCGCGGCGGCAGATTGTCGACGCAGTAATAGCCTGAATCCTCGAGCGCATTGAGCGCGACGGATTTGCCGGAGCCGGAGATGCCGGTGATGAGGACGATGCGCATGGGGAAGCGGGAAACCAGACGCTGCATCATAGCACCGGTGCGCCGGCCCGTAAGGGCGCGGCGGCGTGCGATCAGACGAGCTTGCCGGGGAATTGGCTGTCGGGGTCCTGCATGGCGAGGCGCTGGCGATCCATGAAATCGCGCAGCGTGTCGATGCCGCGCAGTTGCAGGATCGTGTTGCGCACGGCGGCTTCGACCAGCACGGCGAGGTTGCGGCCGGCCGCCACCTGGATCGTGACCTTGCTGATCGGCAGGCCGAGCACGTCGACGGTCTGGCTTTCGAGCGGCAGGCGCTGGAATTCGCCGTCGGGGCGGCGCACGAGTTGGACGATCAGCTTCAGCTTCATTTTCCGGCGCACGGCCGTTTCGCCGAAGATCGTCTTGATGTCGAGCAGGCCGAGGCCGCGCACTTCGAGCAGGTTCTGCAGCAGCGGCGGGCAGCGGCCTTCCACGAAATCGGGGCCAAGTCGCACGAAATCGACGGCGTCGTCGGCCACGAGGCCGTGGCCGCGGCTGATCAGCTCGAGGCCGAGCTCGCTCTTGCCGAGGCCCGAATCGCCGGTCAGCAGCACGCCCATGCCGAGGATGTCGAGGAACACGCCGTGCAGCGTCGCGCGCGGCGCGAGGATGCGCGACATGTAGAGGCGCAGGCTGTCGATCACGGCCGCGGCCGACATCGGCGTGGTGAACAGCGGCGTGGACGAGCGCGTGCAGCGCAGCACCAGCTCGGGCGGCGCGGCGGCACCGCCCGCGACCACCAGGAACGGCGGTTCGAGCGCGATCAGCTCGGCCATGTGGCGGGAGCGGTCTTCGTCGGTTTGCCGTTGGTAGTACTCGATTTCCGCTTCGCCGAGCACCTGGATCCGGTTCGGGTGGATCAGGTTCAAGTGGCCGACGAGATCGGCGCTCGAGGTGGCGTTGCCGACCGTCTCGGCGGAAAAGCCGCGCTCCCAGCCTTCATGCCCCGTCAGCCAGCTCAGCTTGAGCATGGCTGCGTTGTCGTCGAAGATGCTCTGGGCGTTGATGCTGGACGTATCCATTGAGTGCGTCACTCCAAATGGCCGGTGCGGCAAGGAGCCGGACGCTCTGCGGCGCCGGACCGGCTGCGGGCGGCAGGGCCGGGCGGTACGCGCCGCCCGTCGCGGGGAAGCCTTCCGCCCGAATCAGCTCAAGGTTGCCATTGAGTGAGGAGACGATGCAACTCGTGACGATCCGGTTCGGTGTGCAGACGTTCGCGGGCGTCGCGATCGGACAGCAGCTGTGCGATTTCGGACAGGATCTCGAGGTGCTGCTGGGTGGCCTGTTCGGGCACCAGCAGGAAGATCAGGAGCGAGACGGGCTGGCCATCCGGGGCTTCGAACGGGATCGCTTCGGCCAGCCGGACGAAGCCGGCGAGCGGTTGCTTGAGACCCTTGATGCGGCCGTGCGGAATGGCGACGCCTTCGCCGAGGCCAGTCGAGCCAAGACGCTCACGCGCGAACAGGTTGTCGGTGACGATGCTGCGGCCGATGCCGTTCTGATTTTCGAAGATCAGACCGGCTTGTTCGAACACGCGTTTCTTGCTGGTGACGGAGAGGTCGATGACGACGTTCTCCAGTGGCAGGATTTTGGCTAGGCGATTCATGTTGGCAGGCAAGGGGGTGGCCTGGGGTCTCCTCGCGGCGGTAGACGAATGCTCCCAGTCGGGAAACGGGTTGCCGGCACATCCCGGTAATAACCCGAACATTATAGAGCACGGACGTTCGCGTGGTGTGGCGTGATCGATCCGGTTCGTACGCAATACCGACGATGCGTGGAACAAAAAAACCGCCCGTCGGGACGGGCGGTTTCGCTGGCGCACGAGGCGCCGGGTTTACTGCGGCGGCAGTTCGATCTGATCGAGTACCGGTTGATGCTGATGCTTGATCGGCTCGTGTGCATGCGTCTGCAGACGTTCCATGTGCTTGACGACTTGCCGGTCGAGCTTGTCGATCAACAGATCGATCGCCGCATACAGGCTGCCGTTGGCGCTTTCGACGAAGATATCCTTGCCCTTCAGATGCAGATTGATTTCCGCGCGCTGCTGCTTGTCCTTTTCCTTATGGTTGTCGACCGAGAGGATCACAGTGCCATCGATCACCTGGTCGCTATGCCGTAGCACCCTGTCGAGCTTGGTGATCACGTATTCGCGAATGGCAGGCGTTACGTCGAGATGGTGTCCACTGATCTTCAAGTTCATAGTGCTTCTCCATGCAGATGACCCCGGTGCATGTAGAGGCTATGTCTGCCGGCAGGACGATCTCCGTGGATCGGATAGATGACGGAGCGGGCCTTGGGCGGACTATGCCTTCGACAGCGCGGCGGCCGGAAAACGCCCGCCGCGAGCAGCGGGCTACAGAGACTTGCGCAGATTGACTGCCGGGATCTTGAGGGCTTCGCGATATTTCGCAACCGTACGGCGCGCGACCACGAACCCTTGTTCCGCCAGCAGTTCGGCTATTCGGCTGTCCGATAGAGGAGATTTCTGGTCTTCGGCTCCTATCAGTTGCTTGATGAGGGCGCGGATTGCCGTGGAAGAGGCAGCGCCCCCCGTGTCTGTCGAAACATGCGATCCGAAGAAGTACTTGAATTCAAGCGTACCGAACGGGGTCAGCATGTATTTGCCGGTTGTCACACGGGAGACAGTCGACTCGTGTAGGCCCAGCGTATCAGCTATTTCCCGCAAAACCAAGGGGCGCATGGCAATTTCGCCGTGCGCGAAAAAGTTCTTCTGACGCTCCACGATGGCCTGCGCGACACGCAGGATCGTCTCGAAACGCTGCTGGATATTCTTGATCAGCCAGCGTGCTTCCTGGAGCTGTTGCTTCAGCGATCCGGTGCTCGGATCGCCGCGGCTGTTGCGCAGGATATTGGCGTACAGATGGTTGATGCGCAGCTTCGGAACGACCTCGGGATTGAGCTCGGCGATCCAGTTCTGGCCGCTCTTGCGAACCATGATGTCGGGCACCACGTAATCGGCTTCGGCTTTGCCGTAGGCCGCACCCGGGAACGGTTCGAGCGAGCGGATCAGCGCATGCGCGTCGCGCAGCTCGTCGTCGTTGGCCTTCAGGTGTTTGCGCAGCCGCGTGAAGTCGCGCGCGGCCAGCAGTTCGAGATGCTGCGAGACGATATCGAGCGACAGCGCGCGCGTGGGGGACGGATCGAGCCGCAGCAGTTGCAGGCGCAGGCATTCGGACGCCGAGCGCGCGCCGACGCCGGCCGGATCGAAGCTGTGCAGCAGCGCGAGCGCGGCGGTCAACTCGTCGATGTCGACTTCCAGTTCCTCGGGCAGATCGGTCAGGACCTCGTCGAGCGCCGCGCCGAGATAGCCGTCGTCGTCGAGCGATTCGATCAGGAACGTGACGAGCGCGCGGTCGCGATGGCCGGCCTGCGTGACGCGCAACTGCGCGCTCAGATGCTCGCGCAGCGAGGTCGACGCTTCGTGTACCTGCAGCGGGGGGAGATCGTCGTCGTCGGAGGCGCCCGACGAGCGGCCGTAATCTTCCAGATTCCACTGGCTCGAATCGCTGCTGTCGGATCCATAGGAATCGTAATCGTCGCCGTTGCGCTCGTCGCGGTCGGAGCGCTCGCCCGAGCTGTCCGAACTGCTGCTCGACGAGCCGTTGCCGTGCATCGGCTCGGGCGTGGCGGAGGGCGGGGCCTGCGCGATCAGCGAGCCGTCGGCGGCCACGCGCAGCGGGCTCGCGATCCACTCGTCGTTCTCGAGCAGCGGGTTCTGGGCGATGGCCATCGCGACTTCCTGCTGCAATTCGAGCGTCGACAGCTGCAGCAGCCGGATCGACTGCTGGAGCTGGGGCGTGAGCGCGAGGTGCTGCGACAGGCGAAGTTGGAGGCTGGCTTTCATGGCAAAAAGGAATCGTTACCTGAAGTTTGCCACGTAGGCGGCGCGTTGCGGGAGGCGGGATGACACGAAGGTCGCGAGCGGCACGCCTGCGCGCCGTCGTGCGGGCACAGGGCTGGGCCGCGGGGCCGATCGCGCCGCGCCGGACATGCCGGGGTGCCGCGGGTGGGCGGGCTGGGCGCCGGGCGGCGCCGCAGCACCCGCTTACATGCGGAAATGCTCGCCGAGATAGACGCGGCGGACGTTCTCGTTCTCGATGATGTCCTGCGGCGCGCCGGACGCGAGCACGGAGCCGTCGCTGATGATGTAGGCGTGATCGCAGATGCCAAGCGTTTCGCGGACGTTGTGATCGGTGATCAGCACGCCGATGTTGCGCTCCTTCAGGAACCGGACGATCTTCTGGATTTCCAGCACCGCGATCGGATCGACGCCGGCGAACGGTTCGTCGAGCAGGATGAAGCTCGGGTTGCTGGCCAGCGCGCGGGCGATTTCCACGCGGCGGCGCTCGCCGCCCGACAGCGACAGCGCCGGGTTCTCGCGCAGGTGGCCGATCTGCAGCTCGTCGAGCAGCGCCTCGGTGCGCGAGGCGATCTCGTCCTTCGACAGCAGCTTGCCGTTGTCGCCGTGCTGCAGCTCGAGCACGGCGCGGATGTTCTCCTCGACGGTCAGCTTGCGGAACACCGACGCTTCCTGCGGCAGGTACGACAGGCCGAGCGATGCGCGCTTGTGGATCGGCAGCAGGCTGATCGGGCTGCCGTTCAGCGAGATGTCGCCGGCATCGAGCGGCACCAGGCCGACGATCATGTAGAACGAGGTGGTCTTGCCGGCGCCGTTCGGGCCGAGCAGGCCGACCACTTCGCCGCTTTTCACGTCGAGCGAAACGTCTTTCACGACGGTGCGCGAGCCGTAGCGCTTCTTCAGGTTGCGAACCACGAGCGAGCTCGTGGTGCCGGCAGGCTGGCGATTCGGCAGGGCGGTCACGGGTTCGGCTCTCCCTGCATGGTGTTCGACGGCACGAGCGTGGCGCTCGCGCCGTTCAGCGGCGCCGGGCCGCCGTTCTTCGGCGACAGCATCGCGCGCACGCGGCCGCTCGGGTTGCCCGGCGCGGCGACGTCGCTGCCGCCCTTGGCGGTGTAGAAATCGCGCTGGCCGTCGTACGTGATGACGCTGCCGTGCACCGTATCGGCCACGGTGGTCAGGCCCTGCAGGCGGCGCACGGTGGCGTTGCGCGTGAGCGTGGTCAGATCCTGCTTGCCGTCGTAATCGATGCGCTCGGCGTCGCCATCGATGTATTCGTCGAGCCCTTCGCGCTTCTGGCGGAACGACGCATGCTTCTTGCTACCGGCGGACATGGTGGCCGTGGCGTACTGGTAGCCCTGCGGATCCTGGCGCACCTCGACGCGATCGCCCTTGATCAGGATCGTGCCTTTGGTGATCACGACATTGCCGGTGGCGACCGTGACCTGCTTGAGGTCGTCATAGGTGAGGTTGTCGGCCTCGACCTGGATCGGTTTGTTCTGGTCCGCTTTTTCCGCGTGCGCGAGCGGCGCGACGCCCGGGAGCGTCAGCGCGACGAGCGCCGCGGCGAGCCCGGCGCGGACAGCGCGGCGCGCGCTGCCGGAGGAAAAACAAGGGAACGATTCGTTCATGCAGTCACGCAAGCTGGGTTACTTGGATTGGCGGGATTGGCCGCCGGCGGTGTCGGACGCGGCGATCGTGCCGCGGACGTTGCCGTAAAGGTCGATGACCCGGGTGACATTGTTGTACTTCATGCCGTTGGTCGCGTTGGCGACCGACAAACCGCGCTGAAGTTTAACCGGCTTTTCGGTCTCGATCACATCGTCGTTGACGAGCACCCGGAAATGTTGGGAATCGGCTTCCATCGGCGGGTCGCCGGCGCCGGCCGCGCGCAGGATCTTCGCGTTGTCGTACAGATCGACGATCGAGACGTCGCCATTCACCGTGCCGCGCTGCGCCGTGGCCGTGACCACCGGCTTGCCGGGCTGGAACGCGCGCATGGCCGGCGTGGTGAGCAGGCTGGTTTCGTCGTCCTCGTAGTGCACGAGCTTGACGGCCGTCAGCCGGTATTGCGTCGCACCCGATTGATCGAGTTCGGTGACCGAGAAGTTGTCGGCGAAGTAATCGGGCGTGTGCGTCTTCGGATGCACGACGCTCTCGCCCGGCGGCGGCAGCGTGGCCTGCAGCAGCCAGTAGGTGACGGCCGCCAGCAGGGCGAGCGCCGCGATCGGCAGGAACGAGCTCAGGTGCAGCCGCTGCGACATGAATCAGGCCCCCAGCGCGGCGGCGAGCAGCGCGTCGTAGCGGCCCTGGGCGCGCAGGATGGTGTCGACCACTTCGCGCGCGGCGCCGTGGCCGCCTTGCGTGGCGGAAACGAAATGCGCGCGCGCGAGCACGTCCGGGTGCGCGTTGGCCGGCGCGGCCACGAAGCCGCAGCGCGTCATCACGCCGAGGTCGGGCCAGTCGTCGCCCATGTAGCCGCATTCGTCAGACGAAACACCGGTGGCCTGCAGCAGTTCGGCGAAGGCCGTCAGCTTGTGCTCGACGCCCTGATACAGATGGCTGATGCGCAGTTCCTTGGCGCGCGCGGCGACGATCTCGGAACGGCGGCCGGTGATGATGGCCGTGTCGATGCCGGCTTCGCGCAGCAGCTTCAGGCCGTGGCCGTCCTGCGAATTGAACGATTTCATGGTGTCGCCGGCGGCCGTGAAGTGCAGGCCGCCGTCGGTCAGCACGCCGTCGACGTCGAAAATCATCAGCTTGACGCGGCTCGCGCGTTCGGCGGCCGTGGCGGAAGCAGCGGACATCAGATCACCTTTTTCGAGAACAGGTCGTGCATGTTGAGCGCGCCGATCAGCACGCCGTCGGAATCGGTCACCAGCATCTGGTTGATCCGGTGGCGCTCCATCAGTTCCACGGCTTCGACGGCCAGATGGTCGGGCGCGATGGTGCGCGGGTGGCGGGTCATCACGTCGCCGATCGGCAGGCGGCGGAAATCGCCGTCGCGTTCGAGCACGCGGCGCAGGTCGCCGTCGGTGAAGATGCCGGCCACGCGGTCGTGCTGGTCGACCACCACGGTCATGCCCATGCGCTTGGCGGTGATCTGGAACAGCGCGTCGGACAGCGTCGCGTCGAGCCGCACGGTCGGCACTTCGTCGCCGGTGCGCATCACGTCGCGGACGTGGGTCAGCAGGCGCCGGCCCAGCGAGCCGCCCGGGTGCGAGCGCGCGAAATCGTTCGGGCCGAAGCCGCGCGCGTCGAGCACGACCACGGCGAGCGCATCGCCGAGCGCGAGCGCGGCGGTGGTGCTGGCGGTGGGGGCGAGGTTCAGCGAGCAGGCTTCCTTCTCGACGCCGGCATACAAATGGATGTCCGACAATTGGCCGAGGCTCGATTGCGGCCGGCCCGTCATGGCGATCAGCTTGGCGCCGAGCCGCTTGATCAGCGGCAGGATCGCGACGAGTTCTTCCGACTCGCCGGAATTCGAGATTGCGATGAAAACGTCGTCGGCGGTTACCATGCCGAGGTCGCCATGGCTCGCTTCGGCCGGATGGACGAAGAACGCCGGCGTGCCGGTGCTGGCCAGCGTGGCGGCGATCTTGCGGGCGATATGCCCGGATTTGCCGATGCCGGACACGACCACGCGGCCGCGACAATTCAGCAGCAGGTCGACGGCGCCGACGAACTGGCCGTCGAGCTGGTCGCGCAATGCGCGTACCGCGTCCGCCTCGATGTCGAGGACGTCGCGGGCGAGCGCGAGCGCCCGGTCATCATTGATTTTCGCTATCATGCGCGGAGTATAACAAAGGCGTTTGTTCGCCGCGCCGGGCGCCGGGACTGCGCTCCCGACGGAGCCCTGTCCTCGCCCATCGAGCCGCCCCCGTGGCGGCCCCACCCGCGTCCGCCTGTTGCGACGCCCTGACGAACGAGGATTCTTCGCACGTGATTTCCCCGCTCGAAATGACGCTCCTGCTGCTGCTGGCTTCAGTGGTGGGTGTCGTCGTGTTCCGCTCGCTGAACCTGCCGCCGATGCTCGGCTATCTGACCGTGGGCATCGTCGTCGGCCCGCATGCGCTCGGCTTTGCCGGCGATCTCGAGCGGGCCGAGCATCTCGCCGAATTCGGCGTGGTGTTCCTGATGTTCTCGATCGGCCTGGAATTCTCGCTGGCCAAGCTGCGCGCGATGCAGCGGCTGGTGTTCGGGCTCGGATTGATGCAGGTGGTGGTGACGCTCGCGGTGGCGGTGCTGCTGGGGTTCGCGTTCGAGCATTGGGTCCATATCACCTGGCAGGGCAGCATCGCGCTGGGCGGCGCGCTGGCGATGTCGTCGACGGCGATCGTCTCGAAGATGCTGGCCGAGCGGCTCGAAATCGAAACCGCGCACGGCCGCAACATCTTCGGCGTGCTGCTGTTCCAGGATCTGGCCGTGGTGCCGCTGCTGATCGTGATTTCGGCGTTCGGCGGCGAATCATCGAAGGATCTGGCGGTCACGCTGGGCCTGGCGGCGGTCAAGATCGTGGTGGCGCTGACGCTGCTGCTGTTCGTCGGCCAGAAATTCATGACGCGCTGGTTCAACGTGGTCGCGCGGCGGCGTTCGCAGGAACTGTTCGTGCTGAACCTGCTGCTCGTCACGCTCGGCGCGGCGTTCATCACCGACAAGTTCGGGCTGTCGCTCGCGCTCGGCGCGTTCATCGCCGGCATGCTGATTTCCGAGACGCCGTACCGCCATCAGGTGGAAGAAGACATCAAGCCGTTCCGCGACGTGCTGCTCGGCCTGTTCTTCGTGACCACCGGGATGCTGCTCGACCCGCGCGTGATCTGGGAGCATCCGTTCCTCGTGATCGGCTTTTTCTTCGGTCAGGTGCTGCTGAAGGCGGCCACCATCACCGGGCTCGCGCGGCTGTTCGGCGCCGCGCCGGGCGTGGCGATCCGCACCGGGCTCGGGCTCGCGCAGGCCGGCGAGTTCGGCTTCGTGATGCTGAACCTGATTCTCGACCGCCATCTGGTCGATTCCACGCTGCTGCAGGCGATCCTCGCCTCGATGCTGCTGTCGATGCTGGCCGCGCCGTTCCTGATCCAGAACGCCGACCGGATCGTGATGCGCGTGTCGTCGACCGAATGGATGCAGCAATCGCTGCAAATGACCCGCATCGCCACGCAGAGCCTCAAGCAGCAGGGCCACGTGATCATCTGCGGCTACGGCCGCGCGGGCCAGAACCTGGCGCGCATGCTCGAACAGGAAGGCCTGGCCTACGTCGCGCTCGACCTCGACCCGGATCGCGTGACGGCGGCCGCGGCGGCCGGCGAATCGGTGGTGTTCGGCGACGCCGCGCGACGCGAATCGCTGCTCGCGGCCGGTATCCACCGCGCGGCGGCGGTGGCGATCACCTATGCGAACACGCCGTCGGCGCTGCGCGTGCTGCATCACGTCCACGAACTCGAACCCACCTTGCCGGCGATCGTGCGCACCGTCGACGACGCCGATCTCGAAAAGCTGCTCGCGTCGGGCGCGACCGAGGTGATCCCGGAGATCGTCGAGGGCAGCCTGATGCTGGCGTCGCATACGCTGGTGCTGATGGGCGTGCCGATGCGGCGCGTGGTGCGGCGCGTCGAGGAGATGCGCGACGCGCGCTACAGCCTGCTGCGCGGCTATTTCCGCGGCGCGGACGACGCGGACGACGACGACCACGAGCAGGTGCGGCTACAATCGGTGCCGGTCGACGCGCGCTCGGATGCGGTCGGCCGCTCCCTCGAGGAGGTCGGGCTGTACGCGCTCGGGCTGGAGGTGACGGCGATCCGGCGGCACGGCATTCGCGGCGTCGAGCCGGATCCGGACACCAAGCTGCGCGCGGCCGACATTCTCGTGCTGCGCGGCCTGCCGGAAGCGCTGTCGATGGCCGAGGAACGGCTGTCGCGCACGCGCCGGGAGGGCGGCCAGGCCGCCTGAGCCTGCCGGTTTCCCGCTCGTCGATCCGGCCCTCGATTCACTCAACCCCATTTGCCTGAACGGCGCGCGCGTTCGCCCGCCGTTGCTTCGGAGAAGTTCATGAGCCACCAGCCGTCGGGCGTGTCGCCCGATCCCGCCGAGTTCGTCCGCCGCCATGTGCGCACGGTGCCGGACTGGCCGCAGCCGGGCGTGCAGTTCCGCGACATCACCCCGATCCTGCAGAGCGCGAAGGCGCTGCGCGTGCTGGTCGACCTGCTGGTCGAGCGCTATGTGGGCGCCAAGCTCGATTACGTGGCCGGGCTCGACGCACGTGGCTTCATCATCGCGCCGATCGTCGCCTATGAACTGAACATCGGCTTCGTGCCGATCCGCAAGCTCGGCAAGCTGCCGTACAAGACCCAATCCGAATCGTACGAACTCGAATACGGCAGCGCGACCGTCGAGATCCACGAGGATGCCTGCAAGCCGGGCGACCGCGTGATCATCGTCGACGACCTGATCGCGACGGGCGGCACCATGATGGCCGGCAAGAAGCTGCTCGAACGGCTCGGCGCGACGGTGGTGGAGGGTGCGGCGATCATCGATCTGCCCGATCTCGGCGGCTCGGCGCTGCTGCGCGGCGCCGGCCTGCCGCTCTACACGGTCACGGAGTTCGCGGGCCACTGAGCGCGGCGCGCGCCGGTTTTCCGTTTTGCCCTTTTCCCGATTCCCTTCAGCGAGCTAGCCCGGTCATGCCGAACTTCCTGCTGTTCCTCGCCACCTCGATCGCGATCACGGTCGCGCCGGGCCCCGACAACCTCCAGGTGCTCGCGCGCGGCATCTCGCAAGGGCGCGCGGCCGGCCTCGTGTCGGCGCTCGGCTTCGCGGCCGGCGTGATCTTTCACACCACGCTCGCCGCGTTCGGCGTGGCGGCGCTGCTGCGCTCGTCGCCGGTGGCGTTCCATATCCTGAAGTTCGCAGGCGCGGCCTATCTGATCTGGATCGGCATCAAGGCGCTGCGCAGCCAGGGCCTGGCCACGGCCGACGCGCGCGCGCCGCAGCCGCTGCTGACGATCTTCCGGCAGAGCGTGATCGGCAACATGCTGAACCCGAAGGTGACGCTGTTCTTCGTGGTGTTTCTGCCGCAGTTCGTCGACGTGGGCGGCGCGCAGCCGGTGTCGCTGCAGATGTTCGAGCTGGGCCTGCTGTTCATGGCGCAGGCGGCCGTGGTGTTCTCGGTGTTCGGCCTGTGCGCCGGCCTGCTCGGCGCCTGGCTCAAGCGCCGGCCGCGCGCGGGCGTCTGGCTCGACCGGCTGGCGGGCGCGACGTTCATCGGGCTCGGCCTGCGCATCGCGTTCAAGGATTGAGCCGCCTCATGACGTTTTCCTGCATTGCCGCCGCGCGCCGCTTCGATGCGGCCGCGCATGTGCCGTTCACGATCGCCGGCGAGCGCTTCGGCTGGATCCGCCGCGCCGATCTCGACGCGCTGCGCCGCTGGCCCGACGTGTTCGAGATCGACGCCGCGCGCGTTGCGCTGTCGGCCGCGCTCGATACGCCCGACACGCGCAGCATGGCGCTCGCCGGCGTGATCGGCGCGCTGGCCGCCGAAGGGCGGATTCCGGGCTGGCGCAACGAGATCTACGCGATCCGCAATCACTTCGATGCGCCGCCGGTCGCCTATATCGAGCGCGCCGCGTCGCGCTTCTTCGGCACGATGACGTACGCGGTGCACCTGAACGGCATCGTAGAATACGCAGCCGCGCAGCCGCTGCGGATGTGGATCGGGCGGCGCAGCGACACCAAGGCGACCGATCCGGGCATGCTCGACAACGTCGTGGCGGGCGGGATCGGCTGGGGCCTCGGCGTCGAGGACACGCTGGCCAAGGAATGCTGGGAAGAGGCGGGGATCGAGGCCGCGCTGGCCGCGCGCGCGATCGCGGGCCGCACCGTGCATGTGCTTTGCGAGATTCCGGAAGGCACCCAGGCCGAGCAGATCTTCGTCTACGACCTGCCGCTGCCGCACGATTTCGTGCCGCACAACCAGGATGGCGAAGTGGCCGAGCACCGGCTGGCCGATGCGGCCGAGGTGATCGGCTGGCTCGCGGCCGGCGAGGCGACGATGGACGCGAGCCTGGCGATCCTCGACAGCCTGCTGCGCCACCGCGCGCTGGCGGCCGACGCCGCGCCCGGCATCGACGCGCTGTTCGCGCCGCCGCGCGAGGCGTGAGGCCGGAGGGCTTGCCGGGCTTCGCACACCGAAACAACCGGCGCCCGCACGTCGCTGCGGGCGCTGCATGGATTCAACCGATTCAAACGATGGAGGTGCGGTCATGTCGACCGACCATAGCTTTATCCTGAAACTGTCGTGCCCCGACAAGCACGGCATCGTGCATGCCGTCTCGGGTTTCCTGTTCGAACGCGATACCAACATCGTCGATTCCGCGCAGTTCGGCGACAGCCGCACCAGCGAATTCTTCATGCGCGTGCATTTCGACCAGACCACCGGCAGCGATGTCGAGGCCACGCTCGAGGCGCTGCGCAACGATTTCGCGCCGCTCGCCGAGCGTTTCGACATGCGTTGGGAAATGCACGATGCGCGGGCCAAGCCGCGCGTCGTGATCCTCGTGTCGAAGATCGGCCACTGCCTGAACGACCTGCTGTTCCGCTATCGCACCGGCCAGTTGCCGATCGATATCGTCGCGATCGTGTCGAATCACAAGGATTTTTATCAGCTGGCGGCCAGCTACGACGTGCCGTTCCATCACTTCCCGCTGATGGCCGGCGCCTCGGCCGAGGCGAAGGCCGCGCAGGAAGCGCGCGTGCTGGACGTGATCGGCGAGCATTCGGCGGACCTGGTGGTGCTCGCGCGCTACATGCAGATCCTGTCGCCGAACATGTGCGAGCAGCTCGCCGGGCGCGCGATCAATATCCATCACTCGTTCCTGCCGAGCTTCAAGGGCGCGAAGCCGTATTACCAGGCGTTCGACCGCGGTGTGAAGCTGATCGGCGCGACCGCCCACTACGTGACGACCGACCTCGACGAAGGCCCGATCATCGAGCAGGAAGTGGAGCGCGTGGACCACAGCATGACGCCCGAGCAACTGACGGCGATCGGCCGCGACGTGGAATGCGTGACGCTCGCGCGTGCCGTGAAGTGGCACGTCGAGCATCGGATCCTGTTGAACGGCACCAAGACGGTGGTGTTCCGCTGATTCGGGGAAGCGGGCGGGGCGGCGGCGGTAACGCGCGGCCCCGCGCCGTCAGATCAGGCGCAGCGTCGACAGCTCGCGCTTGATGTAGGCATAGAAGATCGGCGCGGCGATCACGCCCGGCACGCCGAACGCCGCTTCCATCACGAGCATCGCCAGCAGCAATTCCCATGCGCGCGATTCGATCTGGCCGCCGATGATGCGCGCGTTCAGGAAGTATTCGAGCTTGTGGATCACGATCAGGAACGCGAGCGACGCGATCGCCGTGCCCACGCCCACCGACAGCGACACGGCCACGATCAGCGTGTTCGAGATCAGATTGCCGATCACCGGCATCAGCCCGACGATGAACGTGATCAGCACCAGCGTTTTCGACAGCGGCATCTTCACGTGCGCGATCGGCAGCACGGCCAGCAGATAGACGGCGGTGAACGCCGCGTTGATCGCCGAGATCTTGATCTGCGCGAACACGATGCGGCGGAACGAATCGGCGAACAGCCCGGCGCGCGCCAGCAGCGCCGTGGAGAGCGGGCGGCGCGCCTTGTTGCGATCCACGCCGATCGCGATCATCGCGCCGATGATCATCCCGAACAGCACATGACCGAAGATCCGCGCGGCGCTCTTGCCGCCTTGCTGGAGCTGGTCCATGTGCTTCGACATCAGGCCGGTGGCCTTCACCTTCATTTGCGCGGCATCCACCGGCAGCACATTCGCGAGCCAGCCCGGCACGCGCCCGCGCGCCTGATCGATCAGTTGCATCATCTGGCCCATCAGGCCCTGCAGGTTCGGCACCGTGTGCTCGACGTGCTCGATGATCGCGGCCGTGAGGCCGGCCAGCCCGCCGACGATCACCACCGACAGCAGCACCACGGCGAGCCAGCGCGCCCGCCCGCTCGACATGTGCCGCTCGATGGCCGGCGCAATGGTGTGGACGAGTTGATAGACGAGCAGCCCGGCCAGCAGGCCCGAGAGCAGCTTCAGATGGAGCACCAGGAACAGGCCCAGCGCGGCGAGGAGGTAGCTGCCGATCTCGATCGCCGACAGCTTCGGCAGGCTGAAATCGCTCGTCAGCCTGACACTGCGCAGATGAGGCTCGCGCGACGGGGCGTCGCGCGTCGACTCGGTGTGCTTCTCCATGACGGTTCCTGTTCGGTCGGTACGGTTCGCGCGCTCGTGGACAAGGCGCACGCCGCCCGCATCGCGCGAGTATAGCAACGATTGACGGCAGAAAATGCCGGTGCGGTTACCGAGAACAGGGGAGCGATGAACGCGCCGCCGGGCCGGGGAGGCCGCGGCGGCTGCGGGTTTACTGCTTGGGACGCTTGAGCAGCGGCGCGAGGTATTTGCCGGTGAAGCTGGCCTTGGTTTTCGCGACCTGCTCGGGCGTGCCCTGGGCGATGATCTGCCCGCCGCCGGCGCCGCCCTCCGGCCCGAGGTCGATGACCCAGTCGGAGGTTTTGATGACGTCGAGGTTGTGCTCGATGATGACGACCGTGTTGCCCTGGTCGCGCAGCCGGTGGATCACTTCGAGCAGCAGCGCGATGTCGTGGAAGTGCAGGCCGGTGGTCGGCTCGTCGAGGATGTAGAGCGTGCGGCCGGTGTCGCGCTTGGACAGTTCCAGCGAGAGCTTGACGCGCTGCGCCTCGCCGCCCGACAGCGTGGTGGCCGACTGGCCGAGCCGGATGTAGCCGAGGCCCACGTCGAGCAGCGTCTTGAGCTTGCGCGCCACCACCGGCACCGCGCTGAAGAACGCATAGGCGTGCTCGACCGTCATGTCGAGCACTTCGCTGATGTTCTTGCCCTTGTACAGCACCTCGAGCGTTTCGCGGTTGTAGCGCTTGCCGTGGCAGACGTCGCACGGCACGTACACGTCGGGCAGGAAGTGCATCTCGACCTTCAGCACGCCGTCGCCCTGGCAGGCCTCGCAGCGGCCGCCCTTGACGTTGAACGAGAAGCGGCCCGGATCGTAGCCGCGCTCCTTCGAGGCCGGCACGCCCGAGAACAGCTCGCGGATCGGCGTGAACAGGCCCGTGTAGGTGGCCGGGTTCGAGCGCGGCGTGCGGCCGATCGGCGACTGATCGACGTTGATGACCTTGTCGAAATGCTCGAGGCCCTCGATCGATTCGTACGGCGCCGGTTCGGCCGACGAGCCGTACAGGTGGCGCGCCACGGCCTGATAGAGCGTGTCGTTGATCAGCGTGGATTTGCCGGAACCCGACACGCCGGTGATGCAGGTCAGCAGGCCGACCGGCAGGTCGAGCGAGACGTGCTTGAGGTTGTTGCCGTGCGCGTCGCCGATCCGCAGCATCCGATCCTCGTCGGGCGCCATGCGTTCGTCGGGATATTCGATGAACTTCTTGCCGGCCAGGTACTGGCCCGTCAGCGAGGTCGCGTTGGCCTGCACCTGCTTCGGCGTGCCTTCGGCGATCACCACGCCGCCGTGTTCGCCGGCGCCCGGGCCCATGTCGACCACGTAATCGGCCGTGCGGATCATGTCCTCGTCGTGCTCGACCACGATCACCGAGTTGCCGAGATCGCGCAGGTGCTTGAGCGTGGCGATCAGGCGGTCGTTGTCGCGCTGGTGCAGGCCGATCGACGGCTCGTCGAGCACGTACATGACGCCCGTGAGGCCCGAGCCGATCTGCGAGGCGAGCCGGATGCGCTGCGCCTCGCCGCCCGACAGCGTTTCGGCGCTGCGGTCGAGCGACAGGTAATCGAGGCCCACGTTATTGAGGAACGTCAGCCGGGCGACGATTTCCTTGATGACCTTGTCGGCGATCTCCGCCTTCGAGCCGTCGAGCTGAAGCTTGTCGAAATAGCCGAGCGTATCGCGCAGCGGCAAGCCGCTCACTTCATAGATGGCGCGCGCCTGCTCGCCGGTGCCGATGCGCACGAAACGCGCCTCGCGGCGCAGGCGCGTGCCGTCGCAGGCCGGGCAGGGCTGGTTGTTCTGGTATTTGGCGAGCTCCTCGCGCACCGCGGCCGAATCGGTCTCGCGGTAGCGGCGCTCCAGGTTCGGGATGATCCCCTCGAACACGTGCTCGCGAATCGTCGTGCGGCCGCGCTCGTTGATGTACGAGAACGGGATTTCCTGCTTGCCCGAGCCGTACAGCAGGATCTTGCGCACCTTTTCGGGCAGATCCTCGAAGGCGGCGTCGATGTCGAACTCGTAGAACGCCGCGAGGCTCTGCAGCATCTGGAAGTAGAACTGGTTGCGCCGGTCCCAGCCCTTCACGGCGCCGGCGGCCAGCGACAGCGACGGATGCGCCACCACCCGCTTCGGATCGAAGAACGTGATCTGGCCGAGGCCGTCGCATTCCGGGCAGGCGCCCATCGGGTTGTTGAACGAGAACAGGCGCGGTTCGAGCTCCTGCAGCGAATACGAGCAGATCGGGCAGGCGAACTTCGAGCTGAACAGGTGTTCCTGATCGGTATCCATCTCGAGCGCGATCGCGCGGCCGTCGGCCAGGCGCAGCGCCGTTTCGAACGATTCGGCCAGGCGCTGCTTCATGTCCGCGCGCACCTTCAGGCGGTCGACCACTACGTCGATGGTGTGCTTGTCGTTCTTCTTGAGCTTCGGCAGCGATTCGACCTCGTAGATCTTCGCCACGCCCTCGTTGGCCGTGCCGCCGCCCGAGCGCACCCGGAACCGCACGAAACCGTGGGCCTGCATCTCCTCGAACAGCTCGGCGTGCTCGCCCTTGCGGTTGGCGACCACCGGCGCGAGGATCATCAGCTTGGTGTCCTCCGGCAGCGCCAGCGCGGCGTCGACCATCTGCGAGACGCTTTGCGCCTGCAGCGGGATCTCGTGGTCGGGGCAATGCGGTGTGCCGACACGTGCGTACAAAAGTCGCAGGTAATCGTGGATTTCCGTGACGGTGCCGACGGTCGAACGCGGGTTGTGCGACGTGGCCTTCTGTTCGATCGAAATCGCCGGGGACAAGCCCTCGATCAGGTCGACGTCGGGCTTCTCCATCAACTGAAGAAACTGCCGCGCGTAGGCGGACAGGCTTTCGACGTAGCGCCGCTGCCCTTCCGCATAAAGGGTGTCGAACGCCAACGACGATTTGCCCGACCCCGACAGCCCCGTGATCACCACCAGCTTGTGGCGCGGCAGGTCGAGATTGACGTTCTTCAGGTTGTGGGTGCGTGCCCCACGGATACGGATCTGTTCCATGAACCTGGCGAAAGAGGAGGAAACCAAACCTGCTACTATAACGGCTTTTCGAGACCGTCGTTTCGGGCTCCCGGCTCTCGATTCCGCCTGCTGCGCAGGCAGTTTCGGGGCACGCGCTGCGTACATTGCGGCGCAGGCGAGGCAGTCTGGCGGCGCAACTCGGAGCCGGCCTTATCCCCCGCCGCCCGCAATCGGGCGGATGCCCGCTCAAATCGACCCGCTTCCCCCGATGTCCAATCCGTCCGCTTCTTCTGCTCGCATGAGTGCGCCCGAAATGCGCGCGACCGCCTCGCTTGCCGCCATCTTCGCGCTGCGCATGCTGGGCCTGTTCATGATCATGCCGGTGTTTTCCGTCTACGCGAAAACGATCCCCGGCGGCGACAACGTGCTGCTCGTCGGCATTGCGCTCGGCGCCTACGGCGTGACGCAATCGCTGCTCTATATCTTCTACGGCTGGGCGTCCGACCGTTTCGGCCGCAAGCCGGTGATCGCGTTCGGCCTGCTGGTGTTCGCGCTCGGCGCGTTCATCGCGGCGTTCGCCCACGACATCACGTGGATCATCGTCGGCCGGGTCGTGCAGGGAATGGGGGCGGTATCGTCGGCGGTGCTGGCGTTCATCGCCGATCTGACCTCGGAGCGCAACCGCACCAAGGCGATGGCGATGGTCGGCGGCTCGATCGGCGTGTCGTTCGCGGTGGCGATCGTGGGCGCGCCGATCGTGTTCCACTGGGTCGGCATGAACGGGCTGTTCACGATCGTCGGCGTGCTGTCGCTGCTCGCGATCGGCGTGGTGTTCTGGGTCGTGCCCGACGCGCCGAAGCCGCCGGTGCACGTGAAGGCGCCGTTCGCCGAGGTGCTGCGCAACACCGAACTGCTGCGCCTGAATTTCGGCGTGCTGGTGCTGCATGCCACGCAAACCGCGCTGTTCCTCGTCGTGCCGCGCCTGCTGGTGGACGCCGGGCTGCCGGTGGCGTCGCACTGGCAGGTGTATCTGCCGGTGATGGGGCTGGCGTTCGTGGCGATGGTGCCGGCCATCATCGTGGCCGAGAAGCGCGGCAAGATGAAACCCGTGCTGCTTGGCGGCATCGCGTCTATCCTGATCGGCCAATTGTTGCTCGGCTCCACGCCGCATACGATAGTGATCGTCGCGGCGGTGCTGTTCGTGTACTTCCTTGGCTTCAACATTCTCGAGGCCTCGCAGCCGTCGCTCGTTTCGAAGCTCGCACCGGGTTCGCGCAAGGGCGCGGCCACCGGCGTCTACAACACCACGCAGTCGATCGGCCTGGCGCTGGGCGGCGTGGTGGGCGGCTGGCTGCTGAAGACGGGCGGCGCGAACGAGGTGTTCTATACCTGCTCTGGCTTGGTGGCGGTGTGGCTTATAATCGCCGCCAGCATGAAAGCGCCCCCGCGCAAGGCTTGACAGGCCGCGCGCCGCGGCGCTTTCGAATTTTTTGGAGAAATACATGGCATCCGTCAACAAGGTCATTCTCGTCGGCAACCTCGGCGCCGATCCCGAAGTGCGTTACCTGCCGAGCGGCGATGCCGTGGCGAACATTCGCCTCGCCACCACCGACCGCTACAAGGACAAGGCAAGCAACGAATTCAAGGAAGTGACCGAGTGGCATCGCGTGGCGTTCTTCGGCCGTCTGGCCGAGATCGTCAACGAGTACCTGAAGAAGGGCTCGGCGGTGTACATCGAAGGACGCCTGCGTACCCGCAAGTGGCAAGGCCAGGACGGCCAGGATCGCTACTCGACCGAAATCGTCGCCGACCAGATGCAGATGCTCGGCGGCCGTGGCGGCGCGGGCGGTGGCGGCGGCGGCGGCGACGATGGCTACGGCGGTGGCGGTGGTGGTGGTTACAGCGGCGGTGGTTACGGCGGCGGCAACCGTGGCGGTAGCGGCGGCGGCAGCCGCGGCGGCGACATGGAACGCGGCGGTGGCGGCGGCGGTGGTGGCCGTGCATCGGGCGGCGGCGGCGGTGCGAGCCGTCAGAACCAGCAGCCGTCGGGCGGCGGTTTCGACGAGATGGACGACGATATCCCGTTCTGATCGGCAACACGCCCTCTGCTCAAAAAGACCTCGACCGTGCGTCGAGGTCTTTTTTTATCTGCCGCGCGGAAGCCGCGGCGGCAGCCTCAAGCCGACGGCGGCGTCTTCATGATCCGCCACAGCGTCGTGCGCCCGATGCCGAGCGCCCGGCTCGCCGCGGCGCGATTGCCGCCGTGTGTCGCAAGCGCGCGTTCGATGTCCGCGCGTGTGACCGGCGCAGGGGGTGCCTGGCGGCGATCGCGCGCCGCATCCTCGCCTTGCGCCGCCGATAACGGCCGATCGTCGCCATTGCCCGGCTCGGCGCCCAGCCTGTCGCCTAGCCCGTCATCCGCCGCGAACTCCGGAAAAATCCCGGCCAACAGCGCGGGCACCGACACCTCGCCCTCATCCCCCGCGGCAAACAGCGCCGCCCGCGTCAGCAGATTCTCCAGCTCCCGGACATTCCCCGGCCACGCATAACCCGCGAAATACGGCGCGAACCACGCCAGCACGCGCTCGGCCGAATCCGGCGCCAGCGCGTAGCGCGCGGCCGTCGCCCGCAACAGGTGCCGCGCCAGCGCCGCAATATCCTCGCGCCGCTCGCGCAGCGCCGGCAGCGCGATATTGAGCAGGTTGAGCCGGAAATACAGATCGGCCCGGAAGCTGCCCTCCGCCACCATCGCGCGCAAATCGCGGTGCGTCGCCGCGATCACGCGAATATCCACCGGCGTCGCGCGGCTCGCGCCGAGCTTCATCACCTCGCGCTCCTGCAGCACGCGCAGCAGCCGGCTTTGCAGCGCGGGCGGCATCTCGCCGATCTCGTCGAGGAACAGCGTGCCGGTGTGGGCCGTCTCGATCAGGCCGGGCTTGCCGCCGCGCCGCGCGCCCGTAAACGCCCCTTCCTCGTGGCCGAACAGCTCGCTTTCGATCAGCCCGTCGGGCAGCGCGGCGCAATTGAACGCGACGAACGGATTGCCGCGCCGCTGGCTCGCGTTGTGGATGCCCTGCGCGACCAGCTCCTTGCCGGTGCCGCTTTCTCCAGTCAGCAGCACCGTGGCGTCGTGCCGGGCGCCGATCGTCGCGAGCCGGCGCACGCGCGTCATGGCGGCGGAATCGCCCACCAGGTCGGTCAGCTCGTAGCGCGCCACCAGATGGCGCGGGCGCTGCGTGGTGCGCAGCGACCGGTCGATGCGCTGCGCGACGAGCGCGTCCTGCACCGTCACGACCGTGCCCGAACGCACGCCCTGCTCGACGATCGGCACGCCGCCGACGATCAGCGAACGTCCGCCGATCTGCTGGATCCGCTCGTCCACGGGCGCGTCGCTGCTCGCCACTTCGCGCAACAGCGGGCCGACCGCGCGCTCCAGCTGGGCGGCCAGGTCGGCGCCGCGGTCGAGGTTCAGCAGATTCAGCATCGCCGGGTTCACGGCCTCGAGCTGCCCGGCGTCGTCGAACGCGGCCACGCCGTCGCGCAGGTGCGACACGATGGTGTTCAGGCGCACGCGTTTCGATTCCTTCTGGCGGCTCACGCGCGCCAGTTCGACCGAGCGCTCGAACGCTTCGCCCACCGCGCCGATCGAGTACAGGAACACGCTTTCGAGGCCCGCCGCCTGCGCCAGATCGCAGGCCATGCCCGGCCCGATGATCACGCGGCAGCCCGACGCGGCCAGCGTCTCGACGGCGGTGCGCACCTCGTCGACGGTGCGGTAGGCGCGCTGCGTGAGGCGCAGCTTGAGCCACGCGCCGAGGTCGGCCAGCTCGTGCGACACGCTTTCGTGCAGCACCAGCCCGATCGCGTCGCCGGGCCAGGTGGCGTTGGCGTGCGTGATGGCCGCGAGCACGTCGAAGCCGTTCACGCGCACCACCACCACCGGCACGTTCAGGTTGTCGCGCAGATACGCGCCGTTCGAGCCGGCGGCCAGCACGACGTCCACGGTGCCCGCCTCGATCGCCGGCTGCAGGGCGGCCACCGCGTTGCCGTAGCCCTCGCGGATATAGATCAGGCGGGCCCGGTCGTCGTAGCGCGGCGCGACGGTCGCGAACAGGTGCTGCAGGCGGCTGATGCTGACGAGCGCGATGGCGGGGCGGCCCTGGCGCGGCGACGGGTTGGGCGAGGACATGGGCGTGGCGGCCGGATGAGGATGGAACGATGTTGAAACGTTTCGATGCGTTCGAAAGTGTTCCGTGGATTCTGCCATGAAACGCATCGCGAAAAATCCGCCCGGCATTCGGCCCAGCCGGACGTCCTCCCGGCCGCGTTCCGCCGTGTTGCGCGCCAAATCCGGCGATTGGCACGCTTTTCGCAATCACAGGGCCGCACACCTCCAACCCCTCATCAGGAAATCGCCATGTCTTCCTCTGCCAGCCTGCGACGCGCCGCATTCCGCGCCAAGGTCAACGAACGCCGCGGCCTGCTCGTGCCGGGCGCCTTCAACGCGATGAGCGCGCGCGTCATCGAGGACGCCGGCTTCGAGGCGCTGTACCTGACGGGCGCCGGCGTCACCAACATGTCGTTCGGCCTGCCGGATCTCGGCTTCATCGGCCTGAGCGACATCGCCGAACACACTGCGCGGGTGCGCGACGCGGTGGATCTGCCGCTGATCGTCGATGCCGATACCGGCTTCGGCAACGCGCTGAACGTGCGTCACACGGTGCGCACGCTGGAGCGCAGCGGCGCGGACGCGATCCAGTTCGAGGATCAGGTCATGCCGAAGAAGTGCGGCCACTTCAACAACAAGGAGGTGATCGGCCGCGGCGAGATGGTCGGCAAGATCCGTGCGGCGGTGGATGCGCGCGACGACGCCAACCTGCTGATCATGGCGCGCACCGACGCGGCGGCCGTGCACGGCATCGAGGATGCGATCGAGCGCGGCCATGCGCTGATCGAGGCCGGCGCGGACATCCTGTTCATCGAGGCGACCGAGCGGTTGGAGGACATCGAGCGCCTGCCGAAACTGATCGACGCCCCGCAACTGATCAACATCGTGATCGGCGGCAAGACGCCGGTGCAGTCGCGCGACACGCTCGCGGGCCTCGGCTACGCGCTCGTGCTGTACGCGAACGCGGCGCTGCAGGGCGCGCTGGTCGGCATGCAGCGCGCGCTCGGCCAGTTGAGCGCCAACGGCCGGCTCGACGAGGATCCGTCGATCGTGGCGCCGTTCGCCGAGCGCCAGCGGCTCGTCAACAAGCCGTTCTACGACCAGCTCGATCGCGACTACGCCGCGAAGGGCTGAGCCCGTCCATCCAGAACACATCAATACGAGGAGACACCATGACGGACATGCGCGACCTGGAGATCGACGCCGCGCGGGGCGCGGCGGCGGCCGGGCCGGTGCCGGCGCCGACCATCCGCTCGATCGTCGGCGGCCTGGCCGGCAACCTGATCGAGTGGTACGACTTTCTCGCCTACAGCATCTTTTCGATCTACTTCGCGAAGGCGTTCTTCCCGAGCGACAAGCCGACCGTACAACTGATGAATACGGCGGCGATCGCGGCGGTGGGCTATGTGGCGCGGCCGCTCGGCAGTTGGCTGGTGGGGTTGTACGCCGACCGGCACGGGCGCAAGAAGGCGCTGACCTGGTCGGTGACGGCGATGTGCGTGGGGTCGCTGATGATTGCCGTGACGCCCGACTACGCGACCATCGGCGTGCTCGCGCCGATCGTGCTGATCGCGGCGCGGCTGCTGCAAGGGCTCAACATGGGCGGCGAATACGGCACCAGCGCCACGTACCTGAGCGAAATCGCGCCGCCGAACCGGCGCGGCTTCTATCTGGGCTTTCTTCAGGTCAGCGTGGTGGCGGGGCAACTGGTGGCGCTCGCGCTGATGCTCGTCATGCAGAACCTGCTGATGAGCGGCGCGCAGATCGAGCGCTGGGGCTGGCGCCTGCCGTTCCTGATCGGCGGCGCGCTCGCGCTGTTCGCGCTGTACATGCGCCGCAACGTGACCGAATCGGACGCGTTCCGCCGCGCCGCGCGCGAGGACGGCCCGTCGGTCGCGCGCCAGTTGTTCGTGCACTGGCCGCAGATCCTGCTCGCGATCGGCATCACGATCGGCGGTACGGTGGGCTTCTACACGTTCACCGTCTATATGCAGAAATACCTCGTGAACACGGTGGGCCTGACGAAGGAAACCGCCACGCTGGTATCGACCGCCGCGCTGCTGCTCTACATGCCGTTGCAGCCGCTGTTCGGGCTTGCGTCCGACGTGTTCGGGCGGCGCGCCGTGCTGATCGTGTTCGGGTTGTCGACGACGCTGTTCTCGGTGCCGCTCTTCACGGCGCTGAGCCGCACGCACAGCCCGTTGATCGCGTTCCTGCTGTCGTTCGCGGGGCTGGTGATGCTGAGCGGCTTCACGTCCGTGCACATGCTGGCGAAGACCGAACTGTTCCCGGTGCGGATTCGCGCGCTCGCGGTGGGACTGCCGTATGCGCTGACCACGGCGATCCTCGGCGGCACGACGGAGTTCGTCGCGCTGCGGTTCAAGGCGAGCGGCCACGAACAGTATTTCTATTGGTATGTGACGGCCTGCGCGGCGATCTCGCCGATGCTGGCATGCGCGGCGGCGGCCAGATCGTCGAGGATGCGCGCGGCCACCTTGCGTTCGGCGTCGCGCAGTGCGGGCGCGCATTCGGCGATCCGTGCCACGATGTCGAACGCGAGCTGGGCCGTGGCCGGCGCGGCTTGCCCGGCCGTCGGCTCGGCGGCATCGTTCGGCGCAGCGAAATGGCGAGCGTCGTTGCTCGAATCGGCATTCATCGGATCAATCGCACGGTCGGTTCGTGTTAATAAATAACATCACCGGGCGGATGCTACTTTCTGTACTATCCTGCCGTCAACTTCGATACAAACATGACGAGACGATGGAGCACTCGAAGATGAAAGTTACAAACTATCAGGAAGCCACGATCCAACCGACCGGCAAGGGCCTGGGCCGCGTGCCGAGCGCGAGCGTGCAGTTGTCGGACGCGGCGCGGCTCGAATGGAACCTGCTCGCGGAAGACGTCAGCCTGCCCGCCGCGGTGCTGTACGCCGATCTCGTCGAGCACAACCTGAAGTGGATGCAGGCGTTCGTCGCCGAATACGGCGTCAAGCTCGCCCCCCACGGCAAGACCACCATGGCGCCGCAATTGTTCCGCCGCCAGATCGAAACGGGCGCCTGGGGCATCACGCTCGCCACCGCGCATCAGACGCGCGCCGCGTATCACGGCGGCATCAACCGCGTGCTGATGGCCAATCAGCTGGTCGGCAAGCACAACATGGCGATCGTCGCCGAGCTGCTGTCCGATCCCGATTTCGAATTCTTCTGCATCGTCGATTCGGCCGAGAACGTCGAGCAACTGGGCCGCTTCTTCGCCGCCGCCAACCGGCCGCTGCAGGTGCTGCTCGAACTCGGCGTGCCGGGCGGGCGCACCGGCGTGCGCGACGAAGCGCAGCGCGCCGCCGTGCTCGACGCGATCGCGCGCCATGCCGACACGATCAAGCTGGCCGGCATCGAAGTGTACGAAGGGGTGCTCAAGGAAGAAGGCGAGGTGCGCGCGTTCCTGCGGGACGCCGTGGCGCTCGCGCGCGGCTTCGCGGCCGAGGGCCGTTTCGCGCGCTCGCCGGCGGTGCTGTCGGGCGCGGGTTCGGCCTGGTACGACGTGGTGGCCGACGAATTCGCGCAGGCCCAGGCCGACGGCGTGATCGACGTGGTGCTGCGCCCGGGCTGCTATCTGACGCACGACGTCGGCATCTACCGCAAGGCGCAGACCGACATCCTCGCGCGCAATCCGGTGGCCAAGCGGATGGGCGAGGCGCTGAAGCCGGCGCTGCAGCTGTGGGCCTACGTGCAGTCGATTCCCGAGCCGGATCGCGCGATCGTCGCGCTCGGCAAGCGCGACGCGGCGTTCGACGCGGGCTACCCCGAGCCGGCGCGCCATTACCGCCCCGGCACGGAAACCGCGCCGCGCGCCGTCACGCCGGCCGACGGCTGGGAAGTGACGGGCATGATGGATCAGCACGCCTACCTGAAGATCGCGCCGGGCGCGGACGTGAAGGTGGGCGACATGATCGCGTTCGACATCTCGCACCCGTGCCTGACGTTCGACAAATGGCGGCAGATCCTGGTGGTGGACGGCGAGTACCGCGTGACCGAAGTGATCGAAACGTACTTCTGAGCCCGGCCCGGCCGCCCCGGCGCCCGCGTCCGCATCGGGCGCGCGCCGGGGCCGCTGCCCGTCACGACGCCATCCCGGCGCGAGGCGTACACTGCCCGCTCGTCTTCAACCTGCGGAGCAGATGATGGCAGCCAAGCAGATCCTCTTCCTCACCGGCGATTTCGCCGAAGACTACGAAACCATGGTGCCGTTCCAGGCGCTGCAGGCCGTCGGCCATACCGTGCATGCGGTGTGTCCCGGCAAGCGCGCCGGCGACAAGATCAAGACGGCGATCCACGATTTCGAGGGCGACCAGACCTACACCGAAAAGCCCGGCCACCACTTCACGCTGAACGCGAGCTTCGACGAGATCGACGCGGCGCGCTACGACGCCATCGCGATCGCGGGCGGCCGTGCGCCCGAATATCTGCGTCTCGAGCCCAAGGTGATTGCGCTGGTGCGCGCGTTCGTCGAGGCGGGCAAGCCCGTGGCGGCGATCTGCCATGCGGCGCAACTGCTGGCGGCCGCCGACGTGATCCGCGGCAAGAAGATTTCGGCATATCCGGCCTGCGCGCCCGAAGTGCGGATGGCGGGCGGCGAATATGCCGACATTCCGGTCGATGCGGCCGTGACCGATGCGCCGTTCGTCACCGCGCCGGCCTGGCCCGCGCATCCGGCCTGGCTCGCGCAATTCCTCAAGCTGCTCGGCACGCGCATCGAGCTTTGATGCGGCGGCGTGAAGCGCGGCGCGCGTAATCGGCGCGCCACGAACCCGCTCCGCTCAGGCCGCCGAGCGATTCGCGCCGCGGCGCGCGGCCGGCACGTCGGCCGCGTCCGGCGCCTCGGCCGGTGCGGCGCCCACTTCGGCGATCCGCGCCTCCAGCATCGCCAGCGCGCCCGACAGCGCGTTGAGCGCCTCGTCGGGCAGCGCCGACATCGTTTCGTCGAGAAACGCCACACGGCGCGGCATGCAGGCGTCGAACGCGGCACGCCCGTCCGCCGTCAGCGTGACGTTGGTCACGCGGTTGTCGCGCGGGTCCGGCGCGCGCGCGATCCAGCCGAGCGCCTCCATCGATTTCAATTGACGCGTCAGCGCGCCCGGATCGGTGCGCACCAGCTCGACGAGCCGCTTCTGCGAGGCCATGCCGCTTTCGTTATTCAGCGCGAGCAGGATCCGCCAGCGCGGCATCGGCTGGCCGACGTGCGCCTCGAAGGCGGAGAGGAACGCGCGATAGGTGCGGCCGAATTGTTGAAGAATCGCGACGCGGTCTTGGGCTTCCATGTTTCGAACGACGGTAACGGTTGATTCGTCGACCGCGCCGCTCATTCGGCGACGACGGTCGGCTCGATCTTGCCGCGCAGCCGGATCGGCGGCACGCGGCAACTCTGCCAAACGGACAGCACGGCCACCACGGCCGCGACGGCGATGCCGAGATGGATCGCCCCGACCAGCGAGGTGCGCGCGGTCTCGAGCAGCAACGGGCCCGGATGGCCCTGCTGCACGAGTTCGGCCACCACGCGCGTTTGCGCGTCGCGGTCGATCAGGATCTGCGGATCGGACAGCCGCCCGAACCACTGCATCGCGCGATCGCTGCCGAGCGCGTCGCGCACGCCGCCGGCGTACATCTGATTGACCAGCGTGCCGGTCAGCGCGGTGCCGATCATACCGCCAACCATGCGCAGCGATTGCAGCAAGGCGGTGGCGATGCCCAGATGCTCGCGGCCGGCCGTCTGCTGCGCGAACACGGTCAGGTTTGGCAGCACGAAGCCCAGGCCGATGCCGCCCGCCACCATCACGGCCAGCAGCAGCCCCTGCGGCGTGGTGTGCGACGACAGCGCCACGCCCGCGCAGGCCACCGCGAGCAGCGCGAAGCCGGCCGGCAGCATCGCGTTCGGGCTCGGAATGCGCGTCACGATGCGGCCGTTCAGAATGCTGCCGATCGTGATGAACACCACCAGCGGCGTGATCACCACGCCGGCCGCCTTCGGCGACATCCCGAAGCCGCCCTGGAACAGCAGCGGCGCGAAGAACAGCAGCGAGAACATCGAGAAGCCGGCCAGGATCGCCAGCGAGAACAGCATCGCGAGCGAACGGTTCGCGAACATGTCGAGCGGCAGCAGCGCGTGCGGGCTGCGCTTCTCCCAGCGCCACAGCGCGAAGCCGCCGGCCACCGCGATCAGCAGCAGCACGGCCGGCCAGCCGAGGAAGCCGCGCTTGGGCAGCCATTCCACGAACAGTTGCAGCGAGCCGAGCACCGCCGCGATCAGCAGCGCGCCGGGCCAGTCGAGCCGCATCTTGCCCTCGTGCTTGGCGTGGCGCAGGTGCGGCAGGTAGCGGATCACGAAATACAGCGACAGCAGCCCGAACGGCAGATTCACGTAGAACACCGAGCGCCAGCCCCAGAACTGCGTCAGGAACCCGCCGAGCGACGGGCCGATCGCGTTGGCGATGCCGAACGCCGTGCTCATCAGCACCTGCCAGCGCAGCCGCACCATCGAATCGGGGAACAGGTCGGGCACGCAGGCGAACGCGGTGCCCACCAGCATGCCGCCGCCGACGCCCTGCAGCACGCGCGCGAACACGAGGAACGTCATGCTGCCGGCCATCCCGCACAGCATCGAGGCCGCCGTGAACACCACGATCGAGGCGATCACGAACGGCTTGCGGCCATAGTAATCGCCGAGCCGGCCGAAGATCGGCACGGTGATCACCGAGGTCAGCAGGTACGACGTGGCGACCCACGCATAGAGATCGAACCCGCGCAGCTCGGCGACGATGGTCGGCAACGCGGTGCCCACCACGGTCTGATCGAAGGCGACCAGCATCGTGACGAACGACACGCCAAGCATGGCCAGCAGGGATTCGCGAAACGGCAGGACTTGCCCGCTCGAATGGTGGGCTCGGGTATGGACGGCCATCTTTTGCTCACGCAACGTTTGATGAGTCAACAATTGCGAGATAGTACCATGCATGCGGTACGCTACACAGGCTTGGATGGCCCCCGCGAACGCATCCGGAACCCGGCTGGAGGGATATGGAACCGATTTTTCACCCCGTCGACGCGACGCTGTCGCCCGAGGATCTCGACACGCTGCAGCGCGCGAAGCTGGCGCTCGAAAGCCCGTCGCTGACGATGAAGCTGACCAGCGTGGTGGGCGCGCCCATCGAGAAGATGATCGCTCGGCTGCCCGGCTTCGCCACCGACAAGATCAACGACGCAACCGAGCTGGCGCTGCGCAAGTGCCTGCATCTGGCGCTGCGCACGCTCGGCAAGTCGGGCGGCGTGGCGAGCGCGGGCGACGCGCCCGACAAGCCCAGCAACCTCCTGCACAAGCTGGCCGTGGCCACCACCGGCGCGGCGGGCGGCGCGTTCGGGCTGTTCGCGCTGCCGGTGGAGCTGCCCGTCACCACCACGCTGATGTTCCGCTCGATCTGCGACATCGCGCGCAGCGAGGGCGAGGATCTGAACTCGATCGACGCGCAGTTGCAGTGTCTGGCCGTGCTCGGCATGGGCGGCGGTTTCGCGAACGCCGGTTCGGCGGCCGGCCGGCAAGGCGGCGAGATCGATCCGGACGCCGAGCGCGACGCCGATTTCGGCTATTTCGTGCTGCGCGGCGCGCTGGCGCAGGCGGTGTCGAAGGCGTCGTCGGAGATCGCGTCGAAGGGCTTCGCGACGCACGGCTCGGCCGCGCTGCTGCGGCTCGTGCAGGCGATCGCCTCGCGCTTCTCGGCGCAGGTCACGGAGCAGATCGCCGCCAAGTCGATTCCGGCGCTCGGCGCGGTGCTCGGCGCGACCGTCAACACGCTGTTCATCGATCACTTCCAACAGGCCGCGCACGGCCACTTCGCGGTGCGCAGGCTCGAACGCAAGTATGGGCAACCGGCGATCGAGGCCGCCTATCAGGCGATCGCGATCTGAGCCTGCGTTTGCCGGGCCGTGACGCGGCGCACGAACGCGGCCGCGTCGTCGAGCGCGCGGCGCGCCTCGGGCACGAACGGCACGGCCATCTGCCAGACGTGCGGCATGCGCGGCCACACCTGCAGTTCGACGTCGACGCCGGCCGCCTGCGCGCGCTCGGCGAAACGGCGCGAATCGTCGAGCAGCACTTCGGTGCTGCCCGCCTGGATCAGCAGCGGCGGCAAACCGGCCGCGTCGGCGTAAAGCGGTGAAACGTAGGGATCGGTCGCGCTCGCGTCGCCCACGTAGAGGCGCGCGGCGCGGCCCAGCGCGGCGCCCGCGAACATCGGATCGGCGCCGTCGTTGGTCACGAGCGTCGCGCCGGTGGCGGCCAGGTCGGTCCACGGCGAGAACAGCACGGCGCCGGCCGGCAACGGCGCG
>NZ_JAAGPF010000302.1 GCF_017104645.1 Burkholderia sp. Ac-20379
TGCTGACGGGCATCCGTGGCCTGCCCCGCCGCTTCGTGCAAAAAAGCACCGATTGCACGGTATTTCGGCGCCGTCGCGATTTCGGGAGAAAACGCGCCCTTCGGTGCACGAGATCGCAGGTTTTCGGGGCCTTGCGCGCTAGCCGGCCGATTTCCGCCGCGTGCAGGCCCCGCAACGCTTTGCGGGCCGTCGCAAGCGCCGCGCCCAGTCCCGCCGGAACATTTTTACCGATGCCCGCGCCGCGAAAATCGGTAAATATCACCAAATCTCAAGCATCGTGCGGAAGCGGCGAGAGATTTTGTTTCAATTGCGCAAATCCCTGTCCCGAAAGGATTTTTTCGAGATGGGGCCTGACCTGGCACGCGAGTTGCGAAACTTGAGCCGAGAACACGAATCTCATCCGGGCAGTCACGCATTACCGACCCTTTTTTCTCGATCTCAAGGAGAACACTCACCATGGCACTCACGAACAGCATCGAAGACAAAATCGACCGAGGCATCACGGAACTGCGCCGCACGGGCCGCCGTGTCGCGCGCGACACGCGCCACAACGCACGCAACCTCAACTCCGACGTGAAGGACGACGTCCGCTCGCTCGTCGGCGAACTCGAGGATCTGCTGAAGAAGGAAGACGCGGACATCGATTCGCTGCGCAAGCGCCTGAACAGCCGCCTCGAAGAAGTGCGCGGCTCGCTCGACGACGCCACCGAAGACGCCCTGTACCGCCTGCGCGCCCATGCTCGCGAGCAAGCCGATCGCGTCTCGCAAGTGGTCCACGAAAATCCGTGGCAAACGGCTGGCGTGGTCGCCGGCGTCGCCTTCATCGCCGGCCTGCTGCTCGCACGCCGTTAATCCGAATCCGCTTTATCCGCACGCACATAACGCAACTTGCAACGAGGAGAAAAAACCATGCGTCAAGCACTCATGATGAAAGCCGCAGCAGCCGTCGTCGTCGGCAGCTTCGCCCTGGCAGGCTGCACGACCACGCCGCCGAACGAGCCGCAAAGCGCCGCGGCCAATTCGTCGAAGCGTCAGGCGATCAATTCGAGCGTCGACGCGACGCTCTCGCGCCTGTATTCGACGGTGCCGGGCTCGCGTGAGCTGGTGGCCAAGTCGCGCGGCGTGCTCGTGTTCCCGAGCGTGCTGCAAGCCGGCTTCATCGTTGGCGCACAGACCGGCAACGGCGCCCTGCGCGTGGGCGGCAGCACGGTCGGCTACTACAACACCTCGTCGCTGTCGTTCGGCCTGCAGGCCGGCGCGCAATCGAAGGCCGTGGTGTTCCTGTTCATGACGCAGGACGCGCTCGACAAGTTCCGCGGCACGGACGGCTGGTCGGCCGGCGCCGACGCCTCGGTCGCCGTCGTGAAGATCGGCGCGAACGGCGCGGTGGATTCGAACACGGTCACGTCGCCGGTCGAAGCCATCGTGCTGACCAACGCGGGCCTGATGGGCGACCTGTCGGTCAACGGCACCAAGGTCACGCGCATCAACCCGTAAGCGCACGGGCCCTGCCGGGCCTCCACGCTTGGAAGCGCCGCGGCTCGCGCCGCGGCGTTTTTTTGTCTGCGCGCAGGGCTTGCCCCGCCGCAACGCTACCCGCCCTCGCGAGTTGCAGGCATACTCGCGGCATTCCGGGCGCCATCGGACGCCTGCGCCGCCGGCGCGCGTCCGTCCCAATTACAAACAAGCCGTTCGAGCCACATCATGGAAAGCGGTAAAGACCACCAGAAATTCTTCCACCTGTTGCTGGCCATCGTCACGATCGGCTTTTGCTGGATCCTCGTGCCGTTCTTCGGCGCGATCTTCTGGGGCACGATTCTCGCGATCCTGTTCCAGCCCGTGCAGCGCTGGTTCGCCGCGCATTTCGGCAAGCGCCGCAACCTCGCCGCGCTCGTCACGCTGTCGCTGATCGTGCTGATCGTGATCATCCCGCTGACCTTCGTGGCCGCCACGCTGGTGCAGGAAATCGCGTTCGCCTATCAGCAGATCAAGGCCGCGCAGCCGAACATGACGGGCTGGTTCCAGGACATCGTGCATGCACTGCCTGCCTCGATCCAGCGCATCCTGCGCAGCTATGGCCTGACCGACATCGCCAGCGTGCAGAAGAAGCTGACCGACGGCGCCGCCGCGATCAGCCAGTTCGTCGCGGCGCAGGCCTTCAGCATCGGCCAGAACGCGTTCCAGTTCATCGTCAGCTTCGGCATCATGCTGTATCTCGTGTTCTTCCTGCTGCGCGACGGCGGCGAGATCGGCCGCCGCGTGCGGCGCGCGCTGCCGCTCGACGAGGATCACAAGCAGTTGCTGCTGACCAAGTTCACGACGGTCGTGCGCGCCACCGTGAAGGGCAACATCGCCGTGGCGCTGGTGCAGGGCGCGCTCGGCGGCCTGATCTTCTGGATCCTCGGCATCGACGGCGTGCTGCTGTGGGGCGCGCTGATGGCGTTCCTGTCGCTGCTGCCCGCGATCGGCGCGGGCCTCGTCTGGGGGCCGGCCGCGATCTATTTCGGCGTGACCGGGCAGATCTGGAAGTGCGTGATCCTGGTGGTGTTCTGCGTCGGCGTGATCGGCCTGGTGGACAACCTGCTGCGCCCGATCCTGGTCGGCAAGGACACCAAGATGCCCGACTGGGTGGTGCTGATCTCGACGCTCGGCGGCATGGCGCTGTTCGGCATCAACGGCTTCGTGATCGGCCCGCTCGTGGCGGCGCTGTTCATGGCGAGCTGGGACATCTTCGCGCGCGCCGATCAGAACCCCTGACGCGCGGCGCATCGCGCCGCCCCAACAAGAACGGCGCGAGCATGCTCGCGCCGTTTCCTTGTCGGCCGGCTTCACGCCGGCGCCATCGCACTCAGTCGAACTTGAAGCGCATGTCCTTCACGACCGCCTGCTGGCCCCAGAAGAACGAACAGACGCGGCCCGTTTCGGCGACCACCGCATCGCTGCCGGCGCCCTGCGCCTCGTCCACCGGGCGGCAGCCGCCCGTGATCGAGACGTTGCGCGTGCCCTGCTTCGACAGCGGGAATTCGTTGCTGTCGTCGTCGGGCACCGCGTGCGTGAGCGTGACGCTCTCGACGTAATCGTCGGGCAGCATGAACACCGGCGCGTCGTCCACCCACAGCGTGTAGTAGTCGTGCTTGAACGGCGTCTGCTCGATGCAGAGCTTCGATTTGTGGGCGCCTTGCGTCTGGGTCTGGCAAAGCGGCGCGGCGTGGGCCGCGGCGGCGGCGCACAGCAGCGCGCCCGCCAGGCCCGCGCGCAGCGCGAGTCGTGTCGTCATGGCTGGTTTCTTCCCGGAATATGACGCGGAGTGGAATTGTCCGGTGGACGCCGACGCGCGTGCTCGTGCATCGATGCTCACCGTGGCCGTGATCCGCTTTCGGCGCGTGCCATCTTACTAAACTCCGGATACCTGATGAAAAAAGCCCGGCCGAGCGGAGGCTCGGCCGGGCGCGATCCGACCCGGCGTTGCGGCGCGAACGCCTGGCGTCAGAACGTCGTGCGCAGCCCCACCATCACGCTGCGGCCGCCTTCCGGCGCGATGTCGCGCACCACCGAGCTGGCGTAGCGGATGTCCTGATTCGTCAGGTTGTCGCCGCGCACGTAGGCCAGCCAGTGCGTCGCGCCCACGTGGAAGCGGTAGGTCAGCACCACGCCGAGCGAGGTGTAGCTGTCGGTCGGCAGATCGTTCTCGGGCACGCGATGCTGCGCCCACGCGTGCGTGACCTGCGCGCGCGCGCCGAACGGGCCATAGCCGTAATCGGCGGCCAGCGAGGTGCGCAGCGGCGAGATGCGCGGCAGCGGCTCGCCCGTCTCGGCGTTGCGCGCGTGCGTGTAGTCGCCGGTCAGTTCGATGTCCAGACGATGCGCGCCCTTCTGGAACGCGCGCCACTTGCTGTCCCACTCGATGCCGTAGAACTCGGCGCGCACGCCGCGGTAGTTGGCTTCGCTGAGCGCGTCGTCGGTGCCGGGCGCGACCGGTTCGCCGTCGTCGTCGACGAGGCGGCCGGTGTTGAACTCGGTCAGGTAGTTCGTGAAGCGCGTGTAGAACACGCCGATGCTGCCCTTGTTCGGGCCGCTCGCGTAGCGCAGCGAGAGATCGGTCGAGATCGCCTTCTCCTTCTGCGCGGCCGGGTTGCCGATCAGGTACTGGCCGGTGGCGTCGTGCGGGCCGTTCGCGTACAGCTCGTAGAACGTGGGCGCGCGCTCGGTGTACGACACGCTGCCGGCCACCGACCACACCGGGTTCAGCTTCAGCAGCGAGCCGAACGACACGCTGCCCGCGGTGAACGTGCGCGCGCTCGCGCCGGCGAAGCGCTCGTTGCCGGCCGGCGTCGGATCGACCTTGATGTGCTCGATGCGCCCGCCCAGGCTGAACTTCAGCGCCTGGGTGGCCTGCCATTCCTCGAGGCCGAACAGCGCGACGTTGGTGGTCTGCGTGGTGGGCACCAGCGCTTCCTCGCCGAGCGCCGAGAACGTGTTCTGCGAGGCCTGCACGCCGAACGCGCCCTCGAACGGGCCGATCTTGCGATGGCGTGCCTCGATGCGCATTTCGTAGCCGTGGTTGCGGAACGTGGTGCCCGTCTCGCCGTTGTCGATTTCCTTGTGTTCGTAGTCCGTATAGCCGAAGTCGAACTTCAGTTGCGAGATCGGGCCGGCGATGTTGCGGATCTCGGACGACGCGGCCACGTGCTGCTGGCGCATGCGCAGGCGCACGTCGCTCTCGGCCACCGAGCCGTAGTTCGATTCGAAGCCGCTGTACGACAGGCCCGCGTAGCCGTCGGCCCAGGTGTAGGCGCCGCCGACCGCGCCGCCGTGCTGACGGCCGTCGCTGTTCGGAATGTTGCCATCGGTCTGTTCGGCGTCGGGGCCGTCGAGCGCGCGCTGGCGATCCGAGTGCGCGTAGCCGGGAATCCGCAGCTTGCTGGTTTCGCGGTCGAACGCGTCCACATGGAACGCGAAGCGGCCGTTGCCGCCCTCCACCATCGCCGCGCCGGCGCGCGCGTCGTTCGCGCCGCCGTAGCTGGCGTCGACCGCGCCCGACACGCCCTTCAGCGCTTCGCGCGGGATCCGGTTGTCGATGCTGTTGACCACGCCGCCCACTGCATTGCCGCCATACAGCAGCGCCGCCGGGCCGCGCACGATCTCGACGCGCTCGACCGTCAGCGGATCCTGCGGCACCGCGTGGTCGTACGACAGCGACGAGGCGTCGAACGCGGCCACGCCGTTCTGCAGCAGGCGAATGCGGTCGCCGTCCATGCCGCGGATGATCGGGCGGCCGACCAGCGGGCCGTAGGTGGTGGTCGACACGCCCGGCAGGCCGTCGAGCGAACCGCCAAGCGAATCGGCGCGGCGCAGCGCCAGCGCGTCGCCGCCGATCGAGGCGGTCGGCGAGATCAGTTCGGCGTCGCCGGTGGGGTTGGCGGTCACGAACACGGGGTTCAGCGAGAGCGCCGGCGTGGGTGTGGACGTGGCGGGAGTGGCCGCCGACTGCGCATAGGCCAGGCTGGCGACGAACATCAGGGTGAGAGGCGGCAGCCCGCGCGCGGCGGACAGGGAACGGGAACGGACGGAGTCGCGCATGGTGAACGGTGGTGGTGTCGTTGGATGAGAGCCGGACCTGAGCCGACGCCGCCGTATCACCCACCAATACGTCACGTTATAACGTATCATTTCAGCCGCGCGGTGGGCCGTCATGAGACGGCGACCTCCACGCGACCCGGCCGGGTGGCACGCGCGGGGTCGAAATCAAGTTGAAAACAAACTGTATTCAGATATGTTATATCATTTCAGTTTGTAACAACAAGCACGGCAATCGAAAGAATGCGCGGAGAGGTTCTGTCAGGCGGGGAAATGTGGCGGCGCGGCACCGGCGCATGGCGGTGCGGGCCGGGCGCGAACGGCGAACGCAGGCGCGGCGGAGCGCCCCGCGCGCATCGAAGCGGGATGAAAGCCGCTGCAAGCGAATGACGAGCAAGACTTCGTAAGCGCCTTTAATCGCGCTTAATCGCCCGAAATTGACGCTGCGGCGCCGTACCCGAACAATGGGAACTGTCTCGCGATCGCCGTCCGGCAACCCCGGCGCTCGGTGATCAGAGGCGGCCAGACCTCCAGTCGGACTCCCCCTCTTGACTGGAAAATTGCAAGCCACGGAGCAATCCGTGGCTTTTTTTTCTGTGCGCTCAGGCGTCGCCGGCCACGCGCAGCACGAGCTTGCCGCGATGGCTGCCGTCGAACAGCCGGTTCAGCACGTCCGGCGCGTTCTCGAGCCCGTCGGCCACGGTTTCCTCGGCCTTGATGCGCCCGTCGCGCAGCCAGCCGGCCAGTTGCTGCACGGCTTCGCGGTTCTTGCGGTAATCGAGGATCAGGAAGCCGCGCAGCGTCAGCCGCTTCGAGATCACCACGCCGAAATCGTCGCCCGCGCGGCCCTGATTGTTGTAGCTCGAGATCACGCCGCACATCGCCACGCGCCCGCCGATCACCATCCGCGACAGCACCGCGCGCATCACCTCGCCGCCCACGTTCTCGAAGTTCACGTGCACGCCGTCGGGCGTGGCCGCCTTCAGCGCCTGCTTCCAGTCGGGTGCCTTGTAGTCGACGGCGGCGTCGAAGCCGAGCGTCTCGGTCAGATAGCGGCATTTGTCGGGGCCGCCCGCGATGCCCACCACGCGCGCGCCGTGAATCTTGCCGATCTGCCCCGCGATCGAGCCGACCGAGCCGGCCGCCGCCGAGACGACGAGCGTCTCGCCCGGCTGCACCGGCGCGATGTCGGTCAGCCCGTAATACGCTGTCAGCCCGCTCATGCCGCAGGCGCCGAGCAGCGTCGGCAGCGGCAGCCCGAGTTCGGGCAGCTTGAGCAGCTTCGGCGCGTCCTCGGCCGTCACGTGCGCGTAGTCCTGCCAGCCCACCAGGCCCTGCACCAGATCGCCCACGGCGAACTTCTCCGCGCGCGACGCCACCACGCGGCCGATGCCGAGCGCGCGCATGGTTTCGCCGATCGCCACCGGCGGCAGGTATTGCGGAATGTCGCTCATCCACACGCGGTTGGTCGGATCCATCGACAGATACAGCACGCGCACCAGCAGTTCGCCCTCCTGAAGATCGGGCAGCGGCGTCTCGACCAGCGAGAAATGTTCGGCGCCGACGCGCGCTTCGGGGCGCGCCTTCAGGCGCAACTGACGGTTGATGGCATCAGGCATGGTGTCTCCTCGTCCTCGGTAAAGGGAAAAGCGGCGGATCGCGATCGCGCCGGCCGTGCGCTCAGATCGCGCACAGCCCGCCGTCGATCACGAGTTCGGCGCCGGTCACGTAACGGCTCTCGTCGGACGCGAGATAGATCGCGGCCCAGGCCACGTCGTCCGGTTCGCCGAGGCGGCCCATCGGCACGCCGCGCGCGAGCTTGCGGGTGGCCGCGTTCTCGCCGAGCTGCTGAAAGAACGGCTCGACGATGCCGGTGCGGATGAACGACGGGTGCAGCGAATTGCAGCGCACGCCGGTCTGCTTGCGCGCGCAATCGACGGCGATCGATTTGGTCAACGAAGCCACGGCCGCCTTCGACGCGTTGTAGGCCGTGTATTCCGGCTCGTGCTTGAAGGCCGCGACCGACGACACGTTGATGATCGACCCCGGCTGGCTGTCGCGCAGAAACGGCAGCGCATGGCGCACGCCGAGCACGATGCTTTCGACGTTGATGTCCATCACGCGCCGCCATTCCTTCTGCTCGATCTGCTCGACGGTGCCGAGTGAGCCCACGCCCGCGTTGTTGACGAGTACCGACAGCCCGCCCATCGCCGCGTTCGCCTCGGCCGCGAGCGCCTGCCAGCGCGCGTCGTCGCGCACGTCCTGCTCGGCGCACCACGCCACGCGGCTGCCGGCCGCCGCGTTCAGCTCGCCTGCGAGCGCGTCGAGCGCGGCCTGCTGCGCGGCCACGTCGGTCAGGAACAGCTTCGCGCCCTGCTCCGCCATGCGCGTGGCCATCGCGCGGCCCAGCCCGCCCGTCGCGCCCGTGATGAACGCGCATTTGCCCGCGAGCCGCGGCCCTCCGATCGTCGTCATGCTTGCTCCTCGAATTCGTTGCACGCGGCACCGGTGCGCCGCGCGTCGCCACTATACCGACAGATATCCGCCGTCGACGTTGAGCACCGCGCCCGTGGTGTAGCTCGCCGCGGGCGACGCCAGAAACAGGATCGCGCCGGCCATCTCCGACGGCGCGGCCACGCGGCGCATCGGCACGTGCGCGAGCACCTGGTCGAGCACGGCGGGATTCTTCGTCAGCGCCGAGGCGAACTTCGTGTCGGTCAGGCCCGGCAGCAGCGCGTTGCAGCGCACGCCGCCGGCCGCGCATTCGACCGCGAACGCCTTGGTCATCGAGATCACCGCCGCCTTCGTGATCGAGTAGATGCCCTGCTGGTCGCCCGGAATCACGCCGTTCACCGATGCCACGTTGACGATCGCGCCGCCGCCGTTCGCGGCCATCCGGCGCGCGCCGTGCGTCGACATGAAGAAATAGCCGCGGATGTTGACGTCGACCGTCTTCTGGAACGCGTCGATCCCGGTGTCGACGATCGGGCCGTAATACGGGTTCGCCGCGGCGTTGTTGACGAGGATGTCGAGCCGGCCGTGCTTCGCGTCGAGCGCGGCGTAGAGCGCCTCGATCTGCCCGGGCTCGCCGATGTGGCAGGCGGCCGGTTCGGCCGAGCCGCCGTCGGCGACGATCGCGTCGGCCACGCGGCGGCAATCGTCGATGCGCCGGCTCGACACGATCACGTGCGCGCCGCACGCGGCGAGCAGGCGCGCGGCCTCCTCGCCGATGCCGCGGCTCGCGCCGCTGACGAGGGCGATCCTGCCGGACAAATCGAACAGAGCGGATGCGGTCATCGTGATGGGTTCCTCTGGATAACGAAGGGATGCGGCTCAGCGATGCGTGACGAGCGCGGCGTCGGCCGCCGTGTCGAGGTGCGGCCAGGCGTTGTAGGTGACGAGCCGCGCGCCGCCGCGGCCCACGTGAATGCGCGACACGCTGGTGTTGACGAGCGGCCAGGCGAAATCGAAACCGCGCTGCGGCGGCGCGCCGGCCAGCTGCGCGACGATCGCGCCGATCGGCCCGCCCGACGACACCACCCAGGTTTCGCCGTCGCGCGCGGCCTCGCGCAACAGCGTGTCCCAGGCGTCGAGCACGGCCGCGCGGAATGCCGGCCACGGCTGCGCGTAATCGGCGTCGGCCTGGCCCGAAGTCCAGCGCGCCACCGCGCCCGCGAACAGCGTCT
>NZ_JAAGPF010000303.1 GCF_017104645.1 Burkholderia sp. Ac-20379
CTTGTCGGCCGGCTCGCGCGCGTGCATGCGCCGGCGCAGCTCGCGCCCGGCCCGCCGCGGCCGACGCTCGGCGTGGCGGTGGCCGCCTACAACGCGTCTCGCGTCATCAAGGTCACGCTCGACGGCCTGTTCGGCCAGACCGAGCCGCTGCATCAGATCGTGTTCGCCGACGATGGCTCGACCGACGACACGATCGCCGTGCTGACGCGGCAATACGGCCTCGTGCAGGCGCCCGACGGCGAACTGAGCGCGCCGAGCACGCGGTACCCGAACCTGCGCTGGCTGCGCGTGCCGCACGGTGGCAAGGCCGCCGCGCTGAACGCCGCGCTGCTGCACGTCTCGACCGACGCGGTGCTGACGGTGGACGCCGACACGCGGCTCGCGCCCGACGCCTGCGCCGCGATGCGCCGCGCGTTCGCGGCCGAGCCGGAGCTGGTGGCCGCCACCGGCATCCTCACGCCGATCTGCGCGCGCGACCTGTCGGGCCGCTTCTTCCAGTGGTTCCAGACCTACGAGTACATCCGCAATTTCATGTCGCGCTTCGCGTGGATGCGCGCCGACAGCCTGCTGCTGATCTCGGGCGCGTTCGCCTGCTTCCGCCGCGACGCGCTGCTGAAGGTGGGCGGCTTCGACGGCGAATGCCTCGTGGAGGATTACGAACTGATCCACCGGCTGCGCCGCTACGCCGTCGAACAGGGCGAAACCTGGCGCGTGCGCGTGATCGGCGACGCCCATGCGCGCACCGATGCGCCCGGCACGCTGCGCGCGTTCCTGCGCCAGCGCCGCCGCTGGTTCGCGGGCTTCCTGCAGACGCAGTACTGGAACCGCGACATGACGGGCAACCGCCGCTACGGCCAGCTCGGCCTGCTGATGCTGCCGGTCAAGGCGCTCGACACGCTGCAGCCGATCTACGGCCTGACCGCGATCGCGCTGCTGCTGGTGTTTCTCTGCCAGGGCCGCTTGCACACGGCGCTGTCGATCTCGGGCGTGATCGCCGCGAAGATCGCGATCGATTTCGCGTTCCATCTGTGGTCGATCCACCTGTACCGGCGCTGGACGGGCTACCGTGAGCAGTCGAGCCTGGCGATCGCGTTCGTCGCTTCGGTGTTCGAACCGTTCAGCTTCCAGGTGCTGCGCCACGCGGGCGCGGCGCTCGGCTGGCTCCACTTCCTGCGCGGCAACCGCCATTGGGGCGCGCAGGAACGCACCGGGCTGATCGGCGACGGCCAGTAAGCGGCACGCTCAGGCGGCGTCGCGCAGCGCCTTGCGCATGAAGTAGCGCGACACGCCGGCCGGCTGGCACGGGATCTCGCCGAACACGGTGAAGCCGTGCTTCTCGTAGAAGCGCGGCGCCTGGAACGAGATCGTGTAGAGCACCGCGTGCTCGCAGCCGCGCCGGCGCGCCTCGTCCTGCGCCTGCCGCAGCAGTTCGCTGCCGAGGCCGCTGCGGCGCAGCGGCTCGGACAGATAGAACATGTCGATGAACAGCACGCCGAGCGAGGTGCGACCCGTCAGGCCGCCGAGCACCGCGCCGGTGGCGGGATCGGTCACGATCAGGTCGAGCGCGGTGTTGTCGGGCTGGCCCGATTGCAGGTCGTTGTACTGGATCAGGTGTTGCGCGAGCCAGGCGCGCGCGGCATCGTGCTGGCCGTCGGCCAGCCGGATCGTGTAAGCGGGTTGCGATGTCATGCGGATGAGGTGGCGTCGAACGGTGGAACGGCCCGGCTGCCGCATCGCGGGACCAGGCTCTGTCGTGTCATCGCGACGATCGCGATGCGCGCTCATGTTGCCACGTCCGCCCGCCCTCGCACAGGCCGGCGTGCCGCGCCCGCACGGTGGCCGATGCCGCCGCACCCGCTTCGATTCGATCGCGCCCCGCCGCGACGCTGCAACGCCCATTGCGCTGCTTTGGCCCCACCCCGTTCCGAGGCCGCAGCGCCCGCTACGCCGCCGCCCCGCTCACAGCCGCGTGCGCCCGAACGTCAGCAGCGCCTCGCACAAGGTCTCCACCGCCTCTTCCGTCACCGCGTTGTAGAGCGACGCGCGCAGCCCGCCGATCGAGCGGTGCCCGTCCAGCCCGACGATGCCGTAGCGCCGCGCGTAATCCACGAACGCCTCGTCCATCCAGGCGTCCTTGAACGTGAACGCCACGTTCATGCGCGAGCGCCAGCGCGGCGCGGCGTGCAGCGAGACGGCGTCGCCGAGCGCGTCGAACGTCTCGAACAGCCGCGCCGACTTGCGCGCGTTGATCTCGCCCATCGCCGCCAGCCCGCCCACCTCGTCGCGCAGCCAGCGCGACACCAGCGTCAGCACATAGATCGCGAACACCGGCGGCGTGTTGTAGTTCGAGCCGTGCGCCACGTGGATGCGGTGGTCGAGCATCGCGGGCAACCCGGCCGGCACGCGCGCCAGCAGCGAGCGATGCACGATCGCCACCGTCACGCCCGACGGGCCGAGGTTCTTCTGCGCATGCGCGTAGAGCATCGCGTAGCGATCCGTGCGCAGCGGCGCGGACAGGAAATCCGACGACATGTCGGCGATCACCGGCACCGCCAGCTCGGTATCGAGCGCGTCGAACTGCAGGCCTTCCACGGTTTCGTTCGACACATAGTGCAGATAGGCCGCGCGCGGATCGGGCGCGAGCGCGCGCAGGTCGGGCAGATCGACGAAGCCGCGCGGCTCGCCGTCCCACACCACCTCGGCCGGGCCGACGCTGGCGGCGTCGCGCGCGGCGCGGCGGCTCCAGTAGCCGGACACCACGTACTCGGGCGGCGCATGGTCGGGCGTCGCGAAGTTCATCGGGATCATCGCGAACTGCAGGCTGCTGCCGCCCTGCTGGAACGTCACGGCGTAGTCGTCGGACAGGCCCAGCAGCTCGCGCAGGTTGCGTTCGGCCTCCAGCAGCAGCGCGCGAAACCATTCGGAGCGATGGCTGGTGCCGAGGATCGACAGGCCGGTGTCGGGCAGCGCAACGATCGCGTCGCGCGTCTGGGCCAGCACCGTCTCGGGCAGCGCGCCGGGGCCGCCGGAGAAATTGAGGGCGTTGGGGTTCGTCATGCGCGGGAATCCGAAGAGTCGGGAACGTCGGTCGAACGGGCGGCGTCGGCCTGCGCCGCACGGCGGGCGACCATGCCGAGGAACGCGTCGAACACGCGCTGCATCTGCGGCAGCTTGTACGGATACAGCGCGGGATCGTCGATGTCGTGCACCACCATCGCGGTGGCCGTCTCGAAGATCAGCAGCGCGCCGTCGCGCGTCTCGGCGCAATCGAGGCCCACGTAATCGAGGCCGGTGCGCGCCGCGATGCGCGCGAACGCCTCGCGGTGGCGCACCGCGAAATCGGCGTCGAAGCTGGCGAAGCAGTGCGCCTCCTCGCCGCGCCGCACGGCGTCGCCGCCCATTTCCGCGTACGGGTAATGAACGATCCAGTGCGACGAGATCCCCATGTGGCACACCAACGGCACGCCGTCGCACATCACGATCCGGTACTTGCGGTAGAGGCCGTCGCCGCTGCGGTAATCGACGAACGGCGCGACGTAGAACGCGTCGCCTTCCATCGCCTGCAGATACGCCGCGAAATCGCCCGGCGCGTCGATGCGCACCAGCCCGCGCCCCGCGTGCGAGCCCACCGGCCGCACGATCAGCGGATAGGCCGCGTGCAGGCCCGCCACCGGCGACGCATCGCGCGCGGCGTCGGCCAGTTGCTCGCGCGACACGCGCACCGTCTCGGCCATGCGGATGCCGGGCTGATCGCCGAGCAGCGCGAACGCCGCCTCGCGCGCGGTCGACCCGATGCGCTGCGGCGCGTTGATCAGCGGGCGCGGGCTGCGCGCGGCCAGCGTCGCCATGCGCGCGAGGCGCGGCGTGTTGGCGTCCGACGCGCAGGCCGCCACCATCAGCACGTCGTGCGGCGGCAGCGTGTCGGGCAACGGCAGCGCGTCGTCCACATACAGCACCTCGACATGCAGATCGGCCCGCTCGATCAGGCATTCGAACGGCGTGTTGGCGATCAGATCGCCGGGCGCCTTCAGCACCAGGAGGCGCGGCGCGCCGGGCGACGCGGCGCGCGGCAGCACGTAGTGGCGGCGCTGCGCGAGCGCCAGTTGCTGCACCTGCGCGGCCGCCTCGGGCTGGTACTTCAGTTCGAGCACGAGCGCGAGTTCGAGCAGCGCATCGGGCTCGTCGCGGTGTTCGAGATAGCGAACCAGTTCCGCGCCGAGCGGCGCGAGATCGAGCCCCTGCCCGGCCGCGCGCAGCAGCTCGGCCAGCCCGAGCGGGCGGTACGGTTCGCTCGCGCCGTCGCGCGATGCGTCGAGAGTCGTCGCCATGGTTCAGCGGCTCCGCGTGGGGTTCGGCAACGGTTGCGCGGCAGCGCACTCGCCCACGTACCCGACCGATTCCTCGAACCAGCCCGGCGGCAGCGCCGCATCGGGCACGGCAGGCGCGCGATCAGCCGGCGCATCCATATCGGCATCGCGAGCGAGCGCGGCATGGCGTCCGCCCACCAGCGTCAATGCAGCGCGGCGCGCCGGTTTGAGAGACACATTCGACATCCGGCAATTCCCCGTAAACGGCCCGGCGCGCAGCGCGCGCCGTGTATTGAAATCCGGGCGGGGCGTCGCGCATCGCGCGCACGGCGTGGCGCGCGCGCCCCGCTCCGGTCGGCGACCAGCATGCGGGGGCGGGCCTTAACGGATGCTTAACCGTCGGCGCGATAACGGAGAATTTCGCGCAATAGTGTCTTGCACGGCCGGCGTCATGCGGCGGTCATACCGGTGCGCTCGCGTTGGCGTCGGTGTCGGCATCGTCGCGCGCGTCGCGTTCGAAACGCCGCGCGTAACGGTCGAACGCCAGGTAGATGACGGGCGTGGTCAGCAGCGTCAGCACCTGCGAGAACAGCAGGCCGCCGATGATCGAGATGCCGAGCGGCACGCGCAGCTCCGCGCCCGCGCCGTGCCCGATCGCCAGCGGCAGCGCGCCGAACAGCGCGGCCAGCGTGGTCATCATGATCGGCCGGAAGCGCAGCACGCAGGCCTGGCGGATCGCCGCCACCGGCGGCAGGTGCTGCTCGCGCTCGGCGGCCACGGCGAAGTCGATCATCATGATCGCGTTCTTCTTGACGATGCCGATCAGCAGGATGATGCCGATCATGCCCATGATCGACAGATCCTGGCCGCACAGCATCAGCGCGAGCAGCGCGCCCACGCCGGCCGACGGCAGCGTCGAGATGATCGTCAACGGATGGATCGGGTTCTCGTAGAGCATGCCGAGCACGAGGTACACGGCCACCAGCGCGGCGAGGATCAGGTACGGCTCGCTCGCGAGCGAGGCCTGGAACGCCTGCGCCGTGCCCTGGAACGTGCCGGTCAGCGTGTCGGGCTTGCCGGCCTTCGCCTCGTCGGCGCGGATCGCGGCCACCGCGCTGCCGAGCGACTGCCCCGGCGCGAGATTGAACGAGATCGTCACGGCCGGGAACAGCCCCTGGTGATTGACCGAGATCGGCGACACGCCCTGCTTCAAGGTCGCCAGCATCGACAGCGGCACCAGCGCTTGCGTCAGCGGCGAGCGCACGTACAGGTGCGCGAGCGCGTCGGTCGGCGCCTGGAACGACGGATCGACCTCCTCGATCACGTGGTACTGATTCAGCGACGTGAACAGCGTCGCGATCTGCCGCTGGCCGAACGCGTCGTACAGCGTGTCGTCGATCGCCTGCGCCGTGATGCCGAAGCGCGAGGCGGTGTCGCGGTCGATGTCGAGCGTGGTGCTGGTGGCCGAGGCCTGCAGGTCCGACGACACGTCGGCCAGTTGCGGCAGCGCCGCGAAGCGCTTGGTCAGCACGCCGGCCCAATGCGACAGCTCGGCCGGGTCGGCGTCCTGCAGCGTGTACTGATATTGCGCGGCGCTGATCCGCCCGCCCACCTGGATGTCCTGGCGCACCTGCATCGACAGGCGGATGCCGGTCACGCGGTCGGTGAGCGGCCTGAGCCGGCTCAGCACCGTGTCGGCGCTCGCGCTGCGCTGCCCGAACGGCTTCAGGTTGATCATCATGTGGCCCTGGCTGACGGTGGGGTTCGGGCCGATCCAGTAATAGACGTTGTCCACCGCCGGATCGGCCTCGACGATCCGGCCCAGCGCCTGCATCTTCAGCGCCATCGCGCGCGGCGAGATGTCGGGCGAGGCCTGCGCCAGCCCGATGATCAGCCCCGAATCGGCGAGCGGGAAAAATCCCTTCGGAATCTTGACGAACAGCGCGCCGGTCAGCGCGACCATCGCCACCGACACCGCCAGCATGGTGCGCCGATGCCCGAGCGACCAGTCGAGCGCGCGCTCGTAGTGGCGCTCCATCGCCACGAAGCCGCGTTCGAGCACCCGTTCGAGCCGGTGGCCGAGGCGCTGCAGGCGGCCTTGCCGCGCCGCGTCGCGCTTGCGCTCGGCGATCACCCAGCCGCACAGCATCGGCGTGAGCGTCAGCGAGACGACGGCCGACATCACGATCGCCACGCTGACCGTCACCGCGAACTCGCGGAACAACCGCCCCACGATGCCGCCCATCATCAGGATCGGGATGAACACCGCGATCAGCGACACCGTCATCGAGACGATCGTGAAGCGCACCTCGTGCGCGCCGAGCCACGCCGCGCGCAGCTTCGGCACGCCCGCCTCGATATGGCGCATGACGTTCTCGATCACCACGATCGCGTCGTCCACCACGAAGCCCACCGCGATCGTCAGCCCCATCAGCGAGAGGTTGTCGAGGCTGTAGCCGAGCACGTACATCACGCCGAACGTGGCCACCAGCGAGAGCGGAATCGTCAGGCTCGGGATCACCGTGGCCCACACGTTGCGCAGGAACGAGAAGATCACCATCACCACCAGCGCGACGGTCAGGATCAGCGTGAACTGCACGTCGCGCACCGAGGCGTCGATGGTCTGCGTGCGGTCGCCCACCACGCGCACGTGCGCGGCGGCCGGCAGCGCGGCCTCCATCGCCGGCAGGCTGGCCTCGATGTTGCGGATCGTCGACACCACGTTGAAGCCGGGCTGCTTGTGGATGTCGAGCGTGATCGCGCGCTCGCGCCCGAGCCACGCGGCCTGCGTGGTGTCCTCGGCGGCGGCCACCACGGTGCCGAGATCGCCGACGCGCACCGGCGCGCCGTTCTTGTACGCCACCACCAGCTCGCGATAGGCGGCGGCCGAGGTGATCTGGTCGGTGGCGTTGAACACCACCGAGCGATCCGGGCCGTTCAGGCTGCCCTTCGGCTCGTTGACCGTCTGCACGCCGACGATCGAGCGCACGTCCTCCAGCGTCAGCCCGCGCGCGGCGAGCTTGTCGGGATCGACGCGAATCCGCACCGCCGGGCGCTGCTGGCCGTGAAAATCCACGAGGCCCACGCCCGGCATCTGCGAGATGCGCTGCGCGAGGAAATCCTCGGCGTAGGTGTCGAGCTGGGTCAGCGTCAGCGACGGCGAGGTCAGCGCCACCGTCAGCAGCGTGAAGTCGGCCGGGTTGGTCTTCTGATAGGTGGGCGGGTTCGGCAGGTTCTTGGGCAGCGTGCCGCCGGCGGCGTTGATGGCCGTCTGCACGTCCTGCGCGGCGGAATTGATGTCGCGGCTCAGATCGAACTGCAGCGAGATCGAGGTGGTGCCGAGTGAACTCGAGGACGTCATCTGCGTGATGCCCGAGATGTTCGAGAGTTGCCGTTCGAGCGGCGTGGCCACCGAGGTGGCCATCGTGTCGGCGCTCGCGCCGGGCAACTTGGCGATCACCTGGATGGTGGGGAAATCGACCTGCGGCAGCGGCGCGACCGGCAGCAGACGGTACGCGACGAGGCCGGCCAGCAGGACGGCGAGCGCCGCGAACGAGGTCGCGACGCGGCGACGGATCAGGCTGTCGAGCACGCTCATGCGGGGGCATCCAGGGTCGGTGCGGCCGCGGCCGATGCGGCGGCCGCATGCGCGTCGAGCAGCTTCACCGCGGCTTGCGCGCCGGGGTTCAGGCGGCTCTGGCCGTCGAACACCACCAGGTCGCCGGCCGCCACGCCCGAGCGGATCTCGGTCAGGCCGCCGGCCGCGAGGCCGGTCTTGACCGGGCGCAGCCGCGCCGCGCCGGTGCGGTCGATCACGAACACCTGCGTGCCGGCCTGGGTGTTGACGATCGCGCGCGACGGCACCGCCACGCGATGCGTATCGGTGCGCACGCGCAGCGCCACGCCGAGCAGCTCGCCCGGCCACAGCCGCCGGTCGCGATTGGCGAACGCGGCCTTCATGCGGATCAGGCCGGTGCCGCTGTCCACCTGGCTGTCGACGAACGACAGCGTGCCTTCGGCCAGTTGCGGGCCACCGCCGCGCACCGATACCGTCACCGCGAGCGGCGCCTTGGCCTGCTCGGCCAGCACCGACGGCAAGGCATCCTGAGGAATCGAGAACTGCACGTCGATCGGCTCCATCTGCGTCAGCACGACGATGCCGGTGGCGTCGGCCGGATGCACGATCGCGCCGAGATCGGCCTCGCGCGCGCCGACCCGGCCCGCGAACGGCGCCGCCAGCGTGGTGAAGCCGAACTGCAGGCGGGCGCTGTCCACCGCCGCCGCGTCGGCGGCCACCGTGGCCTTCAGCGTGCGAACCTGCGCGCGCGCCGTATCGACGCTCTGCGCCGTGGCCGCGCCGATGCCCACCAGTTGCGTGTAGCGTTCGAGATCGCGCTCGGCGTTCGCGAGGCTGGCCGCATCCTTGTCGCGGGTGGCCTGCGCCTGCCGCAACTGCGCGGCGAGCGGGCCCTGATCGAGCTGGGCGAGCACCTGTCCGGCCTTGACGTCCTGGCCTTCGCGGAACGCGATGCGGGCCAGTTGGCCGTCCACGCGCACCTTCACGTCGACGGCGTTGCGCGCCAGCACCGTGCCCACCGCCGGCACCTGCATCGGGAAATCGGCGAACACCGGATAGCCGGCGTCCACCGGCACACCGGGCGCGGGCTGTCCGGATTTCGCGCTCGGCCACTTGGCCCAGACGATCACGGCGGGCAGTGCGGCCAGCAACGCGAGGCCCGCGGCGCGGCGCAGCCACGGGCGGCGCGGCGGCGTGCCGGGCGCGGACGGATCGGGAGAACGGGGAACGTCGCGGTCAGTC
>NZ_JAAGPF010000304.1 GCF_017104645.1 Burkholderia sp. Ac-20379
AGCAGGCTTCGCCGCTGTCGCAAACGGCCGCCGCCACCGCGGCCGGCGCGAGCGCCACCGAGGCCAGCCTCGCCGCGCGCGTCGGCACGCAGGACTGGACCGATCAGTTGAGCCAGAAGGTGGTGTTCCTCTCGAGCGCGCATCAGCAAAGCGCCTCGCTGACGCTCAATCCGCCCGATCTCGGCCCGCTGCAGGTGGTGCTGAGCGTGGCCGAGAACCATGCGCATGCGCTGTTCGTGTCGCAGCATCAGCAGGTGCGCGAGGCCGTCGAGGCCGCGCTGCCGAAGCTGCGCGAAGCGATGGAATCGAACGGCCTGAGCCTGGGCAGCGCGAACGTCAGCGACGGCGGCGCCGGATTCGCGCGGCAGGACGCGCAAGGGCAATCCTCGGGCGGAAGCGCAACGCGACGCGGCGGCGCGACGTACGGCGCAGTGGGCTCGGGCGCCGACGCATTGACGAGCGTCGCCGCGAGCACGTCGAGCGCCGCGACGCAGCAGCGCGTCGGGATGGTCGATACGTTCGCGTAAGCGCCCCCAAATCAGCCGCCGGCCGCGACGGCCGCCGGCACGGCGCGGATCGTCCCCGCCGCCGCGCCGCCCCGGCGGGCCGCCGCGATGAATTCCGCGGCGCGCTCGCCGATCATCACCGACGGCGCATTCGTATTGCCGCCGATCAGCGTCGGCATCACCGACGCATCCACTACACGCAGGCCCTCCACGCCCCGCACCCGCAATTGCGGATCGACCACCGCGCGCGCATCGCTGCCCATCCGGCAGGTGCCGACCGGGTGATAGATCGTGTCCGCATGCGCGACGATGGTGGCGCGCAGCGTGGCATCGTCGTCCGAGGGATCGGTGTACAGCTCGCGCCCGCCCTGCGAGGCCAGCGGCTCGGCGGCAAGAATCCGCCGCATCGCCTTCGCCCCCGTCATCAGCAGATCCAGATCGCGCGCATCGCTGAAGAAGCGCGGATCGATGCGCGGCGCGTCGCGCGCGTCGCCGCTCGCCAGCGCCACCGTGCCGCGGCTTTTCGGGCGCAGCGCGCAGACATGCAGCGAATAGCCGAAGCCCCAATGCATGTGGCGGTTGTGATCGTCGACCAGCGCCGTGCAGAAATGCAGTTGCAGATCGGGCCGGTCGAGCCCCGGCTCGCTCTTGAGGAAGCCGCCCGCCTCGGCCACGTTGCTCGACATCATGCCGTCGCCCTTCGACAGCCAGCGCAGCACCTGCGGCGCCATCTTCGCGACGCCGCGCAGGCACAGGCCCACCAGCTCCGACGAATTCACGCGCTTGTTGATGATGAAATCGATGTGATCGATCAGGTTCTGGCCGACCTCGGGCGCGTCGTGCACCACCTCGATGCCGTGGCGGCGCAGTTCGCCGGCCGGGCCGATGCCCGAGCACATCAGCAGTTGCGGCGAATTGAATGCGCCGGCCGAAACGATCACCTCGGCGCGCGCGCTCAGCGTTTCCACCTTGCCGCCGCGCGCGAGCGTCACGCCGGTGGCGCGCTTGCCGTCGAACACGATGCGCAGCACCGTGGCGCCGGTCAGGATGAACAGGTTCGCGCGCGGCCGGTCGTACAGATACGCGCGCGCCACGCTGCAGCGCGCGCCGTTGCGATGCGTGACCTGATAGAAGCCCACGCCTTCCTGCTCGGGGCCGTTGAAATCGTCGTTGAGCGGATAGCCGGCCGCGTGCGCCGCATCGATGAATCGTTGTGCGAACGGATTCTTGAAGCGCAGATCGGACACCGTCAACGGGCCGTCGCCGCCGTGCCACGCGTTCGTGCCGCGCTCGTTGCCTTCGGCGCGGCGGAAATACGGCAGCACGTCCTGCCAGCCCCAGCCGGTGCAGCCGAGCGCGGCCCATTCGTCGTAGTCGAGCGGATGGCCGCGCGTGTAGATCATCGCGTTGATCGCGCTCGATCCGCCAAGGCCGCGCCCGCGCGGCTGATAACCGCGCCGGCCGCCCAGGCCCGGTTGCGGTTCGGTTTCGTAGCCGTAGTTGGTGCCGATCTTGAACGGCACCAACGCGGCGATGCCCACCGGCATGTTGACGAGCAGGTTGCGCTGATTGCTGCCGCCCGCTTCGATCAAGGCGATCGTCGCATCGGGGCAGGCGTCGGCCAGGCGCGCGGCAAGGCTCGCGCCGCCCGAACCGCCGCCGACGATGAGATAGTCGTACTGCATGTCATGTCTCCTTCATGTCATGGACAGCGCCCGGCTTGGGGTCGTTTTTCGCTTGTAATGTCCGCGCATTGTAGGAACGCGGCGCGCGCCGCGGCGCATCGAATCAAGAGCGATTCCTCTAAACGCCGGCCGCGTCCGGCCTTAAGATGGCCGGATTCGCCTCGCGCGACGGAGCGCGGTTCGGTGCAGCCGCCTCCCGCGAAATGGGAGACACCGGGATGGATCAGCAGGTTCTGACGGCGACGCATCGGGTCACGAATCAGGCGCCGCCGCTCGCCGATTACAACGCGTTTGAAACCGATGCCGCGCTCGCGGCCGCCGTCGCACGGCACGGCGCGGGCTGGCATCGAACGGCGCTCGCGCAACACGGCGCCGCCCTCACCACGCCCGACACGCTCGCGCTCGCCGAGCTCGCGAACCGCCACACGCCCGAACTCGCCACCCACGACGCGCGCGGCGAACGCACCGATTCGCTCGAATTCCATCCAAGCTGGCACCGTTTGTTGGGACTGCTACGCGCCGAGGGCGCGCATGCGCTGCCGTTCGCCGAACCGCGCGCGGGTGCGATGGCCGCGCGCTGCGCCAGCTATTTCCTCCATGCGCAGCTCGAATCGGGCTCGCTCTGCCCGCTGACCATGACGTTCGCGAGCATCCCGGTGCTGCAAAAGGAACCGGCCCTGTTCGACACGCTGCGCGACAGGCTCTACACGCGCGAGCACGACCCGCGCGACGTGCCGCTCGCCAGCAAGCGCTCGATGATGATCGGCATGGGCATGACCGAGAAGCAGGGCGGCTCCGACGTGCGCAGCAACGAAACGCGCGCCTGGCCGCTCGGCGCGGGCGGGCGCGGCGAGCCGTACCGGCTGGTCGGCCACAAGTGGTTCTTTTCCGCGCCGCAATGCGACGCGCACCTGGTGCTCGCGCGCACGAGCGAACACGCCGGCATCTCGTGCTTCTACGTGCCCCGTTTCGCGCCCGACGGCCGCAAGAACGCGGTGCAGGTGCAGCGCCTGAAGGACAAGCTCGGCAACCGCTCGAACGCCAGCAGCGAGGTGGAATTCCTCGATGCCTACGGCGTGATGATCGGCGAGGAAGGGCGCGGCGTGCCGACCATCATCGAGATGGCGAACCTGACGCGGCTCGATTGCGTGATCGGCAGCGCCGCCTTGATGCGCGCCGCGCTCGTGCAGGCGATCCACCATGCGCGCCATCGCAGCGCGTTCGGCAAGCGCCTTGCCGAGCAGCCGCTGATGCGCAACGTGCTGGCCGATCTCGCGATCGAATCGGAAGCGGCCAGCACGCTGTTCATGCAGCTCGCCGCTGCGGTCGAACACGACGATGGTCAGTCATCCGAAGCACGCGGCTGGCGCCGCATCGTCACGCCGGCCGCGAAGTTCTGGGTGTGCAAGCGCGCGCTCGAATTCACCGGCGAGGCGATGGAAGTATGGGGCGGCAACGGCTACGTCGAAACCGGCCCGATGGCGCGCTTCTATCGCGAGGCGCCCGTCAACTCGATCTGGGAAGGCTCGGGCAACGTGATGTGCCTCGACGTGCTGCGCGCGATCGAGCGCGAGCCCGATGCCGCCGCCGCGCTGATCGCCGCCTGGCGCGCCGATCTGGCGGCGCACCCCGACGCGCTGCGCGCGCTCGACGAACTGACGCGCGCGTTCGCGCTGCCGCCCGACGAACGCGAAGCGTCGGCGCGCCGCATCGCGCAGCGTATCGCGCTGCTCGCGCAGGCCGCGCTGCTGCATCGCCACGCGCCCGAGGCCGTGGCCGATGCATTCGAGGCCACCCGCTTCGGCGCGGCCAGCCATGAATCGGGGCGCGTCTACGGCACGCTGCCCGCCCGCTTCGACCACGCCGCGCTGATCGAGCGCGCGTTCCCGGCCTGACGTTCGGCCGCCAGACCGCCTGTCAAGGACAAGGAGGAGACGATGAAGAACGACCTGCCCGGCCTCGCCACGCTCGACGCCCTGCTGCACGACCAGCGCGCCGCCTACCTCCGCGCGCCGTATCCGTCGTGGGATGCGCGCGCGGGGCACCTGCGCGCGCTGCGCACGATGCTGATCGATCACGCCGACGCGCTGGCCGAAGCGATCAGCGCCGACTTCGGCCATCGCGCCAAGCAGGAGGTGCTGCTCTCCGAGATCTGGATGGCGAAGGAGGAGATCGACGAGGCGCTGCGCCACGGCAAGCGCTGGATGCGCGCGCGCCGCAAGCCGATGAACAAGTGGCTGATGCCCGCGCGCGCCACGGTGATCCCGCAGCCGCTCGGCGTGATCGGCATCGTGGTGCCGTGGAATTACCCGGTGCTGCTCGCGGCCGGGCCGCTGATCTGCGCGCTGGCGGCCGGCAACCGCGCGATCGTGAAGATGTCGGAGCTGACGCCGCGCACCTCGGAATTGTTCGAAGTCCTGATCTCGAAGACGTTCTCGCGCGATCACGTGGCCGTGGTCAACGGCGATGCCGAGATCGGCGCGGCGTTCAGCCGGCTGCCGTTCGATCATCTGCTGTTTACCGGCTCCACGCAGGTGGGCCGCCACGTGATGCGCGCCGCCGCCGATCATCTGACGCCGGTCACGCTGGAGCTGGGCGGCAAATCGCCGGCCATCGTCGGGCCGGGCGCGCGCTTCGACAACGCCGTCGACGCGATCGTCGCGGGCAAGACGCTGAACGCGGGCCAGACCTGCATCGCGCCCGATTACGTGCTGGTGCCGCGCGGCAAGGAGGCCGAGTTCATCGCGCGGGCGCGGGCCCGCATCGCGAAGCTGTACCCCGATTTCACGCGCAACGCCGATTACACGTCGATCATTTCCGAGCGGCATTTCGCACGGCTCGACCGGCTCGCCGCCGAAGCCCAGGCCGCCGGCGCGACGCTGCATCCGCTGACCGACGCGAGCGCCGATCCGGCCCTGCGCCGCTTCGCGCCGATCGCGATCACCGGCACGCCCGATGCGTCGCCGCTGATGCAGGAGGAGATTTTCGGGCCGCTGCTGCCGATCGTGCCGTACGACACGCTCGATCAGGCGATCGCCTACGTCAACGCGCGGCCGCGGCCGCTGGCGCTGTATCTGTTCGAGGAATCGCGCGCGAGCATCGAGCGCGTGATGCACAACACGATCTCGGGCGGCGTGTCGATCAACGAGACGCTGATGCACATCGCGTGCGGCACGCTGCCGTTCGGCGGCGTGGGCGCGAGCGGGATGGGCGCGTATCACGGCTACGACGGCTTCGTCACGTTCTCGAAGATGAAGCCGGTGCTGACGCAATCGCGCCTGAACGCGCGCAACCTGCTGTCGCCGCCCTACGGCAAACGCTTCGCAGGGCTGATCAAGTTGATGCTGAAGTTCTGAGCGGGAACGTTCCGGCGCGGCGGGCAGCACCGTTGCACGCGCAACGGCCCGCCCCGCCCGGCATCAGACGGGCCAGAGCGGCCCTTCCTGCATCGCGCCGATCTGCTCGCGCAGTTCGAGCACGCGCTCTTCCCAGTAACGCGGCGTGTTGAACCATGGGAACGCGGCGGGAAACGCCGGATCGTCCCAGCGCCGCGCCAGCCACGACGAATAATGGATCAGCCGCAGCGTGCGCAGCGCCTCGATCAGGTGCAGCTCGCGCGGATCGAATTCGCAGAAATCCTCGTAGCCGGCCAGCAGGTCGGCCAGCGCCGCCGACGCGCCGGCGCGATCGCCGGGCAGCAGCAGCCAGAGATCCTGAACCGCGGGCGCCATGCGGCTGTCGTCGAAATCGACGAAATGCGGGCCGGCGTCCGTCCACAGCACGTTGCTCGGGTGGCAATCGCCGTGCGCGCGCAGCAGGCGCACGTCGCCGGCCCGCTCGAACGCGGCCTCGATGCCTTCGAGCGCCAGCGACACCACCGTTTCGTAGGCCGCGCGCAACTCGGCGGGAATCATGTCCTGCGCGAGCAGGTAATCGCGCGCCTCGTAGCCGAAGCTGCGGATGTCGAGCGTGGGCCGCTCGCGATACGCCTCGGTCGCACCCACCGCGTGAATCCGGCCGATGAAGCGGCCGAGCCATTCGAGCGTGTCGCGCCGGTCGAGATCGGGCGCCCGCCCGCCGCGACGCTCGAACACCGAAAAGCGGAAACCTTCGAAGGCATGCAGCGTCTGGCCGTCGAACGCGCGCGCCGGCACGGCCGGAATTTCGCGCGCGGCCAGTTCGGCCACGAACGCGTGCTCCTCGAGGATCGCCGCATCGGTCCAGCGCTGCGGCCGATAGAACTTCGCGACCACCGGCTGGCCGTCTTCGATGCCGACCTGATAGACGCGGTTCTCGTAGCTGTTGAGGGCGAGCAGGCGGCCGTCGGTGCGCAGGCCGGCGGGCATCAGCACGCTGTCGAGCGCATCGAGCACGCGCTCGGGCGTGAGGCCCGCAAAAGGAAGGCCGGCGCTGGCGCCGGCCGGGGTGGGTTCGATGTGGTCGTCGTGCATGCCGGCATTGTGCCCCGCGCGGCAGCGCTTGACGAGATCTCAGTGAATCGCGGCGCCCGCGGGCAGAACCGATTCGCCGGTGTCGATCAGGTCCTCGAGAAAGAAGGGCTCGGTGTTCAGTTCCTTCGAGTCGCCCGGCACGCCCGCGTACCAGGTCACCATCGCCATGTCACCGAGAATGCGCTGGACGATGCCACGTGCCCCCTTCGGAACGGCGATATGCGTAGTGCAGACAATCGAACCGACATGCATGATGTTTCCCCGCTTCTAAAACCGGCCGGTGTGCCGGCCGCGAATACTGGAATGCGCCGCCCGAGGGCGAAAACACGACTCCGTTGTTAATCGATTCGCACTTCGATGGAATTGCGTCGATACCCGATCACGTCGCGGCGTGCGCCGCGATCCGGCCGCGCCGCCCCGAATGCGGGGCTTGATCGGCCGCGCCGGAAAAGCAGACCGGCGTGCGTCATCATAACCCGACTATCGTGACGGTCAGCAGAACACAAAAACATGCACATTGCGTGACGTTGTTTGCAGCACGAACGCCACTGCATGCGCGCGCAACCGCTTCTCGCGGGGGCGCGATCGCGGCAACCGGCGTATCGTTGCGGTTTGTTCGTTGTCTGGAGAATCAGCGTGACCGCTTCACCCGGGTCGCCGGAGCCGGCCGGCAGCCGCTCCGCGCAGGCCGCCCCGCCCCCTTCGCTCCCGCCCTATCTCGAGCGCGGCACGCGCGGCTACTGGCACGCGAGCATCGCGCTGCTGTTCGCCGGCTACGCCACGTTTTCGCTGCTCTATTACGTGCAGCCGCTGCTGCCGGAGTTCTCGGCGACGTTCGGCGTCAGCCCCGCGCAGAGCAGCCTCTCGCTGTCGTTCGCAACCGCCGCGCTCGCGCTCGCGATCTTCGTGGCGGGCTTCGTGTCCGAGGGCCTGAGCCGGCACCGGCTCATGACGCTGTCGCTGACGCTTTCCTCGCTGCTGACCGTGGCCGCCGCGTTCGTGCCGCACTGGCATCAACTGCTCGTGCTGCGCGCGCTGACGGGCCTCGCGCTCGGCGGCGTGCCGGCCGTGGCGATGGCCTATCTCGCCGAGGAAGTGCACCCCGACGGGCTCGGGCTGGCGATGGGGCTGTACGTGGGCGGCACCGCGATCGGCGGGATGGCCGGGCGCGTGATCACCGGCGTGCTGGCCGAGCTGTTCGGCTGGCGCATCGCGGTGGCCGGCATCGGCGTGCTCGGCCTCGCGTCGATGCTCGCGTTCCGTGCGCTGCTGCCGCCGTCCCGGCACTTCACGCCGCGCCGCGGGCTGGGCCTCGCGCATCACCGCGGCGCGCTCGCGCGGCACCTGACGAGCCGCCGCGAATTGCCCGCGCTGTTCCTGATGGCGTTCGTGCTGATGGGCAGCTTCGTCACGCTGTACAACTACATCGGCTACCGGCTGCTGGCGCCGCCGTATTCGATGAACCAGGCCACCATCGGCGCGATCTTCGTCGTGTATCTGGTGGGCGTGTTCGCGTCGCCGTGGTCGGGGCGCATGGCCGATTCGGTCGGGCGCGGGCGCGTGCTGATCGGCAGCATCGCGATGATGGCGATAGGCGTCGCGCTGACGCTGCTCGCGCCGGTGGCGGCCATCGCGGCCGGCATCGCGTGCGTCACGTTCGGCTTCTTCGCGGGCCATTCGGTGGCGAGCGGCTGGGTCGGGCGGCTCGCCAAGGAGGGCAAGGGGCAGGCCGCCGCGCTCTATCTGCTGTCGTACTACATCGGCTCCAGCGTGATCGGCTCGCTCGGCGGGCACGCCTGGAGCGGCTCGGGCTGGGCCGGCGTGACCACGCTGGTGGGCGCGCTGCTGGCGCTCGGCCTGATCGTCTCGACCTGGCTGCGCGCGCGCGAACGCGCCGGGGCGGCGTGATCGGGCGGCGTGACCTGGCGTTCGGTTCGCCGCCGGGGCGCGCTGCGCGGCGGACGGCGTGCAACGCTTGCAGCCTGCCGCGCGCTGCGCTAACGTAGCGATTCATCCGCTTTACTACGGCTTCCGAAACATGCGGCCTCACGCCCCCGTCCACGTCATCGATTGCCTGCCGCCTCTCGCGCGGCGGCTCGTGCGTGCGCAGGCCGCCCCCCCTCCCCCTGTCGATCCGCCGCTTCGCGCGGCCCGGCGCGGCTGATCCGCGCCAGCACGTCACTCACCGGTTTCGCCCGTTTCCCGTGCTCGCGCTTTGCGCGGCGAGGGGACGCGCGCGACCGTCGCCGACTCCGATCGACACGGGATCTTCCATGCGTTTTATCCAACGCGCGTTCGTCGCGCACTTCACGACTGCTTCGTTCGTCCTGCTCTGGAGCAGCGGCGCCATCTTCGCCGAGCTTGGCGTACGCCACGCCTCGGCGCTGGCCTTCCTGATCGCGCGCTTCGCGGTAGCCTCGCTCGCGCTGGCGGCCGTCGCCGGCCGGCGCGGCCGGTGGCTGCCGCCGCGCGGCTC
>NZ_JAAGPF010000305.1 GCF_017104645.1 Burkholderia sp. Ac-20379
CCCGCAGCAAGCCGCCCACGCCACGCGCGGGCGCGGCCATGCGCTGCGTCACAGCTCGGCGCTGCGCCGCATGCCGCGCGCGCTGATCAGCCTCGCGCTGCGGCTGGTGCCGGTCGCGGTGTTCGTCGGCGTCGCGACGCTGACGATGTCGGCGCTGACCGCCGACGACACGCCGCCCGCCAACGCCATCAGCTCGCTGATCGACATCTACGTGATCTGCCGCATCGTCGCGATCGTCTCGCGGCTGTTCTTCCAGCCCGACGCGCCGCAACTGCGCCTGATCCACATCGACGACCGCTGGGCCGCGTTCACGCAGCACTGGATCCGCCGCATCGGCCTGGTGGTCGGCGGCTGCGTGGCCGTGGTCGAGGTGGCCGCGAGCTTCGGCCTGACCGAAGCCGGCCACGTCGCGCTGCTCAAGGCGGTGGCGCTGATCGGCCACGTCATGGTGTCGATCCTGATCCTGCAGGTCAGCCGGCCGGTGGCCGCGCGGATCCGTACCCACTGCGCCGGGCAGCCTTCGCTGGCGCTGGCCGGCAACGCGCTGGCCGACGCCTGGGCGCCCGTCTGCGTGTTCGTGGTGATGGCGCTGTGGTTCGTCTGGGCGCTCGACGTGCACAACGGCTATCACGTGCTGATCGCGCTCGGCGGCCGCTCGATCGCGGTGATGATCGTGTCGCGGATCGTCTCGATCCTCGTGTTCGGCGCGCTCGCGCGGCTGTTCGAGCGGCGCGACGCCGACACCGGCACCGTCGTCCATCGCCACGCCTATCGCTATTACCCGCTGCTGCGTCAGATTGTTTCCGGGCTGGTCGGCATCGTCACCTTCGTCGTGCTGCTGCAGATCTGGGGCGTGCCGGTGCTGAGCGCGTTCGAGGCGGGCACCATCGGCCACCGGCTCGCCTCCGCGCTCGTGACGATCGCGATCGCCGCCGTGGTGGCGCTGTTCGTCTGGGAGGCGGCCAACATCGCGATCGAGCGCCGCCTCGACCGCTGGACCACGCAGGGCAACCTGGTGCGCGCCGCGCGCCTGCGCACGCTGCTGCCGATGCTGCGCTCGCTGCTGTTCGTGCTGATCCTGATCGTGGTGGTGCTGACGGGGCTGTCCGAGCTCGGCGTGAACATCGGGCCGCTGCTGGCCGGCGCGAGCATCTTCGGCGTGGCGCTCGGCTTCGGCTCGCAGAAGCTGGTGCAGGATTTCATCACCGGCATCTTCCTGCTGATGGAGAACGCGATGCAGGTGGGCGACTGGGTGACGCTGGCCGGCGTGTCGGGCACGGTGGAATACCTGTCGATCCGCACCGTGCGGCTGCGCGCCGGCGACGGCTCGCTGCACACGGTGCCGTTCAGCTCGGTGTCCACCGTCAACAACACCAATCGCGGCATCGGCAACGCGGCCGTCAAGGTCAGCATCCAGTACGGCGAGGACGTCGATCTGGCGGTGGCCACGCTCAAGGAGATCGGCGCGGCGCTGCGCGCGGATCCGCAGTACAAGGACGGGATCCTGTCGGACTTCAGCTACTGGGGGATCGATTCGGTGGACGGCGCGGCGATCGCCATGTCGGGCCAGATCCAGTGCAAGGATTCGGGCCGCTGGGGCGTGCAGCGCGAGTTCAACCGCCGCATCGCCGAGACGTTCCGCGAGCGCGGGATCCGCATCGCCAACCCGCAGCGCAGCGTGCTCACGCGCGAGGCGAACGACGGCGCGATTCCCGAGAATGCCGATCCGGACACTCCGGCCGCGAAGGAATCGGGCAAGCCGGCCGGCTCGCCCGCCGACGCGCCGCCGCCCACCCGCAGTTGAGCGACGGCCCCCGCGCAACGCCGGGGGCCGCGGCGACGCAATGCTTTCGAGGGGCGCACTGCGCCCTTCGCCGTTTTCAGGCCTTGGACGCGGCCCGCCTGGCGCCCTTCGCCTCCCCCGCCCCGTCCACCCCGAAGCCCGGCGCGAACGCCTCGCGCAGATACGCGACGAACGCCGTCACCACGCGCGGCACCTGCGTCGCGTACGGGCGCACCGCCAGCAACTGCTCGGCGAACACGCCCACCGGCCGCCACTCGGGCAGCACGCGCACCAGCGTGCCGGCGCGCAGCGCGGCCACGGCCGAGAAATCGGGCAGCAGCGCGATGCCGAGATCGTCGAGCGCCGCGTCGCGCAGCACCTCGCTGTTGTTGGCGCACAGCGGCCCGGCGATCGGCGTGGTGACCGGCGCTGCAATGCGCGCCGCGCGCGCGCGGCGCGCGCCGGCCCGCTCGAAGCTCCAGGCCGCCGAGCCGTGGCTGCGCGGGTAATAGAGGCAATCGTGGCCGACCAGATCCTCGGGCCGGGCCGGCGTGCCGCGCCGCGCCAGATAGCCGGGCGTGGCCACCAGCACCGACACCGTGCGGCACAGCGTCCAGGCCACGTGCGTGTCGGGCGCGGCGGCGCTGTGCCGGATCGCCAGATCGAAGCCTTCGGTGGCGAGCGACACCAGCCGGTCGGACACGTCGAGCTGCACGCGCGCCTCCGGGTGGCGGCGGCTGAATTCGGCCAGACGCGGCGCCAGATGCTGGCGCGCCAGCGCCACCGGCGCGCTCACGCGCAGGCTGCCGCGCACCACCTCGGCCGTGTCGCGCACGCCCGAGAAGCTCTGCGCGATGCGCTCGTAGAGCGGCCGGGTTTCGTCCACCAGCCGCAGCCCCGCCTCGGTCAGCCGCACGCTGCGCGTGGTGCGCTGCACCAGCGGCACGCCGGCGGCGCGCTCCAGCTCGGCGATCTTCAGGCTGACGGCCGCCTTGCTGACGCCGAGCCGCCCGGCCGCGCCCGTGTAGCTGCCCTGGTCGGCCAGCACCGTGAGCCAGTGCAAGTGAGCCCAGAGGCTCTCGATCTGATCGGAGTTCATCGCACGATTGTTCAGAAATTTAAACAATGATTTCACCGCCAGTGTATATCCAGCGGGCGGCGCGGCTCCTACACTGCCTGCACTGACCGGCCATCTCCGGCAATCCACCCAGGAGGAGCACATGCATCCGTACACCGATCGCACCGACGTCGAACACTTCATCGATGGCAAGCGCACCGCCAGCCACGGCACGCGCACGCAGCCCGTCTACAACCCGGCCACCGGCGAAGCCGCCCGCACGCTGCGCCTGGGCGACACGCGCGACGTGGACGCCGCCGTCGCATCGGCCAAGCGCGCGTTCCCGGCCTGGAGCAACACCCCGGCGATCCGCCGCGCGCGCGTCATGCTGCGCTTCCTCGAACTGATGAACCAGCGCCGCGACGAGCTGGCCGCGATCATCGTGGCCGAGCACGGCAAGGTGTTCAGCGATGCGCAGGGCGAAGTCTCGCGCGGCATCGACGTGATCGAATTCGCCTGCGGCATTCCGCAACTGCTCAAGGGCGACTACACCGAGCAGGTGTCCACCGGCATCGACAACTGGACCACCCGCCAGGCGCTCGGCGTGGTGGCCGGCATCACGCCGTTCAACTTCCCGTGCATGGTGCCGTGCTGGATGTTCCCGGTGGCGATCGCCGCGGGCAACACGTTCATCCTTAAGCCGAGCGAGCGCGATCCGTCGGCCTCGCTGTTCATGGGCGAGCTGTTCAAGGAAGCCGGCCTGCCGGACGGCGTGTTCAACGTCGTGCAGGGCGACAAGGAAGTCGTCGACGCGCTGCTCGCGCACCGCGACGTGAAGGCCGTCAGCTTCGTCGGCTCCACGCCGATCGCGAACTACATCTACGAAACCGGCGCGAAGAACGGCAAGCGCGTGCAGGCGCTCGGCGGCGCGAAGAACCACATGGTGGTGATGCCCGACGCCGATCTCGACGCCGCCATCGACGGCCTGATCGGCGCGGGCTACGGCTCGGCCGGCGAGCGCTGCATGGCGATCTCGGTGGCGGTGCTGGTGGGCGACGTGGCCGACAAGATCGTGCCGCGCCTGGCCGAACGCGCCCGCGCGCTGAAGATCGGCAACGGCATGAACGCCGAATCAGAAATGGGCCCGATCGTCACGCGTCAGGCCGTCGAGCGCATCGAGGGCTACGTCGGCCTCGGTGTCGAGGAAGGCGCCACGCTGGTGGTGGACGGTCGCGGCCACAAGGTCGAAGGCCACGAGAACGGCTTCTTCACGGGCGGCACGCTGTTCGATCACGTCACGCCCGAGATGCGCATCTACAAGGAAGAAATCTTCGGCCCGGTGCTGGCCTGCGTGCGCGTCAAGGATCTCGGCGAGGCGATCGACCTGATCAACGCGCACGAATTCGGCAACGGCGTGGCGGTGTACACGCGCGACGGCCACGTGGCGCGCGAATTCGGCCGCCGCATCGAGGTGGGCATGGTCGGCATCAACGTGCCGATTCCGGTGCCGATGGCCTGGCACGGCTTCGGCGGCTGGAAGCGCAGCCTGTTCGGCGACATGCATGCCTACGGCGAGGAAGGCGTGCGCTTCTACACGCGCCAGAAGTCGATCATGCAGCGCTGGAACGAGAGCATCGAGAAGGGCGCGGAATTCGCGATGCCGACGGCGAAGTAAGCCGGCGCGGCAACGCCTCCGGCAATCCTGAAAAAGGACAAGCCGGCGATCGCATCGCGCGATCGCCGGCTTTTTTACGTCTGCCGCACCGGGGCGGACGCGGCCGCCGGCCTTTTACGTCGGGCGCATCGGCCAGGCGGCCGCCGCCGCGATCACCACTCGGCGACGATCTTGCCGAAATGGCCGCCCTGCTCCTGCCAGCGGAATGCCTCGGCCAGCGCGTCGAGCGCGAAGCTGCGGTCGATCACCGGGCGGATCGCGTTGCGTTCGAGCGCGCGCACGTAATCCTGCTGCTGGCGGCGGCTGCCGACGATCAGCCCCTGCAGGCGCGCCTGCTTGGCCATCAGCGCGGCGGTCGGCACCTCGCCCTGCATGCCGGTCAGCACGCCGATCAGCGAGATATGGCCGCCCACCCGCACCGCGTCGATCGACTGCGCGAGCGTGCCCGGCCCGCCCAGCTCGATCACGTGATCCACGCCGCGCCCGCCCGTCAGTTCGCGCGCCACCTCGCCCCAGGCCGGCGTCTGCCGGTAGTTGATGGTGTGATGCGCGCCGAGCGCGCTGGCGCGCGCCAGCTTCTCGTCGGACGAGGACGTGACGATCACGGTCGCCCCCATCGCGCGCGCGATCTGCAGCGCGGCGATCGACACGCCGCCGGTGCCGAGCGTCAGCACCGTGTCGCCGGCCTTCAGCGCGCCGTCGCCCACCAGCGCGCGCCAGGCGGTCAGCCCGGCCGTGGTGATGGTGGCGCTTTCGGCATGGCTCCAGCCGCGCGGCGCGTGCGTGAACGCCTGCGCGGGGCGCACCGCCACCTCGGTCGCGAAGCCGTCGGCGCCGTCGCCGGGCGTGCCGGCGAAGTTGCCCACCGCGCCGAACGCCGCGCCGTCGGCCCAGTGCGGGAAGAACAGCGACACCACGGCGTCGCCCGGCGCGAATTCGTCGACGCCCTCGCCCACCGCCTCCACCACGCCCGCGCCGTCGGACATCAGCACGCGGCCGTCGTCGGCCGGCATGCCGCCCTTGGCGACGATCAGGTCATGGAAATTGAGCGAGGTGGCGTGCAGCCGGACGCGGATCTGGCCCGGCCCCGGCTGGCCCGGATCGGGCAGGTCGCGGATCTCGATACGGTCGAGCCCGCCCGGTGCGCGCAGGATGGCGGCCTTCATGCGAGCCTCCCGGCCCGGCGGCGGCCGATGTCGAGCGGGGTGAGCGGCGGCAGCGCCGAAGCGGCGCGCGGGAAAAACGAAACAGGCTGCGTCATCATGCAGATCATTCCTAATTTAGATTCAGGAATACGCGCAGTAACGCCGGCATATCGATAAAACGTGCGGCGCCGCCGCGCGCGGCCAGGCCACATGATGACCTGCCTTGCGAAATGCTGCTCGGCCGGCGGCGCGGGGCCGCCTCCGGCGAGATCGCGGAAACTTGACTACAGTAACGATCCCGGCGGATCGCCCGCGCACGCACCGTGCGCCACGCGCCGCCACGATCGTGCCCCACGCCGCGCGTGCGGGCTGCCGCCGCCCCCTTTCGGAGAAGATTGCATGAGCCAGGATTCCGCTTACGTTCCCCCGGCCGTCTGGACCCATCGCGCGCCGTCCGGCGGCCATTTCGCGAGCATCAACCGCCCGGTCGCGGGCGCGACCCACGACGCGCCGCTGCCGGTCGGCCAGCATCCGCTGCAGCTCTATTCGCTGGCCACGCCGAACGGCGTGAAGATCGGCGTGATGCTGGAGGAGTTGCTGGCGCTCGGCCACGCGGGCGCGGAATACGACGCCTGGCTGATCCGCATCGGCGACGGCGATCAGTTCGGCAGCGGCTTCGTCGAAGCCAATCCGAATTCGAAGATCCCCGCGCTGGTGGATCGCAGCGGCGCGCAGCCGGTGCGCGTGTTCGAATCGGGTTCGATCCTGCTGTACCTCGCCGAGAAGTTCGGCGCGCTGCTGCCGAGCGAACCGGCCGCGCGCGCCGAAACGCTGAACTGGCTGTTCTGGCAGATGGGTTCGGCGCCCTACCTTGGCGGCGGCTTCGGCCACTTCTACGCCTACGCGCCCGAGAAGTTCGAATACGCGATCGACCGCTTCACGATGGAAACCAAGCGCCAGCTCGACGTGCTGAACCGCTTGCTGGCCGAGCGCCCGTATATCGCCGGCCACGACTACTCGATCGCCGACATCGCGATCTGGCCGTGGTACGGCTGTCTCGCGCTCGGCGAGCTGTACGGCGCGGGCGAGTTCCTCAACGTCGTCGAGTACCCCCACGTGCGCCGCTGGGCCACGCAGATCGCCGAACGGCCGGCCGTCAAGCGCGGCCGTCGCGTCAACAGCGTGCGCGGCGAGCCGGCCGACCAGCAGCACGAGCGCCATGCGAGCGCCGATCTGGATCGTTTCGCGCCGTTCACGCCGGTCACGCCGCAGGCAGCCCGTTAAGCAGGACGACGAAACGACGGCGGCGCTGGCTCGTTGCCCGGCAACGACCTGCGCCGCCGTGGCGGTTATGCGTCGAACGTGCCGCGATATTCGTCCGATGCGTCGGCGCGCGTGTTCAGCTCGAACATCACGCCGCCCGGCGCGCGGCAGAAGAAGCGCGAGCCGCGGCCGTTGTTGAACACGGCCGTCTCCATCGTCACGCCCTCGCCCTTGAGCCGCGCGTAGAGCGACTCGACGGCGTCGAGGTCGGGCAGTTCGAACCCGGCGTGGAAGTTGCGCGGCCAGGCCAGCGTCTCGTCGCCGGCGTGGTCGATCACGACGTCGAAGCCGGGGCGCTTGAGGATGTACGACCGATCCCAGGTGCCGGCGATCGTGAAGCCCAGATAGCGCTCGAAAAAGTGCGCCGTGGCGGCCGTGTCGGACGAGGGAAAGCTCAGGTGGTTCAGTTTCATGGTGCGGGTGACGTCGGTCATGTCGATGCCTTGAAGGTGCTTGCGGGTTGCGCGAGGGTTGCGCGAGGGTGCCGTGGCGGTGGCGCGATGCCGTACCGCCGACCCGTTCAGAATACGAGCCGCCCCCCGCCGCCGGCTACTCGCATCGCCGCGCCTTCCCGCGCATCGCGGCGAGGCCCGCGCGGCAAGGCTCGCCGCCGCACCCGCCTGCCCCGCCCGCCTCGCGCGTGCTCACATTCGGCCGCCCGTTTCAGGCTCCGCTGTCAGTTTTTTCACGCCCCCCGATCAGGTTCAGCTCGCGCAGATAGCCGAACACGGCCGCGCGCAAACGCCGCTCAAGGCTCGCCACGTCGTGCTCGCCGCGCGCCCCGGCGCTGTCGGACATCGCCTGCACGATCTCGCCGAGATCGGCCGCGGCGCTGTTCAGCGCGGCCGGGCCGCCATGCCCGTCGGCCGGCAGCAACCGGCGCAGGATCGTCATCATCGGCGCTTCCATGCCGGCGCATTCCACCGCGTCGCGCAGCGCCGGGCTGTCCTCCTGCTCGTCGAGCAGCCGCGCCAGGATCGGCCGCTGCAATTGCTGGCGCGCGGTGGCGGCCAGCAGCAGGCCGAGCGCCGCGGCGCCGTCCGGCTCGGCCAGCGCGGCGTTCATCTCGTCCAGAAAACGCCGCGTCTCGCGCTGCATCAGCGCCACCGTCAGCGCGTCCTTGCCCGGGAAATACTGGTAGAGCGAGCCGATGCTGACGCCCGCGCGCTCGGCCACGGCGTTGGTGTTGAAGCCGTCGAGGCCGCGCGCCTCCAGCACCTGGGCGGCGGCCTCGACGAGCGCGGCCACCGTTTCGGCGGCGCGCGGCTGCGTCGGGGTCTTGCGCGGTTGCAAACGGGGGCGGGGCTGACGGTCGGACATGGCGCGGCGGGGAGCGGATCGGAACACGCGCATTGTACAAAGGCGCTCGCGGCCGCAGAACCGCCGAAAAAGGGTCAAGCGCAACGCGCCGCCGGCTTGTAAAAACGCGCGACGCCGCGCTCGCAGGCCCACCGCGCAAGGCCTCGGCGCGCGGCACGCGGCTTGCGTGCTGCCTGGGCGTTCGACCTCCCGGCCCGGCTCGCGCCGGCCATCCCCGCCGTCGCCAACGCCACGGCATCCGCCCCCTTTGACGGAGGACTCCCATGACATCGACGCCCAGCCCCACGCCCGGCACCCACAGCGGCCCGCTCGCCGGCTATCGCGAAACCGATCCGAGCGGCGCGCGGCCGCTCGCCGTCCACACGCTCGAAGGCGCGAGCGTGCACGCCGCCGACGGCCCCGACATCGGCCACCTGAGCGACCTGCTCGTCGATCTCGGCGGGGGCCGCATCACGCACGCGCTGATCGCCACGGCCGACGGCCGCGACGACCGCCTGATCGCCGTGCCCTGGGCGCTCATGTCGGCCGACACCGAGGGCAAGGGCCTGCGCGTCGACGCGCAGGCCGACCGCGTGTTCGCCGCACCCGGCTTCGACCGCGATCGCTCGCCGTCCGCGCGCGACCCGGATTGGGCGCGGGCGATCGCGCGCCATTTCGGCTCGCGGGCCTGAGCGGGTAGCGGGCCAACGCCGGTTGCCTCGCCGGCTCAGCGGTAGAACGCATAGCGCGCCAGATACGGCGTGCTGCCTTCCCGATGCTCCACCGTGCACGGCTCGGCCGGCATCGCGCCGCCCACCGTGGCGAGCCGCTGCACGTGGCGCACCCCGGCCAGCAGGCCCGCGCCGCCCGTGTCGTGCGTCTCCAGCAGCAGTTGCGCGATGCTGCCC
>NZ_JAAGPF010000306.1 GCF_017104645.1 Burkholderia sp. Ac-20379
AGGCGCGCCGTTCGCCGACGCCGCGCCGCCGGCCAGCTCGGGCGTCATGCCGAGCGAGCGGATCGCGGCGGCCACCGATTCGGCGGCGCCGGGCGCGTGCACGACGGTCAGCAGCCGCTGCATCAGGTTGAAGTCGAGCGCCGAGACGGCAGCCATCCCGCCGAGCTTCTTGCGGATCAGCGTTTCCTCGGTCGGGCAATCCATCTGCATGATGCGGAACGCCGAGCGCTCGTTGCCGTCGGCGAGGCGCTGCGTGCCGGGCAAGTCGGCGAGGATCGGCGCGGCGGGGGCGCAGCAGGACGTGGCGTGATCGTGGCCATGATCGTGCGCATGGCCGGCGGCGCCGTGGTCGTGGCCATCGTGGCCGTGATCGTGGTCGTGCGCCGCGTGGTCGTGATCGCCGTGCGCGTGATCGTGATCATGACCGTGATCGCCGTGGTCATGACCGGCCGCATCGTGCGCGTGATCGTGGCCGCCCGCCTGCGCCCGTGCATCCGCCGGCTTCACCCAGCGGATCGGCGACTGCGGCGGGGCGTCGCCATGCGCGGCGTCGTGGCCGCGATCGTGCGCGCAGCAGGCCGCCTGCGACGGTGCGTCGTCGGCGCAGTGCGTGTCGTGAGTGCGGTTCGATTCGGCCATGACGTTCTCCTGATTGCTTGAGGTGTAGAGTTAACACCCTGAAGCCACTTCAGGGTCAACCGCTTCCGCCAGGAGAATCTGATGAAGATCGGCGAACTTGCCAAAGCCGCGCGCTGCACGCCCGAGACGATCCGCTTCTATGAGAAGGAGGGCCTGATGCCGGACGCCGAGCGCACCGACGCGAACTACCGGCGCTACACCGAGCTGCACGTGGAACGCCTGCGCTTCATCCGCAACTGCCGCGCGCTCGACATGACGCACGACGAAATCCGCACGCTGCTGCGCCTGACCGACGATCCGGCCGACCGCTGCGATTCGATCAATTCGCTGCTCGACGAACACATCGGCCACGTCAACGCGCGGCTCGTCGAGTTGCAGCAGTTGAAGGCCCAACTGAGCGAATTGCGCGAGCAATGTCAGGGCGATCACACGGTCGAGGATTGCGGCATCGTGCACGGCCTCGCGACCATGGAGACGCCGGAGACGAGCGCGAAACGCACCCACATCGGCTGAACACCCGCCGTATTTCATTGCGTCAAACAATGACTAGCCATAAAATGACCAGTCATTGTTTGACGATTGATTTTGCTCGCGCTCATGCCGAAATTCTCCCCCCTCGCGCTCGCCGTGCTGGCCATGCTGACCGAAGCGCCGATGCACGCGTACCGCATCCAGCAGCTCATCAAACTGCGCGGCAAGGACGACGTGATCAACGTCCGTCAGCGCAACAGCCTCTATCAAACGCTCGACCGCCTGCTGCGCGAACGCCTCGTGGTGGTTCACGAAACCGAGCGCGACGGCATGTTCCCCGAGCGCACCGTCTATGCCGTGACCGAGGCCGGCCGCACCACGGCGCGCGGCTGGCTGCGCGAACAACTCGCGCAACCGGCGCGCGAATTTCCGGCGTTTCCGGTGGCGCTGTCGGTGTTGCCGCTGCTGTCGGTGGACGACGCGCGCCGCCAGCTAGAAGCGCGCATCGTGGCGCTCGAGGAAGAACTCGAACGGCTCGACGCGGCGCGCAACGCGGCGCTCGCGCTGCAGATTCCGCGGCTGTTCCTGCTGGAGAGCGAACTGCTGCAGGCCACCGTCGAAACCGAACTCGAATGGGTGCGCAGCGTGGTGGAGCACTTGAAGGTGGGCGCGCTGACGTGGAGCGAAGCCTGGCTCAAGAACGTGGCCGAACGGCTCGCGGCCAGCGATCCGGAATAAAGAGAAAGCGATAGCGGCGGGGCAGAGCAGTACCACTACCGGCGCCAGCACCGAACCGATCCCGCGCCCCAAAACAAAACCGGCCGGCGGCACGCTTTGAAACGTGCCGGCCGGCCGGTCCCGTCGAGTCATCCGGCCTGCGCGGGGCGCACCCCGCTCAGGCCGTGCGCATTACTTGCCGCCGATGCTCTTGAGCGGTACCCACTCGCCCTTGACGACCTTGTACATCGTGATGCCGCCGTTCTTCAGATCGCCCTTCGAGTCGTACGCGATGTGCGTCGAGGTCACGCCAGCCATGTCGGTCTTCGCCAGCACCGGCAGGTACTTGGCCGGATCCGTCGAGTTGGCCTTCTTCATTGCCGTGAACATCGCCATCGCGCCGTCGTAGGCGTACGGCGAGTACGTTTGCACGTCTTCGCCGAAGCGCTTCTTGTACTTCTCGGCGTAGGCCTTGCCGCCCGGCATGTCGTTCAGCGGCAGACCGGCCAGCGAGGCGATCGTGCCGTCCGACGCGTCGGCGGCGATCTTCAGGAAGGTCGGCGTGTGAACCATTTCGCCGCTCATCAGCGGGGAGGCGAGGCCCAGCGACTTCATCTGCTTGACCATCGGCGCGCCTTGCGAATCGGCGCCGCCGTAATAGACCATATCCGGCTTGGCGGCCTTCAGCTTGGTCAGGATTGCCTTGAAGTCGACGGCCTTGTCGTTCGTGAATTCGCGATCGACGATGGTCGCGCCGGCTGCCTTGGCGGCCTTCTCGAACTGATCGGCCAGACCCTGGCCGTAGGCGGTGCGGTCGTCGACGATCGCGATCCGCTTCATGCCCAGATCCTTGACCGCGAACGCGCCGGCCACCGAGCCTTGCTGCGTGTCGGACGTCATCATCCGGAACGTGGTCTTGTAGCCCTGCGTCGTGTACTCGGGCGCCGTCGCCATCGCGATTTCGGGGATGCCGGCGTTCGCGTAGATGCGCGAAGCGGGGATCGTCGTGCCCGAATTGAAGTGGCCGAGCATGCCCTTGATGCCGTCGTCGACGAGCTTCTGCGCGACCGTCGTGCCGGTGCGCGGGTCAGCCTGGTCGTCCTGCGAGTCGAGCACGAAGGTGACCGGCTTGCCGTCGATCACCGGCTTGGTCGCGTTGAAATCCTCGATCGCGAGCACGATGCCGTTTTGCATGTCCTTGCCGTAGTGCGCCTGCGCACCCGTCATCGGCGCTGCAAAACCGATCTTCACGTCCTCCGCGTACGCGGTCCCCGCCAGCGACATGACCGCAACCAGCGTTGCGCCTGCCACTTTTTTCATCGTGTGTTGCATTAGCTTCTCCTAATACCAGGGTAGATGGAGCGGCTTCGGGTTTGCCTTGCCGCTTCCGTTTCGTCATGCCAACCAGCCGGGATCGCTCAGCCGATCGTCATCAGATTGGCGTTGCCGCCAGCCGCTGCCGTGTTCACGCTCACCGAGCGTTCCGTCAGCAGCCGCTCCAACGCGTAATCTTCGTCGCCGTTCTCGAACGCGCCCGCCGCCACGCCCTGCACCGACACGATCGGGCCGGGGCGCTGCGACACTTCCTTCACCAACGCCAGCAGTTCGTCGCTGTCGCCTTCGAACAGCACCGCGTCGAACGCCGCGTCGGCCTGCTTGCGCACCGCCGCATACGGCTTCAGCGAAGCGGGCAGGGCAGCGGCCAGCGCCTCGCCGGCCGCGCCCGCGAACAGCGCGCGGTTGCCGGTGGCGAGCACCGAGGCGAACTGCGCACGTGCGCCCTTCGCCGTTGCCGCGATGCACAACACCGTGCCGCGCGGGCCCAGCGTGTACGTATTGCGCTCGCCCGTCGGCCCCGGCAGCACCGCCGTCGCGCCGGCCAGCACGCGCGACAGGTAGCCTTCGCAGCGTGCGGCCAACGCCGGCTCGCGCTGCTCGATCAGCCAGTCGCGCAGCGCCGTCAGCGCCGACGACGGATTATCACCCGACTCGCCGTCCACCGGCGCATCGACAATAAGCGACGATTCCAACGCCTTCGGCAGGCCGGCCGGACGCGTGGCCAGCAGGCGCTGCAGATAGAGCGCGCCGCCCGCCTTCGGGCCGGTGCCCGACAGGCCTTCGCCGCCGAACGGCTGCACGCCCACCACGGCGCCCACCACGTTGCGGTTCACGTAGATGTTGCCCACGTGCGCGCGGCCGATCACGTGCGCGATCGTTTCGTCGATCCGCGTGTGGATGCCGAGCGTCAGGCCGTAGCCCGTCGAGCGCACCTGGTCGAGCAGCTTGTCGAGCGCGCTGCGGCGGTAGCGCACCACGTGCAGCACCGGGCCGAACACTTCGCGCTTGAGCTCGTCGATGCTACCGATCTCGATCAGCGTCGGCGGCACGAACGTGCCCTGCGCGCAGCCGTCCGGCATCGGCAGTTGCGTGACCGCGTGGCCCTTTTCCTTCATCGCGGCGACGTGCGTATCGATGGTCTGCTTCGCCTCGGCGTCGATCACCGGGCCGACGTCGGTCGACAGGCGATCGGGGTTGCCGAGCGTCAGCTCGTGCATCGCGCCCTTGAGCATCGTCAGCGTGCGGTCGGCCACGTCGTCCTGCAGGCAGAGCACGCGCAGCGCCGAGCAGCGCTGGCCGGCCGAATCGAACGCCGAGTTCATCACGTCGGCCACCACCTGTTCCGCGAGCGCCGACGAGTCGACGATCATCGCGTTCTGGCCGCCCGTTTCAGCGATCAGCGGGATCGGCTTGCCGTCCGGGTCGAGGCGCGCGGCCAGCACCTTGTTGATCAGGCGCGCGACTTCGGTCGAGCCGGTGAACATCACGGCGCGCGTGCGCGGATCGGACACCAGCGCCGCGCCCACCGTTTCGCCGTCACCCGGCAGCAGTTGCACCGCGCCGGCCGGCACGCCGGCTTCGCGCAGCAGGCGCACGGCCTGCGCGGCGATCAGCGGCGTTTGCTCGGCGGGCTTCGCGAGCACCGTGTTGCCGGCGGCCAGCGCCGCGGCCACCTGGCCCATGAAGATCGCCAGCGGGAAATTCCACGGGCTGATACAGACCACCGGGCCGAGCGGGCGGTGCGTGTCGTTCGAGAATTCGTCGCGGATCTGCGCCGAGTAGTAGCGCAGGAAGTCGATCGCCTCGCGAATTTCGGCCACCGCGTTCGGCAGCGATTTGCCGGCTTCGCGGATCACGAGGCCCATCAGCGTGTGCATCTGCGCTTCGAGCAAGTCGGCCGCGCGCGCCAGGCAATCGGCGCGGGCTTCGACCGGCGTGGCCTGCCAGATCGGCGCGGCCGACACGGCATGCGCGAGCGCGGCGCTCACGTGCTCCGGCGTCGCCTCGCTCACGGTGCCCACCACGTCGCGCTGATCGGACGGGTTGCGCACGTCGCGCGCCGGGGCGTCGGACAGCGCTTCGTCGGCCAGCATCGGCGCGGCGCGCCACGGGTGATGCGCGCTCGTCAGCAGCGCCGACGACAGCGACGCCAGACGATGCTCGTTCGACAGATCGAGGCCCATCGAATTGGCGCGCGATTCGCCGTACAGGCCTTGCGGCAGCGGGATCTTCGCGTGCGGCGCGCCGAGCGGGACGATCTTGGCGGCTTCGTCGACCGGATCGGCCACCAGTTCCTTGACCGGCACGGCCTTGTCGGCGATGCGGTTCACGAACGAGGTGTTCGCGCCGTTCTCGAGCAGGCGGCGCACAAGGTAGGCGAGCAGCGTTTCATGCGTGCCGACCGGCGCGTAGACGCGGCACGGACGGTTCAGCTTGTCGCGGCCCGTGACTTCCTCGTACAGCGGCTCGCCCATGCCGTGCAGGCACTGGAATTCGTACTGGCCGGGGTAGTAGTTGCCGCCGGCCAGGTGATAGATGGCCGACAGCGTGTGCGCGTTGTGCGTGGCGAACTGCGGATAGACGGCATCGGGCGCGCCGAGCAGCTTCTTCGCGCAGGCCACGTACGACACGTCGGTGTAGATCTTGCGCGTGTAGACCGGATAGCCTTCGAGGCCATCGACCTGGGCACGCTTGATTTCGGAGTCCCAATACGCGCCCTTCACGAGGCGGATCATCAGGCGGTGACGGCTGCGGCGCGCCAGATCGATCAGGTAGTCGATCACGAACGGGCAGCGCTTCTGGTACGCCTGCACCACGAAGCCGATGCCGTTCCAGCCGGCCAGCTCCGGATCGAAGCAGAGCGCCTCGAGCAGGTCGAGCGAGATTTCGAGGCGGTCGGCTTCCTCGGCGTCGATATTGAGGCCGATGTCGTAGCGGCGCGCGAGCAGCGCCAGCGCGCGCACGCGCGGCAGCAGCTCGCTCATCGTGCGGTCCTGCTGCGCGCGCGAGTAGCGCGGATGCAGCGCCGACAGCTTGATCGAGATGCCCGGGCCTTCGTAGATGCCGCGGCTGCCGGCGGCCTTGCCGATCGCGTGGATCGCCTGTTCGTAGGACGCGTAGTAGCGCTGCGCATCCTCCTCGGTGGTGGCCGCCTCGCCGAGCATGTCGTACGAGTAGCGGAAGCCGCGCGCTTCGTACTTGCGGCTGTTGGCCAGCGCTTCGGAGATCGTTTCGCCGGTGACGAACTGCTCGCCCATCAGGCGCATCGCCATGTCCACGCCCTTGCGGATCAGCGGCTCGCCGCCGCGGCCGATCAGGCGCGTCAGCGCCGACGACAGGCCGGTTTCGCTGTTGGTGGTGACGAGCTTGCCGGTGATCATCAGGCCCCAGGTGGCGGCGTTGACGAACAGCGACGGCGCCTGGCCCATGTGCGAGCGCCAGTCGCCCTTGCTGATCTTGTCGCGGATCAGCGCGTCGCGCGTGGCGCGATCGGGAATGCGCAGCAGCGCTTCGGCCAGGCACATCAGCGCGACGCCTTCCTGGCTCGACAGCGAGAATTCGTGGATCAGCCCTTCGACGCCGCCGCCCGAACTCTTGGTGCGCAGCGCCTCGACCAGCTTGGCGGCCATCGATTGCACGTCGGCCGCGAGGTTGGCGGGCAGGCGCGCCTGGCCCAGCAGGAACGGCACGCACTCCGGTTCGGGACGGCGATAGGCCGCCGTGATCGCGGCGCGCAGCACCGATTGCGGCTGCACGCTTTGCGCGAATTCGAGGAACGGGTGCGGGGCGCCGTCGTCTTGATCCTGGCTGTCGGCCAGCTCGGCGAAACCGTTGCGGCCCGACAGTTCGGCCGGCAGATGGCCGTGCTCGATCTTTTCCAGATACGCGAAGATCGCTTGCTTGATCAGCCAGTGAGGGGTGCGCTCCAGCCGGGCGGCCGCGTCCTTCAGACGCGAACGGAGCAGATCGTCGACTTTGACGCCTAGGGTGGTGCTTGCCATGATTCCTTCTGTGCCAGGCCTTGGCCGGCTGTCGCGTGAAGATAAGATTCGCGAAATCCTATGCCACACAATAAAAAGGTGCAACCGATTCGACGATCCGGTTGCACCCTTACAAAATTCTTTGGAATCAATGCATTAGAGCATTGCAACCGGCTGTCGCCAAGCATCCGCCGGATCGGTATTTTCCCTTAGCCCACAAAAGTGCCACCGGCGCAATCCGGTATGCACCGGAATGGTGAAACCCGTTTGCGACGGTGTGCGGGAGGTGGGGCGATGTGAGCGCCGGCTATCGCCGATGCGGTGACGGGCCTTGTACGACAAGGCTTTGCGGCTGACAGGCGACAGCCCGGCGAGTGCGACGGCGGCAACCTGCGCAACCGTTGCCGCATGCCGGCGCGACGCGAAACCGTCGTGCCGGCGCGGCGGTTGCACCACTTCGATGCATGCGGGGTGACGCTATTTTTCGGCCTCGGCAGGCCGATTCGAGCGCGGCAGCGCACCGACAACCGCACCGTTTTTATCGATGCCGCATTTCGCTCAGATATCGAGCGGGTCGACTTCGACGCTCCAGCGCAATACGCCCTTCAATTCGCGCAACCGCGGTTGCCACGCCGCCAGCACGTGTTGCAACACCGCGCGCGAGGCGCTTTCGACCAGCAGTTGCGCACGGTGCACGTTGAACACCTTGACGATGGTCATCGGCACCGCGTCGTAGGCGGTCACGCGTTCGGCGCCGGGCAGCGTCGCCAGCTCGGCGGCGGCGGCCTGCAGGAACGCCAGCGCGGCGTCGATCGTGCGGCCCTCGGCGCGCAGCAGCGCCTGATAGACGAACGGCGGCAGATGCGCGTCGCGCCGCTCGGCCAGCGTGGCAGCGGCGAAGCCCACGTAATCGTGGCGCGACAGCGCGTGATAGAGCGCGTGGCGCGGGTAACGCGACTGGATCAGCACCTCGCCGGGCAGCCCGGCGCGGCCCGCGCGGCCGCTGACCTGCATCAGTTGCGCGAACATCCGCTCGGTCGCGCGGAAATCGGCCGAGAACAGCGCCGTATCGGCATTGAGCACGCCGACCAGCGAGACGCGCCGGAAATCGTGGCCCTTCGCGATCATCTGCGTGCCGACCAGGATGTCGACCTCGCCCGCGTGCACCTCGGAGAACAGCGCCTGGGCGCTGCCCTTGCGGCGCGTGCTGTCGGCGTCGATGCGCAGGATCCGCGCGCCGGGCACCGCCTCGGCCAGCGTCTCCTCGATGCGCTGCGTGCCGCGGCCGAGCGGCGCGACGTCGACGTTGCCGCATTCCGGGCACGAGTGCGGGATGCGCGATTCCCAGCCGCAATGGTGGCAGCGCAGCGCGCGCTCGGGCTTGTGCAGCACCACGTAGGCGCTGCAGCGCGGGCAGCCGGCCACCCAGCCGCAGGCGTCGCAGGCCAGCGCGGGCGCGTAGCCGCGGCGGTTCAGGAAGATCAGGCTCTGCTCGCCGCGTTCGAGGCGGCCCTTGAGCGCCGCGACGAGCGGCCCGGCAAGCCCGCCGATCGAGGCGCGCCCGCGCCGCCGTTCCTCCTCGAGATCGATCAGCTTGACGGTGGGCAGCACCGCGTCGGCCACGGCCCGGCGCGTGAGCGTGAGCCGCGTGTAGCGGCCCTGTTCGGCCTGCCACCAGCTTTCCAGCGACGGCGTGGCCGAGCCGAGCACGACCGGGATGTCGAGCCGCTTGGCGCGCCAGACGGCCAGATCGCGCGCCGAATAGCGCAAGCCTTCCTGCTGCTTGTAGGCCGGCTCGTGCTCCTCGTCCACCACGATCATCGCGAGCGCGGGCAGCGAGGCCAGCACCGCGAGCCGCGTGCCGAGCA
>NZ_JAAGPF010000307.1 GCF_017104645.1 Burkholderia sp. Ac-20379
ACGACCCGAACCTGCTGGCCGCGCGCTACGAGGCGCGCGACCCGGACGCCGCGCGCGGCTGGGTGGACGCCACGCTGGCGCGCTTCGGCCGCATCGATGTGCTGGTCAGCAACGCCGGCATCTGCCGCAGCATCACGTTCGACGACGGCACCGACGCGCTGCTCGACGAAACGCTCGACATCAACGTGAAGGCGCCGTTCCGGCTCGTGCAGGCGGCGCTGCCGCACCTGAAGCGCGCCGGCAACGCGCGCTTCGTGCAGATCGCCTCGCTGTCGGGCAAGCGCGTGCGTAACGACAACGTCGGCTACCAGATGTCGAAGCACGCCACCGTGGCGCTCACCCACGCGGTGCGCCGCGCCGGCTGGAACGACGGCCTGCGCGCGGTGGCGGTGTGCCCCGGCTTCGTCAACACCGAGATGGCGGCCGGCATCGCCGACCTGCCGGCCGAGGCGATGACGCAGCCGGAAGACATCGCGCGGCTGGTCGCGAATACGATCGAGCTGCCGAACTCGGCCAGCATCGCCGAGCTGCTGATCAACTGCCGGCACGAGGATCTGTTCTGAGCGCCGCCTGCGCCTGCGCGCCCTCCCCCTCCCCATCCCCCGTTTCGGACCAGCCGCCGCCGAGCGTCTTGTAGAGCGTGACGAGGTTCGACAGCTTCGCAAGCTGATCCGTCACGAGCTGCTGCTGCGCCGTGTACAGCGTGCGCTGCGCGGTCAGCAACGTCAGGAAGCTGTCGCTGCCGGTGCGGTAGCGGGCCTGCGCGAGATCGTAGTAGCTCTGCGCGGCGCTCACGTAATCGCGGTCGGCCGCCAGTTGCGCCACGTAGGTTTCGCGGCCGGCCAGCGCGTTCGCCACTTCCTTGAACGCGGTCTGGATCGCCTTTTCGTAATCGGCCACGTCGATGTCCTTCTCGATCTTCGCGACGTCGAGCGAGGCCTTGTTGCTGCCGTAATCGAAGATCGGCACGGAGATCGACGGCGCGAACGTCCATGCGCCGGTGCCGGCCTTGAACAGCGTCGAGAGCCCGCTGCTGGCGGTGCCGGCGCTGGCGGTCAGCGTGATCTTCGGGAAGAACGCCGCGCGCGCCGCGCCGATGTTCGCGTTGGCCGCCTTCAGCGTGTGCTCGGCCTGCACGATGTCGGGGCGGCGTGCGAGCAGATCCGACGGCAGGCCCGGGCCCACGTCGGCCAGCATCGCGTCGCCGTCGAGCAGGCTGGTACCGCCGTCGAGGTCATCCAATCCATCCGGCAGCGGGCAGCCGATCTCGGCTTCGAGATTGTTGCGATCCTGCGCCACGGCCCGCGTGTACGACGCCGCGCTGGCGCGCGCGCTGGCCAGCGAGGTTTGCGCCTCGCGCACGTCCTGCAGCGACGCGCTGCCGATCTTCATCATGCTGACGGTCAGTGCGTAGGTCTGACGGTCGGCCTCGGCCGTTTCCGTCGCGATCTTCAGCATCGCCTGATCGGACAGCAACTGCAGGAAATCGGTGGCCACCGTCGCCACCAGCGAGAGCTGCGTGCTGGTGCGCGACGCGTCGGTCGCCAGGTAATTTTCCAGCGCCTGCCGCTTGAGGCTGCCCAGGCGGCCGAAGAAATCGATCTCCCACGAGGTGGTGCCCACCGTGACGCTGCTCGAACGGCTGACCGCGCCCGCGCTGCGCGCGCTCGTCAGCGAACCGCCCGCGTCGAGGGCGGGCGCCAGCGCGGCGCGCGCGATCCGGTATTGCGCCTCGTATTCGGCCACCTGCAGGGCCGCCACGCGCAGGTCGCGGTTGTGCGCGAGCGCGAGGCCGATCAGCGTTTGCAGGCGTGCGTCGCGGAAGAACGTGCGCCAGCCGACGTCGGCGGCGAGCGGCGCGGGGGAAACCGTGGAACCGGCGGAAGCGGCCGACGCCGCCGAGCCCATGGACGTTGCCGAGGCTGACGAAGCCACCGGGTTCACGGACGCCACGGAAGCAGACGATGCGGCCGACGCCGCCGAAGCCCCCGTCGAATACGCCGCCCCCGTGGGCCATGCACCGGCCATCGGCGCGGCCGGCCGCTGATAGGCCGGGTCGAGCGAACAGGCGCCGAGCGCCAGCGCGCACAGCAACGAGACGAGTTTCAATTTCATGCTTGATCCTTGGCGGAGCCGGCGGCGTCGTCGCCTTCATGGCCGCGGCGCGAATCGCCGAACAGCTTGCGCACCACGACGAAAAACACCGGCACGAAGAAAATGGCGAGCACGGTGGCGGCGATCATGCCGCCGGCCACGCCGGTGCCGATCGCGCGGCGCGCGGCCGACCCCGCGCCGCTGCTGATCACGAGCGGGAGCACGCCGAACACGAACGCCAGCGAGGTCATCAGGATCGGCCGCAGCCGCAGGTGCGCGGCCTCGATCACCGCGTCCAGCACGCTCCTGCCCTGCGCCTGCAGATCCTTCGCGAATTCGACGATCAGGATCGCGTTCTTGGTCGACAGCCCGATGGTGGTCAGCAGCCCCACCTTGAAGTAGACGTCGTTCGACAGCCCGCGCAGATGCGCGCCCAGCAGCGCGCCGAGCACGCCGATCGGCACCACCAGGATCACGGCGAGCGGCACGGTCCAGCTTTCGTACAGGCCGGCCAGGCACAGGAACACCACGATCAGCGAGATCGCGTACAGGTAGGTGGCCTGCGAGCCGGCCAGCACTTCCTGATACGACTGCCCGGTCCACTCCACGCCGAAGCCCGTGGGCAACTGTTTCGCCAGCGTCTCGACCGCGCTCATCGCCTGCCCGGTGCTGATGCCCGACGACGGCTGCGCGCTCATCTCGGCGGCCAGCTCGCGGTTGTAGCGCTCGATCTGCGGCGGGCCGAACGTCCAGCGCGTGGTGGCGAACGCCGAGAACGGCACCATCTGGCCGTCGTAGCCGGTGGCGGACGTCACCGAGGAGGTGGACGCCGCGCTCGACGTCGACGTGCTCGACGAGGACGACGACGCACTATCCGCCCGCACGTACCACTGCCCGATGTCGCCCGGCATCATCCTATAAGGCGCATCGGCCTGCACGTACACCTTCTGGATCCGCCCGGTATCGATGTAGTTGTTGACGTACGACGAGCCGAACGCGGTGGAAAGCGTCGAATTCACGTCGGCGATCGACAGCCCGAGCGCGCTGGCCTTCTCGCGATCGATGTCGACGTAGAGCTGCGGCGTATCCTCCAGCCCGGCCGGGCGCGTCATCGCCAGCGACGGATCCTTCGCGGCCAGCGCCATGAATCGGTTGCGCGCCTTCATCAGCGCGTCGTGGCCCTGCCCCGCGCGATCCTCGATCTCGAAGTCGAGCCCGCTCTGCGTGCCGAGCCCGTGAATCGCCGGCTCGTTCATGACGAAGATCTGCGCGTCGCGCGTCTTGCCGAGCGCCGCGTTGGCGCGGCCGATCACGGCCTGCGCGCTGTCGTTCGCGCCGCGCAGGCTCCAGTCCTTCAGTTGCACGAAGGCCATCGCGTTGTTCTGCCCCTGGCCGTTGAAGCTGAAGCCGTTCACCGTCATCACGTGGGTCACGGCCGGCTGCTTCAGGAAGTACCGTTCGACGGCCTCGACCGTCTTCAGCGTCTTCCCGGCCGGCGTGCCGACCGGCGCCGACACCGACACCATGATCGAGCCCTGATCCTCCTCGGGCAGATACGACGACGGCAGCGTCGCGTACAGGATGCCCACCACGCCGACGATCAGCCCGTAGCCGAGCATCCAGCGCAGCGGCCGCGCCACCACGCGCGCGAGCGCGCCGCTGTAGCGGGCGTTGCCCGTGTCGAACCAGCGGTTGAACGCCGCCAGCGGGCCGCGCCGGGCGGCGGCGTGCGCCGCTGCGGGCTTCAGCAGCGTGGCGCACAGCGCGGGCGTGAGCGTCAGCGCGAGCAGCACCGACAGCACCATCGCCGAGACGATCGTCACCGAGAACTGCCGGTAGATCGCGCCGGTCGAGCCGGAGAAGAACGCCATCGGGATGAACACGGCCGTCAGCACCGTGGTGACGCCCACCAGCGCGCCGGTGATCTGCCCCATCGCCTTGCGCGTGGCGGCGGCCGGGCCGAGCTTTTCCTCCGCCATGATCCGCTCGACGTTCTCCACCACCACGATCGCGTCGTCCACCAGCAGACCGATCGCCAGCACCATCGCGAACATCGACAGCACGTTGATCGAGAAGCCGATCACCGACATCACGCCGAGCGTGCCGAGCAGCGCCACCGGCACCACGATGGTGGGGATCAACGTGGCGCGCAGGTTCTGCAGGAACAGGTACATCACGAGGAACACGAGGATCACGGCCTCGATCAGCGTCTTGACCACCTCGACGATCGAGATCCGCACGAACGGCGTGGAATCGTACGGATAGGCGATCGCCACATCCTTCGGCAACTGCGGCTGCAGCTCGGCCAGCTTGGCGCGCACGGCGGTGGCCACCGCCATCGCGTTCGCGCCGGTGGAGAGCTTCACGGCCAGCGCGGCGGCCGGCTTGCCGTCGAGCCGCGACGAGGTGTCGTACGAATCGCCGCCTACCTCCACGCGCGCGACGTCCTTCACGCGCACCTGGGAGCCGTCGGTGTTCACGCGCAGCAGGATGTCGCCGAACTGGGCGGCGGTGGTCAGCAGGCTCGACGACGAGATCGTCGCGTTGATCGCCTGGCTGCCGGTGGCCGGCGCGCCGCCGAGCTCACCCACCGAGAGCTGCACGTTCTGGTTGGTGACGGCGGTGGTCACGTCCGAGGCGGTCAGGCCCACCGCGTGCAGCTTGACCGGATCGAGCCACACGCGCATCGCGTGCTGCGCGCCGAACAGCGTCACGTCGCCCACGCCGCTCAACTGCGTGAGCGGATCCTCGATCTGCGAGGCGATCACGTTGCCGAGATCGATCGAACTGAGCGAGCCGCCCGGCGACGACAGCGCCACGATCATCAGGAAGTCGCTCGCCGATTTCGCGACCTGCACGCCCTGCTCCTGCACCGTCTCGGGCAGCGAGGCGCTGGCCTGCGTGACCTTGTTCTGCACCTGCACTTGCGCGATGTCGGGATCGGTGCCGGGGCTGAACGTGAGCGTGATGGTGGCCTGGCCCGCGCCGCTGCTCTTGGAGGCCATGTAGACGAGGTTGTCGATGCCCGAGAGCTTCTGCTCGATCACCTGCGTGACGGTTTTCGCGACCGTGTCGGCCGACGCGCCCGGATAGGTGGCGGTGACCTGCACCGACGGCGGCGCGATGGTCGGATACTGCTCGATCGGCAGCGTGGTGGTGGCCGCGCCGCCGATCAGCATGACGACGATCGCGATCACCCAGGCGAGGATCGGGCGTTGAATGAAGAAGCCAGCCATTCGCCCTCCTTACGATGCGGCGGCGGCCGAAGCAGCCGAAGCGGCGGAAGCGGCGGAAGCCGGGGCTTCCTCGCTCGCCTTGACGGCCACGCCGGCGCGCACGCCCTGCAGGCCGCTCACGATCACGCGGTCGCCCGCCTTCAGCCCGCTCGTCACGATCCAGCGGTCGCGGTAGGCGGTGTCGGCCTTCACGGCCACCTGCCGCGCGTGCCCGCCGGCGTCGGCGAGCCACACGCTCGCGCTGCCGTCCGAGGCGCGCGTCACGGCCAGTTGCGGCACCAGCACGGCGTTGGCGTCCTCGCCCTCGTCGAGCCGCGCGCGCACGAACATCCCCGGCAGCAGTTCGCCGCCGGGGTTCGGGAAGATCGTGCGCAGCGTGACCGAGCCGGTGGTCGCGTCCACCGTGATGCCCGAGAACTGCAGCACGCCCGGTTGCGCGTAGGCCGTGCCGTCCTCCATCAGCAGCCGCACCGCCGCGCCGCCGCCGCTGCGCTGCAGCCGGCCCGACGCGAACGCCTTGCGCAGCCGCAGCCATTCGGCGCTGGAGCGCGTGACGTCGAGATACATGCGGTCGTAGCCCTGGATCGTGGCCAGCGCCGTGGTCTGGTCGGACGTGACGAGCGCGCCTTCCGTGACGGACGACGCGCCGATCCGGCCGGAGATCGGCGCGACGATCCGCGTGTAGCCGAGGTTGATGCGCGCCGTTTCGAGCGCGGCGCGATCGGCGATCACGTCGGCCCGATCCTCGCGCACGGCGGCGATCGCGTCGTCGTTGTCCTGGCCGCTGACGGCGTTGATCTTGACGAGCTGCGCGTAGCGGTCGGCCTTGGTGCGGGCCGATGCCAGCGTGGCCTCGGCCTTCGCCAGCGTGCCGCGCGCCTGATCGTAGGCGGCCTGGTAGGTGGCCGGGTCGATCTGATAGAGCACCTGGCCGGCCTTGACGTCCGCGCCCTCGGTGAACAGCCGGCGCTGGACGATGCCGCCGATCTGCGGGCGCACGTCCGACACCTTCAAGGCGGATAGGCGTCCCGACAATTCGGTCTGCTCGACGATGCGCTGCGGCGCGACCGTCTCGACGCCCACCTCGACCGCCGCCGCGGTGCCGCCGGGGCCGGCGGCCGGGGCCGCGCCGTCATGGCCGTGGCAGGCGGCCAGCCCCATCGTCAGCGAGACCGAAACCGGCGCCAGCCAGCGCGGCCCGGCGAGGCGAAATGCGAACTGCTTGTTCATGAACACGACCGATACGTATCGACAAGACGTGCACGATAGGCCGCATCGCTTCCAAGTTGTTGATTCTTCTATGCATTCATATATTGTGTCCGGATTGACACAAAGCGGGCGCCCCTGCCGCGCCCGCTTTGTCGGAGAATGCAGGCGGACCGCTTTCCCTCCTCCGAAATTGAACGACACCCGAATCCTGATCGTCGAGGACGATCCCGACATCAGCGCGCCGCTGGCCGAATTCCTGGCCGGCAAGGGCTACGCCATGCAGGTGGCCGGCAGCGTCGAGGCCGCCGACGCGGCGCTGCGCACGTTCGCCGCCGATCTGATCCTGCTCGACGTGATGCTGCCCGGCGAGGACGGCCTGGCCCTGTGCCGCCGCCTGCGCGCCCACGGCGGCCCGCGCATCATCATGCTGACCGCGCTCGACGAGCCCACCGACAAGGTGGTCGGCCTCGAAATGGGCGCGGACGATTACGTCTCCAAGCCGTTCGACCTGCGCGAGCTGCTCGCGCGGATCCGCGCCGTGCTGCGCCGGCACGAAGGCGGCACGGGCAACGCGAGCCCGGCCGACGCCGAGGCCGCGCCGCCCGCCGCGACCGAGCTCGTGATGCAGTTCTCGGGCTTCACGTTCTATCCGTACCGCCGCTTCGTGCGCTCGCCGGCCGGCCTGCGGATTCCGCTGACCGGCGCGGAAACCGATCTGCTGCTGGTGCTGTGCCAGCACGTGCGCCAGGTGCTGTCGCGCGAGGCGCTGATCGAACTCACGCGCGGCCGCAATTTTCCGATTGCCGAGCGCTCGGTCGATCTGCTCGTGAGCCGCCTGCGCCGCAAGCTGGCCGGCGACGATCCGTTCGACGAGGCGATCCGCACGCTGCGCGCCGGCGGCTACGCGTTCCAGTACGACGTGACGGTGCTCTGATGCGCCGCTTCCTGTCCACCACGCTCGGCCAGATCCTCGCGATCATCGCGTGCTCGTCGGTGGCGACGTTCGTGATCTTCGTGGGCTTGCTGTCGGCGCTGTCGTCGCCGCCCGCGCCGCCGTGGCCCTGGCAGAGCGCCTACCGGATCGCCGCGCTGGCCGAGAACCTGCGCGCCGTGCCGGCCGCCGAGCGCGAGCGCGTGCTCGCGGCCACGCGCCTGCCCGGCATGACGGCGCGCTTCGATCCGCCCGCGCCGGCCTGCACCGGCCTCACGTTCGACACGCACGACCTGCGGCAGATCCTCGACACGCTGCTGCCCGGCCAGCCCGGCATCCGCGCCGGCGGCTGCGCCTCGGCGCCGCCCGGGCAATCGATCGAGGTGCGCATCCCGCTCGACGGCCGCACGCTCGACATCCGCACCGATCGCACCGGCCTGGAGCCGAAGCGCTTCACGTTCCCGTTCTACGGCGCGCTGATCTTCCTGTGCATCGGCGTGGCCGCCATGTCGGCGTGGGCCGTCGCGCGCGTGATCCGGCCGCTGCGGCGGCTCTCGGAGCAGGCCGACGCGTTCGGGCAGGACATGGCGATGCAGCCGATCGAGGAGGAAGGCCCGCTCGAAATCCGCCGCGCGGCGCACGCGTTCAACTTGATGCAGGAGCGCATCACGCGCTCGGTGCAGGACCGCACGCGCATGCTGGCGGCCATCAGCCACGATCTGCGCACGCCGCTCACGCGCATGCGCCTGCAGGTGGAAACGGGCAAGGCCGAACTGGCGCGCCCGAAGCTGCTGCGCGACATCGATCTGATGCATGCGATGGTGGTGTCGGCGCTCGCGTTTCTCGGCAGCCGCACCACGCGCGAGAGCAAGGAATGGCTCGATCTCGGCGCGCTGATCTCGACGCTGTGCGACGAGTACGCCGAAAGCGGCGCGGCGATCGAATGCCGCGGCCCCGAGCAGATCCGCCTGTTCTGCCGGCCCGATGCGATGCACCGGATGCTGACCAACCTGATCGACAACGCGCTGCGGTTCGGCGAACGCGTGGTGGTGAGCACCGCCGTGACGGCGGGCGCGGTGCGCATCGAAGTGATCGACGACGGCCCCGGCATTCCCGAGGCACGGCTGGCCGACGTGGTGGAGCCGTTCGTTCGGCTCGACGCGTCGCGCGGCGGCGCGCCGGGCAGCGTCGGGCTCGGGCTGTCGATCGTCTACGAGATCGTGCAGGCGCACGGCGGCCGCTTCACGCTGCAGAACCGGCAGCCGTCGGGGCTGATCGCGCGCGTGGAATTCGATTACGCGGGTTGAGATCCCGAGGGCGCGCCGGCGCTGCGGTACCGCCTCGGCCCGAGGCAAAGAGAGAAAGAGGGAAAGAGAGGCAGCGCGCCCGGCTTGAACGGCCGGACGCCTTGGCGCCACGGCAACAGCGGCCTAGCGCTGCTGCCCCGCGCGCGGCTTGAACGTCAGCGGCGCTTCGTCGATCGTTGCGGGCGCATCCGATGTGCCGCAGCCGCCACAGGCCGAGCAGCCCGAATCGCAACCGGCCGCGCCCCCATCCGAACGCGACAGCCGCGCGCCGAGCCAGCGCATCC
>NZ_JAAGPF010000308.1 GCF_017104645.1 Burkholderia sp. Ac-20379
GAGCAGGTTCGCCGCGCGCCTGTGCGCGGCGTTGTGCGACGGCCGGCCGGGCCGCGCGGCGCTGCTCGCGATGGACGGCTACCACTACGACGACCGCGTGCTGAACGCGCGCGGCGATCGCCCGCGCAAGGGCGCGCCGCATACGTTCGACATCGACGGCCTGGCCGCGATGCTCGCGCGGCTGGCCGCCGACGACGGCCGCGAGATCGCCGTGCCGGTGTTCGACCGCGCGATCGAAATCGCCCGCGCCGGCGCCGAGATCATCGCACCGGCGGCGCGCACGATCGTGGTGGAGGGCAACTACCTGCTGCTCGACGATCCGGCCTGGGCGCCGCTGCGCCGCTTCTTCGATACCACCGTGATGCTCGACGTGCCGCGCGCGGTGCTGGTGGAACGCCTGTCGGCGCGCTGGCACGGCTACGGCATGGACGAAGCCGCGATCCTCGCCAAGCTCGACGGCAACGATCTGCCGAACGTCGATCGCGTGCTGAGCGGCTGCGTGCCGGCCGATTTCCGCGTGAAGAACGTTTAACGCCGGAATCGATCCCGGCGCATTTTCAGGGTGGTCGAAGGGGATTCGCCGAACGCGCGCTTGTACTCGAGCGAAAAGCGGCCCAGATGCGTGAACCCCCATTTCATCGCGACATCCGTGACGGAAACGAGCGCCGGCGCATCGTCGGCGAGCAGCGTCTCGCGCACATGTTGCAGGCGCAACTGTCTGACCAGCGCCATCGGCGTGACGCCGTGACGGTTGCGAAAGCCCGCGAACAGCGTGCTCGGGCTCACCCCCGCGATGTCGGCCAGCCGCTCGATGGTCAGCGGCTCGTCCAGATGCGCGTGGATGTAATCCTCCACGCGCCGCACGTAGAACGGCGCGAGCGCGGCCGGTGCGTGGCGCGCGGCGGCGCTCGCGCTGTTCGGCTGGCCGTGCAGCAGGATATTGAGCAGCGTCGATTCGAGTTGCTCGAAGGCGAGCGGGTTGCGCAGCGGATGCCCGTCGGCCGAGATCGCGCCGGCCAGCAGCGGCAGCAGTTGCACGAGGCAGCGGCCCTGCGGCGACGACAAGCCGAAGGCCGGCTCGAACTCCACCGGCGCGCCGCGATGCGCGCCGAAATGGCGCTGCGCGTGCCGTTCGACCAGGTCGCGCTCGAGACGCAGCACCACCTGCGGGCAGGCGTCGCCCCAGCGCATCCGCAGCGGCAGCGTGGGCGAGACCAGCGACGCGGTGCCCGGCGACGAGACGAACCGCGCGGCGCCGCATTCGATCGCGGCTTCGCCGCGCAGCGGAATCTGCAGAAGAAAGAAATCTTCCAGCGGCCCCGGATCGATGTCGACCTCGCCGCCGTAGTCGAGCAGATTCAGCGACAGGTTGCCCCAGCGCGCATGGTGCATCGAGCTGCGCAGCGCACGGTTGCCGCCCGACGGCGTCAGGCGGTGCGGCTTGAATACGTCCGCCACGCGCGCGCGCACTTCGTCCACGTCGTTGGACTGCAACAGCAGGGTGTCGTGATTGAAACAGGCGGTGTCGTCGAGCCAGCCCGCCTCAAGAAAATGCGCCATCGAAGTTCTCCCGTCATGCCCGATCGCACTCGCGTCGTGCACGGCTCCCGTTCCTGGTGAATGCCGCCGCACGATTCGGACAGCGCCCGGAGGATCCGGATAATCCGGGCCCCGCCGCGCACCGCCGCCGTCCTTCAACGCAAGAAGCGGGCCGCATCCGCATCCTAGAAAACTCCGCGCCGCGCCAGCATCCGCACATACCCGCGGTGCCGGGGGCGCCTGCGCCGCGCCGCCGTCGCGGCCCGCAGGTTTCTGGACTGCGCGGATACCGGCAACAGTAAGCGGATAGAAGCGCGAGTTTCGGCTGCGAATACTAGGCCCGTCACCCACACCACAGGACGGAGCCATGAAAGGCAGCCATATCGACGTCGCCTCGCGCGACGGCGCGACCTTCCGCGCATATCTGAGCGTACCGGCATGCGGCAGCGGGCCGGGCGTCGTGCTCTGTCACGAGATCTTCGGCGCCAACGCCACGATGCGCGCCACCGCCGATTACCTGGCCGAGGAAGGCTACGTGGTGCTGCTGCCCGACCTGTTCTGGCGCGCCGAGCCGGGCATCGAACTGAGCGGGACGCCGGCCGATTTCGAGCGCGCCATGGCGCTGTATCGCGGCTTCGACGAAACGCTCGGCGTGGCCGACGTGGGCGCCGCGCTGGACACGCTGCGCCGCCTGCCGGCCTGCACCGGCGAGGCCGGCGTGCTCGGCTACTGCCTGGGCGGCAAGCTCGCCTACCTGGCCGCGTGCCGGCTGCCGGGCGTGGCCGCCGCCGTCAGCTATTACGGGGTCGGCATCGAGGATGCGCTCGACGAGGCGGCCGGCCTGAACGGACGTTTGGTACTGCAGATCGCCGGCGAGGACCGCTTCTGCCCGCCCGACGCGCAGCGGCGGATCGCCGAGGCGCTGGGCGGGCGCGACGGCGTGGAGATCCACGTGTATCCGGGCGTCGATCACGCGTTCGCGCGCATCGGCGGCGAGCATTTCGACAAGGCCGCCGCGTCGATGGCGCATCAGCGCACGATCGCCGCGCTGCGCGGCGCGCTGGGCCCGCACTACGATCTGTCGGCGTTGTGGGAAACCCATCTCGAGCACGAATTCAGCACCCGCAACGTCGACGCGACGATGGCCACGATGGTGGCCGAGCCGTACGTGAACCATATCCCGACGCTGACCGGCGGTGTGGGCTACGACGAGCTCAAGCGCTTCTACACGCATCACTTCGTGCATGCGAACCCGCCCGACACCACCATCACGCCGATCTCGCGCACGATCGGCGCGAGCCAGATCGTGGACGAGCTGCTGTTCCGCTTCACGCACACCACCGAGATCGACTGGATGCTGCCCGGCGTGGCGCCGACCCACCGGCGCGTCGAAATTCCGCTGGTGGCGATCGTCAAGTTCCGCGGCGACAAGCTCTATCACGAGCACATCTATTGGGATCAGGCCAGCGTGCTGGTGCAGATCGGCCTGCTCGACGCGGCCGGGCTGCCGGTGGCGGGCGCGGAGACGGCGCACAAGCTGCTCGACGAGCGCGTGCCGTCGAACCGCCTGATGCGGCGCTGGCACGACAGCGCGCCCGCCGCGCGCACGGTGTGAGCGGCGCGAGCCGCAGCCCTTTCTTCATCGTTTCAGGGAGCTTCCCATGACAGCCCTTGCAGGAAAAGTCGCGATCGTCACCGGCGGCGCGACGCTGATCGGCGCGGCCGTGGCCGAGGATCTGAGCCGTGCCGGCGCGTGCGTCGCGATCCTCGATCTGGATCGCGACAACGGCGCGCGCGTGGCCGAATCGCTCGGCGAGCGCGGCCTGTTCGTCGCCACCGACATCACCGACGATCGCGCGATCGAGCGTGCGGTGGACGCCGTGGTCGAGCGCTTCGGCTCGGTGGATCTGCTGGTGAATCTGGCCTGCAGCTATGTCGACAACGGCATCCAGGCCAGCCGCCGCGACTGGCTCGCGGCGATGGACGTGAACGTGGTGTCGGCCGCGATGCTGGCCAAGGCGGTGCAGCCGCGGATGATCCAGCGCGGCGGCGGCGCGATCGTCAACTTCAGCTCGATCTCGGCGCAGTGCGCGCAAACCGGCCGCTGGCTCTATCCCACCTCGAAGGCGGCGATCCGCCAGCTCACGCGCAGCATGGCCATGGATCTCGCGGCCGACCGGATTCGCGTCAATTCGGTGTCGCCGGGCTGGACCTGGTCGCGCGTGATGGACGAGATGACGGGCGGCGATCGCGGCAAGACCGATCGCGTCGCCGCGCCGTTTCATCTGCTCGGGCGGGTCGGCGATCCGGCCGAGGTGGCGCGGGTGGTCACTTTCCTGCTCAGCGACGCGGCCAGCTTCGTGACCGGCGCCGATTACGCGGTGGACGGCGGCTATTCCGCGATGGGCCCCGAACAGGCCGAGCCGGCGATCCCCCGCCTCGCGCAATAACGCATTCAAACAGGAGATTCTCATGAGACGTATCGCCATCGTCGGCGCCGGCCAGTCCGGCCTGCAACTCGCCTTCGCCCTGCTCGATCAGGGCTACCACGTCACGCTCGCGACCAATCGCGACGCGGCGCAGATTCGTGCCGGCAAGGTCATGTCGAGCCAGTGCATGTTCCATACCGCGCTGCAGATCGAGCGCGATCTCGGCCTGAACCAGTGGGAGGAAGCCTGCCCCGCGATCGAAGGCATCGGCATCGCGGTGCCGCATCCGGAAGGCGGCGGTCGCCGGGCGATCGAATGGTCGTCGCGGCTCGCGCGCTACGCGCAATCGGTGGATCAGCGCGTCAAGATGGCCGACTGGCTCGAGGCGGTGGCGCGCCGCGGCGCCGAGGTGCGGATCGGCGACGTGGGCGAGCCCGAACTGGAGGCGCTCGCGCGCAGCCACGATCTGGTGCTGCTCGCGGCGGGCAAGGGCGAGATCGTCAACCGCTTCGAGCGCGACGCGGCGCGCAGCCTGTTCGAGCGGCCGCAGCGCGCGCTGGCGCTCACCTACGTGACGGGCATGACGCCGAGCCAGCCGTATTCGCGCGTGCGCTTCAACCTGCTGCCCGGCATCGGCGAATACTTCGTGTTCCCGGCGCTGACCGTCACCGGCCCGTGCGAAATCATGGTGTTCGAAGGCGTGCCAGGCGGCCCGCTCGATTGTTGGGCCGACGCGGTCGCGCCCGAGCAGCATCTGGCGCGCAGCCTCGCGCTGCTGAAGCAATACGTGCCGTGGGAATACGAACGCTGTCGCGACGTCGCGCTCAGCGATCCGAACGGCACGCTGGCCGGGCGCTTCACGCCGACGGTGCGCAAGCCGACGTTTCGCCTGCCGTCGGGCGCCACCGTGTTCGGCATGGCCGACGCGGTGGTGGTGAACGATCCGATCACCGGCCAGGGATCGAACAACGCGGCCAAGTGCGCGAAGCTGTATTGCGACGCGATTCTCGCGCGCGAGGCCGAGCCGTTCGACGAGGCGTGGATGCACGGCACGTTCGAGCGCTATTGGGGCTACGCGCAGCACGTGGTGCGCTGGACCAACTCGCTGCTCGCGCCGCCGCCGCCGCACGTCCTGGAGCTGCTCGGCGCCGCCGGGCAGCGGCCCGGGCTGGCCGCCGCGATCGTCAACGGCTTCGACGATCCGCGCCGGTTCTCGCCGTGGTGGTTCGATCCGGCCGCCTGCGCCGCGCTGATCGGCGAACACGACGTGGCGGAGGCGTGATGAACGCGCAAATCAACATGCCGATCGGCACGCCGTCCGTGCCCGGCTTCGATCCGAAGCAGTTGCGCGCCGCGTTCGGCGCGTTCCCGACCGGCGTCACGGTGATCACCACGCGCGCCGCCGACGGGCGCAAGGTCGGGCTGACCGCCAATTCGTTCTCGTCGCTGTCGATGGATCCGCCGCTGCTGCTGTGGAGCCTGCGCAAGGAAGCGCCGAGCCGCGCCGATTTCGTGGCCGGCTCGCATTTCGCGATCAACGTGCTGGCGCACGACCAGATCGGCCTGTCGCGCCGCTTCGCCACGCCGCTCGAGGACAAGTTCGAGGGCATCGCGCACCACGCCGCCGAGGCGGCCGGCGTGCCGTGCCTGGACGGTGTGAGCGCGCGCTTCGTGTGCCGCAACGAAGGCCACTACAACGGCGGCGATCACGTGATCTTCATCGGCCGGATCGAGCGGTTCGAGAGCTGGGATCGGGCGCCGCTCGCGTTTCATGCCGGCCGCTATCGCACGATCGCCGATCACCCCGATTCCATTTGAGCGAATCGATTCGTTGTCCAAACAAAAAATGATGGAGGTCCCGACATGAAACGCGGCTCACGCCTTTTTCTCCTGGCGAGCGTGCTGTTCGCCAACCTGGCGGCGCTCGCGCCGGCCCGCGCCAGCGATCTGCCGACGCTGAACCTCGGCATGACCAGCTTCCTGGACGGCATGCCGCCGGCCGGTTCGGGCTGGTACGGCACACAGTATTTCGAGTACTACACGGCCGGGCGCGTGAACGACAACGCCGGCAACAAGGTGGGCCTGCCGAAGCAGGACATCGACCTGTTCGCGGGCCTGAGCCAGTTGGTGTACCAGTCGCCATGGAGCGTGGGCGGCATGCATCCGGGCCTGGACGTGATCCTGCCGTGGATCGCCTCGGTGCATACCAACGACGGTCTCGGCAACGTGGCGCTGAATTCGCGGGCCGGCTTCGGCGACGTGGTGGTGGGGCCGTTCATCCAGTTCGATCCGGTGATGGGGCCGAACGGGCCGCGCTTCGCGCAGCGCGTGGAATTCCAGTTCATCGCGCCGACCGGCGCCTACGATCCGTCGCGCGCGATCAATCCGGGCAGTCACTTCTGGTCGTTCGATCCGTATTGGGCGGCCACGCTGTGGCTGACGCCGAAGTGGACGGTGTCGTGGCGGCTGCATTATCTGTGGAACGCCACCAACCACGAGCCGGCCACCGCGCTGGGGCCGGACGCCGCCAGCACCCAGGCGGGCCAGGCGGTGCACGTCAACTTCGCCACCGAGTACGAGGTGCGGCCCGGCCTGCGGCTCGGGATCAACGGCTACTGGCTGCGCCAGACCACCGACATGAAGCTGAACGGGCAGGACGTGGCCGGCACGCGCGAGGCGGTGTTCGCGATCGGGCCGGGGGCGATGTACAGCTTCTCGCCGCAGGATCACCTGATGTTCAACGCGTACTTCGAGACGCTGGCGCGCAACCGGCCGCAGGGATCGCGGCTGGTGCTGCGCTACGTTCATCACTTCCAGTAAGCGGATCCGCTAGCGCGGCGCGCCGCTGCCCGCCGCGTTCGCGTCGGGCTCGAACTGATAACCGACGCCGTAGATCGAGCGGATGTAGTCGTGTTCGGGCTGCACCGCCTGCAGCTTGCGGCGCAGGTTCTTGACGTGGCTGTCGACGGTGCGGTCGGTCACGACGCGGTGGTCGTCGTAGAGCCGCCGCAGCAGGAAATCGCGCGAATAGATGCGGCCGGGGTTCGCCACCAGCAGCGCGAGCAGGCGCAGTTCCACCGGCGTCAGGTGCAGGTTGCGGCCGTGCAGTTGCGCGAGGTGATGCTCGGGATCGATCGCGAACGGGCCGTTGGCGCCAGCGCCCGCGCCGGTGTCTTCGTCGGCCTGCTTCGGCCGCGCGGCGTTCTCGATGCGGCGCAGGATCGCCTTCACGCGCGCCACCACCTCGCGCGGGCTGAACGGCTTGCAGACGTAATCGTCCGCGCCCAGTTCGAGGCCGAGCAGGCGGTCGATCTCGTCGACGCGCGCGGTCAGGATGATCACCGGAATGGTCGAGAAGCCGCGTAGGTCGCGGCAGATGTCGAGCCCGCCGCGGCCCGGCAGCATCAGGTCGAGCAGCACCAGCGCCGGATCGTGCGCCTGCACGTACGGCACCACCTCGCGGCCGTCGGCGACGATCGCGGTGTCGAATCCTTCGGCATGCAGATAATCGGCGAGCAGGGCGGAGAGCTTCGGCTCGTCCTCGACGATCAGGACGGTCGGCCCGGGGCGGTCAGTTTTCATGGTCCGGTTTCAGCGAGGGGAACAGCATCATGATCCAGAGGCCGCCGAGCGGCGAGCGGCGCGCCGCGATGGTGCCGCCGTGCGCCTCGACGATATGCTTGCAGAGCGCGAGGCCGAGGCCCGAGCCGCCGCTCTGGCGGCTGCGCGAGACGTCCACGCGGAACAGCCGGTCGAACACGTTCGCGAGCATCGCGTCGGGCACGGCCGGGTGCGAATCGAGCACGTCGATCTGCCATTGCGCGCCGCGCGCCGTGACGGCCACCTGCACCGCGCCGCCCGGATCGGTATAGCGCAGCGAATTTTCCAGCAGGTTCTGCAGCAGTTGCGCGAGCCGGTGCGGATCGCCCGACATCAGCGCCGGATCGGACGGGATGCGCGTGTCGAGCGCGATGCGCTTCGCGCCGAGCCGCTCGACGAACGATTCGGCCGTGATCTCCACCACGCGCGCCACGTCCACCGGCATCATCTCGAACGACAGCGCGCCGATGTCGGCCAGCGACAGCTCGTGCAGGTCGTCGATCAGCTTGCTGAGCAGCGCGATTTCCGATTGCAGCGAGGCGAACGTGCCGGCGTCGGGGCGGCGCACGCCGTCCTCCAGCGCTTCCACCTCGCCGCGCAGCACCGCGAGCGGCGTGCGCAGCTCGTGCGAGATGTCGGCGAAGAAGTCGCGCCGCGCGCGCTCGGCGGCGGCCAGCGAGGCGGCGAGCTTGTTGAAATCCACCGCGAGCTGGCTCAGCTCGTCGCTGCCGCGCTCGGGCACCCGCACCGCGTACTGGCCTTCGGCGAGATGGTGGGTGGCGCGCACGATGCGGCGCACCGGCGCGAGGATCAGCCGCGCCAGCACCATCGCCACCAGCGCCGACAGCACGGCCGCCGCCAGCACGATGACCCAGGTGGCGCGCGACTGCTGCATCTGGAAGCGCTGGTCGGCCGCGTAGAACAGGCCGCCGGGCTTGGCGATCGACAGCCAGCCGACCACCTTGCCGCCCGCGTGCAGCGCATGCAGTTGCGTGTCGGGCGGCGGCGGGTAGCCGGCCAGGCGGTGCTTGGCGGCGTCGAACAGCGCGATCGGCGGCAGGTGATGGAAGCCGGGCGGATGGTCGCGCCAGCCGTCGTGCGGCATGCCGTAGCCGTCACGGCGGGGCGCATCGGCGCCGCTGTCGGTGCGGGGCCACG
>NZ_JAAGPF010000309.1 GCF_017104645.1 Burkholderia sp. Ac-20379
TGGTGGCAGGGTAGATCTCGGTGGTGGCCGGATCATTAAAAAAAAAAAAAAAAAAAATAATTGTAGTCTAAGTTTCATAAGATAAAAATAGAATACATTAGTGCATAAGCTATGTCTATCTTGTCTCTGTTACTATTTAAATTCTTCACTGTCGTACCCTATATATGTGTCTTCATCATACATGCTGTCATATCTCTTATTCTTGTCGCTATACGATTCGCTAATGCCACTTCGTTCTCTCGTGGTCCTCTATCCATACGTATTCGTCAT
>NZ_JAAGPF010000310.1 GCF_017104645.1 Burkholderia sp. Ac-20379
CGCCAGACGCGCCGCGGCGCGCACCAGCGTGGGCGCCTCCGGCCCCGGCCCGACGCACACCAGCAGCCGCTCGCGCGCCTGCCAGATTCGCGCGATCGAGCGGTCGGCGCGGTATTCGCGCATCTGCGCGTCGACGCGGTCGGCCGTGCGCCGCAGCGCCAGCTCGCGCAGCGCGATCAGGTTGCCCTTGCGGAAGAAGTTGCGCACCGCGCGCTCGGCCTGCTGCGGCAGATACACCTTGCCGTCGCGCATCCGCTCGAGCAGCTCGTCGGCGGGCAGATCGACCAGCGTCACCTCGTCGGCCGCGTCGAACACGTGGTCCGGCACCGTTTCCCAGACGCGAATGCCGGTGATCGCACCCACCACGTCGTTGAGGCTGTCGAGATGCTGGACGTTGACGGTGGTGTAGACGTCGATGCCCGCGTCGAGCAGTTCGTGCACGTCCTGCCAGCGCTTCAGGTGGCGCGAGCCGGTCACGTTCGAATGGGCCAGCTCGTCGACCAGCACGAGCTGCGGCCGGCGCGCGAGCGCGGCGTCGAGATCGAACTCGGCCAAGGTCCGGCCGCGATGCTCGAGCGCGAGCGGCGGCAGCACGTCGAGCCCGTCGAGCAGCGCCGCCGTTTCGCGCCGGCCATGCGTTTCGACGATGCCGACCAGCACGTCCACGCCTTCGTCGGCGCGCACGCGCGCGGCCCGCAGCATCGCATAGGTCTTGCCGACGCCGGCCGATGCGCCGAAGAAGATCTTCAGCCGGCCGCGCTGCTGCTTCTCCTCTTCGCGCTGGAGCTTGTCGAGAAGCTGGTCGGGATCGGGGCGGTTCATGCGGCCTTCATGCGGAAAGCGGCGCGCCGGCGGCGCGAATCACGGTCGTGGCAAGCATTGTGGTGCCAAATCCCGAAAAAAGAAAAGGCGGCGCGGCCAGGCCGCGCCGCGAAGGCAATCCGCGTCCGGTCAGTGCGCGGATTTCGCCGAGTCGAGCGCCAGGTTCAGCGCCAGCACGTTCACGCGCGGCTCGCCGAACAGGCCGAACTGGCGGCCCTGGGTGTGCGCGTCCACCAGTTGCCGCACCGCGTCGGCCGACATGCCGCGCGCCTTGGCGACGCGCGCCACCTGATACAGCGCGGCGGCCGGGCTGATCTCCGGATCGAGGCCGCTGCCCGAGGCCGTGACCAGATCCACCGGCACCGGCTGGCTCAGGTCGGTGCCCGCCGCCTTCAGCGCGTCGAGGCGGCCCTTGACCTGATCGGTCAGCGCCGGGTTGGTCGGGCCGAGGTTCGAGGCGCTCGAACCCTGCGCGTTGTACGGCATCGGCGTGGTGGCCGACAGGCGACCCCAGAAGTATTGCGGCGCGTCGAACGGCTGGCCGATCAGCGTGGAGCCGACCAGCTTGCCGTTCAGCTCGATCAGGCTGCCGGACGATTGCGACGGGAACACCGCCGCGCCGAACGCCGTCATCACGGCCGGATACGCGAGGCCCGTCACGGCGGTCAGCACCGCGAACAGGACGATGAGCGGACGAATCATGGTTTTCATGGTGAGCTTCCTCAAATGGCCTCGAATGGGTTTCGAATTGGCCTCATACCCAGCCGAGCGCGGCGAGCACGACGTCGATCAGCTTGATGCCGACGAACGGCACCAGGATCCCGCCGAGCCCGTAGATCAGCAGATTGCGGCGCAGCAGCGTGGCCGCGCCGAGCGCCCGGTAGCGCACGCCCTTCAGCGCGAGCGGAATCAGCGCCACGATGATCAGCGCGTTGAAGATCACCGCGGACATGATGGCCGAGGCCGGCGTGGCCAGATGCATCACGTTCAGTGCGTTGAGCTGCGGATAGGTGGTGGCGAACGCGGCCGGGATGATCGCGAAATACTTGGCGATGTCGTTGGCGATCGAGAACGTGGTCAGCGAGCCGCGCGTCATCAGCATCTGCTTGCCGATCTCGACGATCTCGATCAGCTTGGTCGGATTCGAATCGAGGTCGACCATGTTGCCGGCCTCCTTCGCGGCCTGCGTGCCGGTGTTCATCGCCACCGCCACGTCGGCCTGGGCCAGCGCCGGCGCGTCGTTGGTGCCGTCGCCCGTCATCGCCACGAGGCGCCCGGCCGACTGATGCTCGCGGATCGTCGCGAGCTTGGTTTCGGGCGTGGCTTCGGCGAGGAAATCGTCCACCCCGGCCTCGGCCGCGATCGCGGCGGCGGTCAGGCGGTTGTCGCCCGTCACCATCACGGTCTTGATGCCCATCTTGCGCAGCTCGGCGAAACGCTCCTTGATGCCGCCCTTCACGATGTCCTTCAGCTCGATCACGCCGAGCACGCGGGCCTCGCCCGGCGCGCCGTGGCCGCCGTCGCGCTCGGCCACCACCAGCGGCGTGCTGCCCTTGCGGGCGACGTCGTCCACCGCGCGGCGCACGTCCTCGGGGAACCGGCCGCCGTGCGCTTCGACGTACTGGCGAATCGCCTCGGCCGCGCCCTTGCGGATCTCGCGGTCGGGCAGATCCACGCCGCTCATGCGGGTGGTGGCCGAGAAGCCGATGAAGGTGGCCTGCAACGCGGCCATGTCGCGCTGGCGCAGGTTGAAGCGGGTCTTGGCCAGCACCACGATGCTGCGGCCTTCCGGCGTTTCGTCGGCCAGCGACGACAGTTGCGCGGCGTCGGCCAGCGCTTCCTGCGGCACGCCGGCGGCCGGCACGAATTCGGACGCCTGACGATTGCCGAGCGTGATGGTGCCCGTCTTGTCGAGCAGCAGCACGTCCACGTCGCCGGCCGCTTCCACGGCGCGGCCCGAGGTGGCGATCACGTTGGCCTGCATCATGCGGCTCATGCCGGCCACGCCGATCGACGACAGCAGCCCGCCGATGGTGGTCGGGATCAGGCACACCAGCAGCGCCACCAGCGCGGTGATCGTCACCACGTGGCCGGCGTTCATCGCCTGCACCGAGAAGATCGAGAACGGCAGCAGCGTGGCGGTGGCCAGCAGCATCACGATCGTCAGCGCGACCAGCAGGATGGTCAGCGCGATCTCGTTCGGCGTCTTCTTGCGCTTGGCGCCTTCGACCATCGCGATCATGCGGTCGAGGAACGCCTCGCCCGGGTTCGCCGTGACCTTCACGACGATCCAGTCCGACAGCACGCGCGTGCCGCCCGTCACCGACGAGAAATCGCCGCCCGATTCGCGGATCACCGGCGCCGATTCGCCCGTGATGGCCGATTCGTCGACCGAGGCCACGCCGTCGATCACCTCGCCGTCGGCGGGGATCACGTCGCCCGTCTCGACCAGCACCACGTCGCCGCGGCGCAGGTCGCTCGCGGTGGTGATGCGCACCGGCGATTTCGGATGCGGCTCATTGAGCTTCTTGGCCATCACGTCTTTCTTGGCGCTGCGCAGCGATGCGGCCTGCGCCTTCGAGCGGCCCTCGGCCAGCGCCTCGGCGAAGTTCGCGAACAGCACCGTGAACCAGAGCCACAGCGTGACGGCCAGGATGAAGCCGGCCGGCGCCTCGGCCTGGCCGGCCAGCGCCGCGATCCAGAGAATGGTGGTCAGCACGCTGCCGACGTAGACGCAGAACATCACCGGATTGCGGAACTGCGTGCGCGGCGTGAGTTTCTTGAACGAATCGACGATCGCCGGGCGCAGCAGCGCCGGGTCGAACATCGATCGTGTAGCGGAATGTTGATTCATTGTGATCCTCGATGGCATCGCGAACGATGCGCGGATTCCGACTTCCCGTTTCCTGTTGGCGGGCGGCGGGCCGGCGGCGCTCGCCGCGCGGCCCGACCTGCCCGATGCACGCTCAGCGCGTGCTCAATGCGAGTTGGCGAACAGCATCAGATGCTCGACGCCGGGGCCGAGCGCGAGCGCCGGCACGTAGGTCAGCGCGCCCACCAGCAGCACCGAACCGAGCAGCAGCACCACGAACAGCGGGCCGTGCGTCGGCAGCGTGCCGCTGGTCGCGGCGATGCGCTTCTTGGCCGCCAGCGAGCCGGCGATCGCCAGCACCGGCACGATCGTGCCGAAGCGGCCGAACCACATCGCGATCGCCGTCAGCCAGTTGTAGAACGGCGTGCTGACCGTCAGGCCCGCGAACGCGCTGCCGTTGTTGTTGGCGGCCGAGCTGAACGCGTAGAGGATTTCCGAGAAGCCATGCGGCCCCGGATTGGCGATCCCCGCGCGGCCGGCCTCCGACAGCACCGCGATCGACGTGCCCACCAGCACCAGCAGCGGCGTGAGCAGCACCACGATCGACACCATCTTCATCTCGAACGATTCGATCTTCTTGCCGACGTATTCGGGCGTGCGGCCGATCATCAGGCCCGCCACGAACACCGCCAGCAGCGCGAACACGAGCATCCCGTACAGCCCGGAGCCCACCCCGCCGAAGATCACCTCGCCGAGCTGGATCAGCAGCATCGGCACCAGCCCGCCCACCGGCGTCAGCGAATCGTGCGCGCCATCCACCGCGCCGCACGAGGCCGCCGTGGTCGTGACCACGAAGATGCTCGTTTGCGCGATGCCGAAGCGGGTTTCCTTGCCTTCCATGTTGCCGCCCGCCTGCAGGTCGCTCGCGCCCTGGTCGACATGCAGCGCCGCGAACTGCGGGTTGCCGCGCTGTTCGGAAGCCGCCTCCACGCCGACCGCCGCCGCGAACGCCACCGTCATCGCCGCGAGCACCGCGACGCCCTGCCGGCGGTCGCCGATCATGCGGCCGAACACGAGACACAGCGCGGCCGGCAGGATCAGGATCGCCAGCATCTCGACCATGTTCGAGAACGGCGTGGGGTTTTCGTACGGATGCGCCGAGTTGCCGTTGAAGAAGCCGCCGCCGTTGGTGCCGAGCATCTTGATGGCTTCCTGCGTGGCCACCGGGCCCATCGCCAGCGTTTGCGTCTTGAGCGGCGTGGCGACCGTCACCGGGTTGCCCTTGTCGTCCTTGACCGGGTTGCCCTGCGCGTCGAGCTTCGGCGCCTGGTAGGTGCTGGCCTGCAGCGTGGGCACGTCGGTGTAGGCGCGGAAGTTCTGGATCACGCCCTGGCTCATCAGCAGCGCCGCCACCACGGCCGAGATCGGCACCAGCACGTACAGCGTCACACGCGTCAGGTCGACCCAGAAATTGCCGATCGTCTTCGCGGTATGACGCGCGAAGCCGCGGATCAGCGCGATCACCACCACGATGCCGGTGGCCGCCGACAGGAAGTTCTGCACCGTCAGGCCGAGCATCTGCGTGAGGTAGCTGACCGTCTGCTCGGGCGAGTAATCCTGCCAGTTGGTGTTGGTGACGAAGCTGACGGCCGTGTTGAACGCGCCGTCCACCGTCATCGGCGGGAACTGCTGCGGGTTGCCGGGCAGCCATTGCTGGATGCGCAGCAGCGCGTAGAGCACGAACATGCCGAGCACGTTGAACGCGATCGTCGCGAACGCATACTGCTTCCACGACATTTCCGCGCCCGGATCGACGCCCGCGACGCGGTACAGCACGCGTTCGAGCGGCCCGAACAGGCGCACGATGCGCGACGAACCGTCCATCACGCGGGTCAGATAGCCGGCGACGGGCACCGCCAGCGCCAGCAGCACGACGAGGAAGATCCCCGCCTGCAAGAGGTCGTTCGCGCTCATTCGATGTCCTCCGCGCGCAGCAGCGCGTAGATCAGATAGGCGAACAGCAGGGCGGTCGAGAGCCCCGCGAGCCACAGCATCCAGTTCATTGACGCCCCCCGCGACCATATTGCGAGAGCTTGTCGCACCCCGCGACGAGCGCGGCGATCAGCACCGAAAACAGTGCGAGACCACCGATATACAGCGCATCCATTGTTGTGTTCTCCGTGTTCCTGTACGAACGGATGCAACGTTATGGGAATGCGCGTAAAGGGCAGGTCAAAGGTGGACGGGTGGGTGTAAAAAACGCGTAAACACGGCGGCGGCGGCCGGGCGATGGTGCGGAAAGCGCGCAGCCGCCCTGAAGGCGGCTGCGGCGTGAGGTGAGACGCGGGGCGGGAAGTGAAACGAAGCGGTTAGGGCAGCAGGATCGTGGAACCCGTGGTGCGGCGCGCTTCGAGATCGCGATGGGCGTCGGCCACGTCGGCCAGTTGATAGCGCTGACGCACGTTGGTCTTGACCTTGCCCGAGCTCACCACGTCGAACAGTTCGGCCGCGCCGCGTTCGAGATCGGGGCGCTTGGCGATATAGGTGAACAGCGTCGGACGCGTGAAGAACAGCGAGCCGCGCGAGGCGAATTCCTTCGAGTCGATCGGCGGCAGCGGGCCGGACGCATTGCCGAAGCTGACGAACAGGCCGAGCGGCGCGAGGCAGTCGAGCGAGCCGAGGTAGGTGTCCTTGCCGATCGAGTCGTACACCACCGGCACGCCCGCGCCGTTGGTGATGTCCTTCACGCGCTCGGTGAAGTTCTCGCGCGTGTAGACGATCGCGTGATCGCAGCCGTGCGCCTTCGCAAGCTCGGCTTTTTCGTCCGAGCCGACCGTGCCGATCACCGTCGCGCCGAGCGCCTTGGCCCACTGGCAGGCCAGCAGCCCGACGCCGCCCGCGGCCGCGTGGATCAGGATCGTGTCGCCGGCCTTGACCGGATAGGTGCGGCGCAGCAGATATTGCACGGTAAGGCCCTGCAGCATGATCGAGGCGGCATCGTCGTAGCCGATCGCGTCGGGCAGCTTGACGATCTTCTCGGCCGGCAGCACGCGCTCCTCGGCGTACGAGCCGGGCGGCACGCCCGTGTAGGCGACGCGATCGCCCACCTTCAGCGACGTGACGCCCTCGCCCACTTCGGCCACCTCGCCCGCGCCCTCCTGGCCGAGGCCGCCGGGCAGCGGCTGCGGATAGAGGCCGTTGCGGAAATACACGTCGATGTAGTTCAGGCCCACCGCGTGGTGCTTCACGCGCACCTCGCCGGCCTTCGGCTTGCCGGCCTCGACATCGACCCACTTCATCACTTCCGGGCCGCCCGGCTGGTCGTAACGGATTGCTTTCGGCATGCGTCCTGCTCCTGGTTGGGGATACGGGGGAGCGCCGGCCGTGCGGCCGCGCGAACGGTGATTCTCGCGCGTCGCGGATTTTTCTGCTGGCGGCCGCCACACCGCCGCCGGCGCCGACGCCGACCGAAGCGTCATCCGGCAGCCGGTGTCATATAAAAATGGATTTTGCGGGCAATGGCGTCAAGGCCGGCCGGGCTTCGACCGTTAAGCGGTAGTCGGCATGCTCGTGCCGACACGCCAACTACATCCAATTCACACTGAGAGTCCGATTCATGCGCATTTCGGCTGTTGCCCCCCTCCTGCTTGCCCTCGTCTCCTTCGCCGCCCAGGCCGCCACGTCCGTCACGATCGACGCAAAGCTCAATTGCAATCAGAGCGCCGTCACGTCGGGCGCGGCAACCGGCACGTCCGCGTCGTTCCAGCTCGCGCCGGGCCGTTACGTGATGTCGGTGACCAACAACAAACTGAACTGCCTGCCGAACACCAACCTCGGCCTGTGCGGGATCGACACCGTGCATGTGCAGGGCGGCATCCTCAATGCACGCTGGGGCGTGGCGGTCACGGCGCAGCCGATCGTGGTCGATGTCGGCTCCACCACCGTGGCGAACTTCTTCGCCTGGGTGTCCGACGACAACTGCGTCGACAACAGCGGACAAGCCACGCTGTTGATTCAGCAGGCCAACTGATCCTCCGGCAGGCGCGCGCCGGGCTTCACGCCCGGCGCCGCTTCATGCCGGCCCCAGCCGCCGCACCAGATCGTCGAGCAGCACGCGCGCCGTCGCCACGTTGGTGGCCACCGGCACGTCGTGCACGTCGCACACGCGCACCAGCGCGTTGATGTCCGGATCGTGCGGCTGCGCGGTCATCGGATCGCGCAGGAACACCACCATCTGCACCAGGCCCGACGCCAGTTCGGCGCCGATCTGCTGATCGCCGCCGAGCGGGCCGGACAGCTTGCGCTCCACTTCCAGCCCGTGCGCGCTGGCGATCCGCCCGCCCGTGGTGCCGGTGGCCAGCAGCTTGCAGCGCGCGAGCGTGTCGCGATAGGCGCCCGTGAGCGCGACGATTTCGTCCTTCTTGGCGTCGTGCGCGATCAGCGCAATCCGGGGTGCATCCATGCTGGTCGATCCTCGTGGGTCGAAAGGGAGCAACGCGCGCGCGGCGCTCAGAACGTGCCCGGGTAGGCGCCGCCGTCCATCAGCCAATTCTGGCCGGTGATGTAGCCGGCATGCACGCTGCACAGGAACGCGCAGGCCGCGCCGAATTCGTCGGGCTGGCCGAGCCGGCGCGCCGGGATTTCCTGGGTGCGGCGCGCGCGCATTTCGTCGACGCTCTTGCCGGCCGCCTGCGCCGACGCCGTCAGCGTGGTCTTGATGCGATCGGTGTCGAACATGCCCGGCAACAGGTTGTTGATCGTCACGTTGTGCTCGGCCACCTTGCGCGCGAGCCCCGCCACGAAGCCCGTCAGCCCCGAGCGTGCGCCGTTCGACAGCGCCAGCACCTCGATCGGCGCTTTGACCGACGAACTGGTGATGTTGACGATGCGGCCGAAGCGGCGCGCGATCATGCCGTCGAGGGTGGCGCGGATCAGCTCGATCGGCGTCAGCATGTTCGCGTCGACGGCGCGGATCCAGTCGTCGCGCGAGAAATCGCGGAAATCGCCCGGCGGCGGGCCGCCCGCGTTGGTGACGAGGATGTCGGGCTGCGGGCAGGCCGCCAGCGCCAGTTCGCGCCCGTGCGGCGTGGTGATGTCGCAGGCGACGGCCGCGACGTCCGCGCCGGTGGTGCGGCGGATGTGCTCGGCGGTGGCGTCGAGCGTTTCCTGGGTGCGCGCCACGATCACGAGCTTCGCGCCCTCGGCGGCCAGCGCCTGCGCGCAGCCGCGTCCGAGCCCCTTGCTGGCCGCGCATACGAGCGCGGTGCGTCCTGCGATTCCGAGATCCATTCGAGCCGGTTCCTTGCTGTCAGTGAGCGGCCGCGGCCGCGCCGATGCGGCGGCGCGGGCCGGGACGCGGGC
>NZ_JAAGPF010000311.1 GCF_017104645.1 Burkholderia sp. Ac-20379
CGACTACATCGAGGTCTTTTACAATCGAACCCGTCGCCATAGTCATCTTGGCGGCCTGAGTCCCGAGGCCTTTGAACAAGCCGCGGCGTGAGGGTCAGGCGTGTCTAGTGTGCTCTGGGCAGTCCACCGTTCAGCGAGGCAAAGGGATCGCCGTCTATCGTCAGGTCCCATTGCTTCAGATACTTCTCGAACATAGATTCAGCTTGCCAAGTTCGGGCTACGTCTACCAGTCAGACCAGAGCGTTCACACACACACGATAACAGACTCCAGGACACAGTCGACGTGCCGGTCCATCCCAGAGAGGCGTCATTCGTGGATCGCTTACGCTGGATCCATATCGGTAGCCCCCAAGTTCATCCCTGCCTTCGGTGTCGTCGGGCGCGAATCCGATCCGTGCGCCTTGGCAACCGAGCTGCCCGCACAGGTAGGAAATCGAACTGAATACGTCGGCGCCCCGCCAGCCGTTGTCGAAGCATGCCGTCCACTCGTTGCGTGTCGGCATAAACAGGAACCGCCTTCTTTCGACGCCGCGCTATGCGTGGCGGATGCGGCGTTCCGCCAGGTCGCGTGCAACCGCAAGCGCCCGCGTCAGATCGTCCAGCACCCGATTCCGCGCCGTGTCGTCCGGCTGGCGCAATGCGAACGACGGGTGATACGTGGCGATCGCCCACCTGCCGGCGATCTCGAACGGCGTGTTCAGGCCATCGCCAAGGCCGGTTTGCCTGCGCAGCAGCGCCGTCAGCGCCGTGGCGCCCAGCGCCACGACGACGGCCGGCCGGACCGTGTCCATCTCGCGTTCGAGCCAGTGCCGGCACGCTTCGATTTCTCGTTGCGCAGGTGTTTTGTGCAACCGGCGTTTGCCGCGCGGCTCCCATTTGAAATGCTTCACCGCGTTCGTCAGATAAAGCCGATCGCGCGACAAGCCCGCGCGCTCGATGGCGATATCGAGCAGTTGCCCGGCCGGCCCGACGAACGGCTGCCCGCTCAAGTCCTCCCGGTCGCCCGGCTGTTCGCCGAGCAGCATGATGCGCGCGTCGTTCGGCCCCGCGCCGCCTACCGCCTGCGTAGCGTTGTGCCACAAGTCGCAACGCCGGCACGCGTCCAGCGAGGAAGGCGGCTCGCGGGCCGGTTGCGCCGCGTCGGCGTCCACCGCGATCGCCTTGCCGTCCAGCGTGCCGACCCCGCTCGCCTGGGCGAGCCGCCGCGCGCCGCTTCGGGCCTCGCTGATCATGCCGGGAATCAGATGGGCCTCCGGCAGGCCTTTCCAGAAGCGCACCGGCATATGCTGCTCGAGCGCGGCCTCGTTCAGTCGCGCCGGGTTGAACGTGCTCCGGTAATACGCGATCCACAGCGCCTCGGCCGCGTCTTCGGTGTCGTGACGGCGATCGCCCGGCAACGCGCGGCGCGCGTCGAGATGCAGTTCGCGGCCATCCCAGCAGGCCGCGCCGCGAGGCGTGGCGATGAGCCAACTGGTGCGGCCCATGCGCTGCGCGAAGTGCTCGGCCGCCCAGGCGAGCACGTCGTGATCGGGTTCGTACCACGCCACGTATTCGGGCGCGGCCTGGGCGCCTGGCTGCTTTCGAAAGCGCACGTAGGCGATCATGTCGTGCCGCGCCCGGCGCACGCTCTTGGCCATGCGGTAGAGGCGCGCGCCGTCGCCATCGGCGGGCGACGCCACCGAGCGGTCGCCGCGATGCCAGCGCCACAGCACCTGGTACAGGAAGGCCCAACGCCGAGGATCGCGAAACGCCGCGGCATCCTTCAGCAGCGCGGCGAGCGTTGTCGACACCTGAACCTCGGCCCTGCGCGGCGGCGCGGCGGTCACGGCCGGCGCCGCCGGCGCGTAGTCGAGCGACGCTTGCTGCTGCGGCATCTCGGGCGCTTGCGCGAGCCGCCATTCAATCGACGCCGGCGGCAGCGTTTCCGCGAGCGCCGTCAGCGCGGCCTCGCGCCAGGCGTCGAAGCGATCCTCGATCACGATGGTGCGCATCGGCCGCCCTCACAGCAGCGCGAGTTGCACCGGCGGCGGCGCGAGCACGCGGCGCAGCGTGTCGGACGATGCGTCGTGCAGGGCGGCGCGGTAATCCTGCGTCACCACGAACGGCCGGATCTTCTCCATCGGGCAGCGCAGGCGCACCAGATCGTCGTAACGAATGCGGCGCGTGCGCCGCAGATCCACCAGCCGTTTCGCGTTGCGCATGCCGATGCCGGGCACGCGCGCGATCGCGCGAAGCGGCGCACGGTTGAGATCGACGGGGAACTGCTCGCGATGCGCCAGCGCCCACGCGAGCTTCGGATCGATGTCGAGCGGGAGATCCCCGCTGTCGCCGAACAGTTCGTTGGCCTGGAAGCCATACCCGCGCAACAGAAAATCGGCTTGATAGAGCCGATGCTCGCGCAGCAGCGGCGGCGCCTGCGCGGGCAGGGCGGAGGGGCTGTCCGGGATCGGGCTGAACGCCGAGTAGTACACGCGCTTGAGCTTGAACGCTCCGTAGAGCGATTCGGCCGTCTGCAGGATGGTGCGGTCGTTCGTTTGATCGGCCCCGACGATCATCTGCGTGCTCTGGCCCGCCGGCGAGAAGGGCGGCGCCTTCGCCTCGCTCTGCGCTTCTTCCTGCGCAAGCCGGATCGACCCCATCGCCAGCTTGATGGTGCGCACGTTCTTTTCCGGCGCGAGACGCGCGAGGCTGGCGTCGGTCGGCAATTCCACGTTCACGCTCAGGCGGTCCGCATAGCGGCCGGCTTGCGCGATCAGCGCGGGATCGGCGTCGGGAATGGTCTTGAGATGCAGGTAGCCGCGGAACTGATGATCCTCGCGCAGCGACTGCGCCACGCGCACCAGTTGTTCCATCGTGTAGTTCGACGACCGGATCACGCCCGAACTGAGAAACAGGCCGTCGATGTAATTGCGCCGGTAGAAATCGAGCGTGAGATCGACGACCTCCTCCGGCGTGAAGCGCGCGCGCGGCACATTGCTGGAGCGCCGGTTCACGCAGTATTGGCAGTCGTACAGACAGAAGTTGGTGAGCAGGATCTTGAGCAGGGAGACGCAGCGCCCGTCGGGCGTGAAGCTGTGACAGATGCCGGCGCCCGTGCTGGCGCCGAGCCCGGCGGCCCCGCGCGAACCGCGTTTGGGCGTGCCGCTGCTGGCGCAGGACGCATCGTACTTCGCCGCGTCGGCCAGCACTTCGAGCTTCTTTTGCAGTTCCACTTCGTCACCGATGCTGTATGTTTGTACAGTATTCTACGTAGGCAGACTGCGAGTGCAAGCGAAAAGTGAGCGGGTTTTCGGGGACGGAACCGAGCCGCTTGCGCGGCCCGGCATGCCGGGAATGGCCGCCCCCGGCCCGAGTTCCCTCCCGACACACTCGACATCCTCATGCCCCCGGCGCGCTCCGGCTCCGCCCGCCAGCGGCCGGAGCGCGCCTTCACGCGCGGGACCTCAGAACTTCGGCACCATCGCCACGCCGCGCAGCGCCTGGCCGTACGGCGCCGTTTGCATCACGCCGAAGCCGGAAGCCGAGCTGGCCGTCGAGCCGTTCACGTTCACCGTGATCTTCACCAGTTGGTTCGAATCGGCGCCCGCATCGAACGTGCTGCCAAGGCTGTTGCCGATCGTCGAGGTGGTGGCGTACAGCGTGAAGCTGCCGTCCGCGTTGACCTGGCCCGTCACGTTGCGCAGGCCGTCCGGGGTGGTGGTGTAGCTCGCGCCCTTGGTGCCGTACGTGCCGTTGGTATCCGTCACCGAATACGCGACGCCGAGGTTCAGGCCGGCCGTCAGGTGCGCGATCGGCGCCCACGTGCCGGCCGTCTTGCGATAGACCCACAGGCCGCCGCTGCCCGACACCTGATCGCCCGCCACGCCGTCGCCTTCGTCGGCCACGAACATCAGCGTCGAATCCGACGACGGGATCCACATGCCGAACGGATAGACGGTGCCCGTCACCTGGCTCGGCGTGGTGAGGTTGGTCAGGTTGGTGGCCAGCGCGGTCGGGAAGCCCGGCAGGATCGAGATCGCCGCGGTTTGCGGCAGCGTGCCGCCGTTGGCGAGCGCGCCGGCGGCGCCCACCTGGTAGACCGTGTTGACGCCGTTGCCGCCGCTGCCCTTCGAGGTGTACATGGTGCCGTCCGGGCCGACGTACAGGCCGCGGAAGTTGGCGTCCTTGCCCGTCTTGTCGGCGGCCTGGCCGATGCTCGCGATCGAGAAGCCGAACTGGTCGCCGGTCGCGCTGCCGCCCGTGATGCTGCCCATCGAGGCGAGCGAGCACGCGGTGCCGGCCGGCGCGGTGGCGTACGTGCCGGTGCCCGTGCCCGACTGGAACGCGCCGATCACCTGCGTGAAGGCGCACGGGCTGCCCGCGGCGATGCTTTGCACGCCGGTGGCCATCGTCAGCATGTCGAGCTGCGCCGTGGTCGGCTTCGGATTCTTGCCCGAGTTGCCGGCGTTGCCGACGATGTAATACATGCCGCCGGCCAGCACCGCGGCGCGGCCGTTGTTGCCCGCGAACGCGTTGGTGTTGGTGAACGACAGGCTGTTGTCGGCGAAGTTGAGCTGCGCGACGGTGCGGTAGGTCGGCGTGGCGACGTCGGTGTTGGTGGGGTCCACCACGCCCGGCGTGTTCGAGTTCGAGATGTCGATCTGGTCGATCGGGGTGTTGTAGCCCACGAACGTCAGCGATTTCTGATTCACCGACACGTTCATCGCCATTTCCGACTTCGACGCGAAGCTGGTGGAGAACGCCACGCCGCTCTTGGCGGCGGCGGCGGTCACGTCGAGCGTTTGCGACGGCGCGCTGGCGCCCGGCGTCCACTGGTCGAGGAACGCCTCGGACGTCACGCCGAAGTTCGCGTCGTTCGCATCGTTGGTGACGGCGTTCGGGAACGTGCCCGGCGACACGGCGCTGACCGGCGCGGCGTTGGTGGCGGTGGGCGTGGCGTTGTAGGGCAGCGTGCCCGTGACCGTGAACGACGGATCGTAGGCGGTGCGCGTCACCAGCAGGTTGCCGGCCGTGTAGTTGCTGGCCGAGGCGCTGGTGCTCGGCGCGGGCGTGCCCGAGGTGCTGCCCGTGGCGGCCGGCGTGGCGGAGTTGTCGTTGCCGCCGCAGGCGGCAAGCATCGAAACGATCGCGGCGATCGGCAACAGGCGGAGCGTGGTGTGGTTCATGAGTGTGGTGTCGCAATCAAGTGGGTTCGCAATGCGCGGCATCGAAAATGCATGCCCGACGGAAGATACGAAGACACCATGGCGTTCGGTTGAACGAACAATTACAAACTCGATGTTTTGCGAACGATTGGCAGAATGCAACTGGGTTGCATTATCTGAATGTGCCGTAAATCAAGGGGTTTTCGTGATCGATCGACGAATCATTCGTCTGATCTGCGCGCCTGTAATTGTCGCGAAAGGTGTTATGTCGTTTAGTAAGAACACGATCACATTCGGTTAATTGCGCGTGGTTACGATTCCGTCCAATTCGCAAGGTGTCCTTGCTTTTACACAGACGAAAAGGAACACGGAATCATGCAACGGGCAGGTAAGGGGCTCAAACCCAGGTTGGTGACGCAACTCGTGCTGGCATCGCTGGGCGCGATCGTCAGCCATGCCGCGTCGGCGCAAACGTCGGGCGATCTCGGTGCAGTGCAGAGCACGGCGGCGGGCGGGGCCGCCGCCGCCGCGCGCCATGCGCAAACGGCATCCGCGCAAGCGCCGTCGCAAGGTTCGCTGGCCGCGACGGAACCGAAATCGGTCATCAGCCGCCACTACATCGAGAACAGCACGGCGCCCACCGCCAACTACACCGACATCCTCGCGATCGCGCCGAGCGTGACCAACGTCGATCCGAACGGCTCGGGCCTGATGGAATCGCAGGTGCTCGGCATTCGCGGCTTCCAGGACGGGCAGTACAACGTCACGTTCGACGGCATTCCGTTCGGCGATTCGAACGACTTCACGCACCATTCCACCTCGTTCTTCACGAGCCGCGCGATCGGCGGCCTGTCGGTCGATCGCGGCCCCGGCGATGCCGCGCAGATCGGCTTTGCCACCTTCGGCGGCACGGTGGGGATTCAATCGATCGAGCCGTCGATGACGCCGAAGGCCACGCTGTTCGGTTCCTACGGCAGCTTCAACACCTGGCTGGCCGGCGCGCAGTTCGACACCGGCGACCTTCAGAAGTGGGGCGACGGCCGTGCCACCGTGGGTTACACGCAGAGCCGCAGCGACGGCTACCTGACCGACGCCGCGCAACGCCGCCGCAACGTGTTCTTCAAGCTCGAACGGCCGATCGGCGACAACACGCTGCTGACCTTCTTCGGCACGTATACCGACCTTCACCAGAACGTGCCGGTGGGCGCGACCGCCGCGCAGATCGCCCGGTTCGGCCCCGACTTCGCGTTGAACGGCAACCCGGGCAGCCAGTCGTTCCGCGGCTACAACTTCGACCGCATTCATACGGACTTCGAATATATCGGCCTGCACACGCTGCTCGGCGGCTGGACGATCGACAACAAGCTCTATACCTACGGCTATTACCACAACGGTTTCGGCGGCGCGGATCCGAACGGCGAGACGCCGAACGGCACGGCCTTCGGCGCGAACAACGTGCCGGGCACCGAGATGCACAACAACTACCGCGCGTTCGGCGACATCCTGAGCGCCGAGCGCCAGCTTGGCCCCGGCAAGCTGCAACTGGGCGCATGGGTCACGCATCAGTCGAACGATCGCGACAACGCCAATGTGGACGACACGCTGAACTTCGCGCTGCTGCAGCAGAACTACGCGATGCACGACACGCTGCTGACGTTCCAGCCCTACGTGCAGTACGCGTGGAAGCTGCCCTATGGCCTGACGCTGACGCCGGGCGTGAAATACGTGTCGTTCGATCGCAGCATCACGTCGCCGATGAACCAGAAGACGTCGCAGCCGGTGGACTTCAGCCACACCTGGCAGAAGGTGCTGCCGTCGGTCACGCTGCACGAGCAGATCTCGCCGAACTTGACGGCCTACGTGCAGTACGCGCAGGGCTTCCTCGCGCCGAACCTGAACGTGTTCTACGTGAACGATCCGGCCAGCGCGGGCCAGCCGAATCCGGAGCAGACCGACAACTACCAGATCGGCACGACCTACCGCAGCAACCGCATGACGCTGTCGGCCGACATTTACTACATCAACTTCCGCAACGCCGTGACGAGCCGCACGGTCGGCACCAACGTGGTGTTCTCGAACGCGGGCGGCGCCGTCTACAAGGGCGTCGAAACGGAAGGCACCTACCTGGTCGGCCACGGTTTCAGCCTGTACGGCAACCTCACGCTCAACTCGGCCAAGCAGAAATCCACCGGCGACTGGATGCCGAACGCGGCCAAGATGACCGCGGCGGCGGGCCTGCTGTACGAGCGCGGCCCCGTCAACGGCTCGTTCATCACCAAGTTCGTCGGCCGCCAATACGGCGACACCGGCAACAGCCAGCCGATCGGCGGTTATGCCGTGACCAACCTCGCGGCCGGCTACACGTTCGCCAACGTCCTGCCGTGGATGCACAACACGCGTCTCGGCTTCGAGATCGACAACCTGTTCAACCGCCGCAGCATCGACGCGCTGGCCGGCTACACCGCGCAGGACAGCACGCCGCTGTACTGGACGGTGCCGGGCCGGGCGTTCGTGGCCACCTTCACGACCGATTTCTAAGGATCCCGTATGTCGATCGATCAACTGCTTCATGTCGCCAACCATTCGGGCGGCGTCCTCTACGTGATCGCGGCGATGCTGTTCGTCGCGCTGACCGTGATCGTCGAGCGCAGCGGCTATCTGCTGCGCGCTTCCACCGGCGCGAGCCGGGCGCTGGCGCGGCTCGATGCGCTCGATGCGCCGGGGCCGGCCGCGCTCGGTCAACTGGCCGCGCAGTTCCGCGGCACGCCGATGGCGACGCTGTTCGCCACCGCCGCGCGGGCTCCGCGCGAGGCGGGCCGCGAGGCGCTCGACGCCAGCCTCGAGGAGGCGATCATGCGCGAGGCGCCGCGCGTCGACCGCTTCCTCTGGGTGCTCGACACCATCGTCACGCTCGCGCCGCTGCTGGGCCTGTTCGGCACCATCGTGGGCATGTTCAACGCGTTCCAGGTGCTGTCCGATCCGGGCAACGCGCCCACGCAGGTGACGGGCGGCGTGGCCGAGGCGCTGGTGGCCACCGCCTCGGGCCTGTTCGTCGCGATGGTCGGGCTGGTGTTCTTCAACGGCCTGCACAACCGCGTGCGGCTGGTGGTGCATCAGCTCGACATCCTGAAGAAGGCGCTCGTGAACCGGCTCGCCGGGTTGCCGGTGGTGCTCGAACCGGGCGAAGCCGGCGCAACCGGCGATGCGACCCGCGCGCCGGCCCCCCGGGAGGCCTGACGATGCGCTATTTCGAGGCCCGCAAGGCGCGCATCGAGATCATCCCGATGATCGACATCATGTTCTTCCTGCTGGTGTTTTTCATCATGATCACGCTGCACATGATCCCCAATGCCGGCGTGCGCACGCAGTTGCCGTCGAGCGCCAGCGCCGCGAGCCTGCCGCCGCCGGCCGTGACGGTTGCGCTCGAGCAGGACGGCGCGGTGTCGGTCGACGGCCGCACGCTGACGCCGCCGCAATTGACGGCGCTGCTGGCCGCGCGCCCCGATCCCGCGCAGCTGGCCGTGACGATCGCCGGCGCGAAGGATGCGCAGTTGCAGAAGCTGCTCGCGGTGATGGATGCCTGCCGCGCGGCCGGCGTTTCGCATATCGCGCTGGCGGCCCAGCCGAGCGCGCACTGACGGAGCGAGACCGATGATTCGATCCGTCCCGGCATCGGCCGGGCGAGGCCGGCTCGCGCGCTCGGCGGCGATCGCATTGGCGATCGAACTGCTGATGGCGGGCGGCGCGGCGGCCTGGCTGATGCGGGCGCAGCCCCACGAGCCGCAGCGCGCGCCGCCGCCGCCGATGCAGATTGCGCTGGCCGCGCCGCAAGTGCCGCAAGCGCTCAAAG
>NZ_JAAGPF010000312.1 GCF_017104645.1 Burkholderia sp. Ac-20379
TTTCGGGCCGGCCACCGCGCCGCTCGCGGCCGACATCGATGCGTTGCTGGGCGACGCGCCCGGCGCATGACGCATGGCGCGGCGGCGCTGGCCGTCACGCGCTTCGGGCCGGCTACCGCGCCGCTCGCGGCCGACATTGATGCGCTGCTGGGCGACGCGCCCGACGCATGGCGCGGCGGCGCTGGCCGTCATGCGCTGCGGGCCGGCTACCGCGCCGCTCGCAGCCGACATCGATGCGTTGCTGGGCGACGCGCCCGGCTCATGAACACGCGACGCGCCGTGCCGCTGTCTTCCAGCCGTGCTGCCGCGCGACATGCGGCGGCATCGCGCCATCGATGAGCGCGTCGCCGACCGTCCCGAGTCGGCGCTGCGGCATCGCGTCCCGCTCCACGGGCCGCCTTCCCGACGCGCTTTCACACGAGCGCCGCTACAATACGCGCGCCGCGTTCGACCCAAGCCCCGCATTCCGCGCATCGGCGTTGCGATTGCCTCGTCAAATGTAACAAGACGTTAGCGATGCATCGATCATGCGACTCCGCGCATCAGTTCTTACAAAGTGGAAATATGCGGGCCGGGGCTGAGTCGTTATAGTCGAATCACTCAATGAAACCACCGGAAGGGGACTCCATGAAAAGCTTGCGTGTTGCTTCGCTCGTGACCGGTCTGGCTGCGCTGTGCGTATCGGGCGCCGCAATGGCGGGCGTCAGTGTCGGCATCAACCTCGGCGCTCCGGCGTATGTTGCGCCCGCACCCGTCTACGCACCGCCGCCGCCCGCGTACTACCAACCGGCGCCGGTCTATGCGCCGCCGCCGGCCATCATCATCGGCTGGCACGGCGATCGCTACTGGGACGGCCGCCGCTACTGGGGTCGTCAGGAATGGTACCGTCGCCACGGCGGCCCGGGCTGGCATGGCGGCGGCCCCGGCTGGCACGGCGGTGGCCCGGGCTGGCACGGCGGCCACGACGGCTGGCGTCACTAAGCCCGGCGAGGGCGGGCGGCTTCGAAGGCCGCTTTGCCCGGCCGGGCTCGCCAGTCTCGGCCCTGCGGATCGCACGATCCGCCGCGCCTGGCCGAACGAATCGAAACCGCCCGCATGCCGGGCGGTTTTTCTTTGGGCGCGCACAGGACAGTCGCGCCGCGCGCGAATGCGCCCCCTCGCCGTAACGGACTCGGTAGAATGCGCGACACAGCCACCGATCCACGAGCGATTCCGCCTCATGCCGATTTCGTCGTTCCGGACCGCCGCGTCCCGCCGTGTCGCACCCGCCGCCGCGGCCCTTGCCGCGTTGCGCGATGCCGTCAGAATCCGCGCCGCGACGGCTCGATCGGCGATGGCCGATGTCGTGCCGGGCCACGCCGCCGGCGTCGTCGCCGCGCGCCGCGCCGCCTGGCTGTTCGCTCTGGCCGCCTGCGTCGCGCAGCCCGCGCATGCCGTCTACGCGATCGCGCAATACGGCGAGCCGAAATACCCGGCCGGCTTCAAGCATTTCGACTACGTCAACCCCGATGCGCCGAAGGGCGGCACGCTGGTGCTCGCGAATCCGAACCGGCTCACCACGTTCGACAAGTTCAACCCGTTCACGCTGCGCGGCAATCCGGCGCCGGGCATCGGCATGCTGTTCGAGAGCCTGACCACCGGCAGCGCCGACGAACCGGCCAGCGCCTACGGCCTGCTGGCCGACGACATCGCGATCGCGCCGGACCGGCTGTCCGTGACGTTCCACATCAACCCGCGCGCGCGCTTTTCGAACGGCGACCGGGTCACGGCCGCCGACGTCAAATATTCGTTCGACACGCTGAAAAGCCCGAAGGCCGCGCCGCAATACGCGGCGTATTTCTCCGACATTTCGCAGGCGGTGGCGGTGGATGCCGCCACGGTGCGCTTCGAGTTCAAGCGCGCGAACCGCGAGCTGCCGCTGATCGCGGGCGCGATTCCGGTGTTCTCGCGCAAGTGGGGGACTCGGCCGGACGGCTCGCAGGTGGCGTTCGACCAGCTCGCGTTCGAGACGCCGATCGGCAGCGGCCCGTACGTGATCGACCATTACGACAGCGGCCGCACCATCGATTACCGGCGCGATCCGAACTACTGGGGCGCAAGCCTGCCGGTGCGCGTCGGCACCAACAACTTCGCGCACATCGTCTACAAGCTGTACGGCGACGGCGTGGCGCGCCTCGAAGCGTTCAAGGCCGGCGAATACGACGCGATGGTCGAATACATCGCGCGCAACTGGGTGCGGCGCGATATCGGCAAGCGCTTCGACAGCGGCGAGCTGGTCAAGCGCGAATTCCGCCAGCATAACGGCGCGGGCATGCAGGGCTTCTTCATGAACCTGCGTCGGCCGCTGTTCCAGGACGTGCGCGTGCGCGAGGCGCTCGACCTCGCGTTCGATTTCGAATGGCTGAACCGGCAACTGTTCTTCGGCGGCTACACGCGCCTGAACAGCTATTTCGCCGATACCGAGCTGCAGGCCACCGGCACGCCCGGCGAGGGCGAGCTGGCGATCCTCGAACCGTTGCGCAAGCAGCTCGATCCGGCCGTGTTCGGGCCGATGCCCGAGCAGCCTTCCACGAATCCGCCCGGCTCGCTGCGCGCGAACCTGCTGAAGGCGCGCGCGCTGCTGGCCGAGGCCGGCTGGACCTACCGCGACGGCGCGCTGCGCAACGCGAAGGGCGACCCGTTCCGCTTCGAGATCCTCGACGATTCGGGCAGCGCGATGGCGCCGGTGGTCACGGCCTATCAGCGCAATCTGGCCAAGCTCGGCATCGTGGCGAGCTTTCGCGCGGCCGATTTCGCGCTGCTGCAAAAGCGGCTCGACGCGTTCGACTACGACATGACCACCGTGCGTTACCCCGGCGTGCAGGTGCCGGGCAGCGAGCAGGTGGCGCGCTTCGCGAGCCGCTACGCTGATCAGGCCGGCTCGGACAACATGACCGGGCTGAAATCGCCGGCCGTCGACGCGATTCTCCATTCGCTCGTGCAGGCGCAGACGCGCCCGCAACTGCTCGACGCCACCCATGCGCTCGACCGCGTGCTGATGCACGGCTACTACGCGGTCCCGCAGTGGTACAGCACCGTCCATCGCGTCGCCTACAAGCGCACGCTGGCCTATCCGGCGACCTTGCCGCTGTACTATTCCGCCGAGGACTGGATCGCGTCGATGTGGTGGGCCACGCCCGCGCACGGCAAGCCGTCCGGCGACTGAGCGATGGCCGCCGCCGTCCTGCGTTGCCTCGTTCCTGTTTCGCGCCCCGGGCGGCCCGCGCGGCCGTCGTCCCGCTAACGTTGCGTCAACCGCGCCCCGATCCCGCCTATGTGGAGCTACATCCTCAAACGCCTGCTGCTGATGATCCCGACCTTGCTCGGCGTGCTGACCATCACGTTCGCGGTGATCCAGTTCGTGCCGGGCGGCCCGGTCGAACAGGCGGCGCAGGAACTGCGCAAGGGCGCGGAGCAGGGCCACACGCCGTTCGGCCTGCGCGGCTATTCCGGCGTCGATCCGCAACAGCTCGCGCAACTGAAGGTGCTGTACGGCTTCGACAAGCCGCCGCTCGAACGCTACGGCCTGATGCTCGAGCGCTTCGCGCATTTCGATCTCGGCCAGAGCTATTTCCATCATCAGAGCGTGGCGTCGCTGGTGGTGTCGAAGCTGCCGGTGTCGATCAGCATCGGCCTGTGGACGTTCCTGCTCAGTTACCTGATCTCGGTGCCGCTCGGCATCGCCAAGGCGGTGCGCAACGGCACGCCGTTCGACGTGGCGTCGAGCCTCGCCGTGCTGATCGGCTTCGCGATTCCGGGCTTCGTGCTCGGCGTGCTGCTGCTGGTGCTGTTCGCGGGCGGCTCGTTCTGGCAGTGGTTCCCGCTGCGTGGCCTGACCTCGGACAACTTCGCGCAACTGAGCCTCGGCGGGAAGATCCTCGATTACTTCTGGCACCTGGTGTTGCCGATCGCGGCGTCGGTGGTGGGCAGCTTCGCCACCATCACGATGCTGACCAAGAACGCGTTCCTCGACGAGATCCGCAAGCAGTACGTGCTGACCGCGCGCGCGAAGGGCCTCGGCGAGCGGCGCGTGCTGTGGAAGCACGTGTTCCGCAACGCGCTGGTGCCGCTGATCGTGGGCTTTCCGGCCGCGTTCGTCGGCGCGTTCTTCTCGGGCAGCCTGCTGATCGAGACGCTGTTCTCGCTCGACGGGCTCGGCCTGCTGTCCTACGAATCGATGATCCGCCGCGACTACCCGGTGGTGCTCGGCACGCTGTACGTGTTCACGCTGATCGGCCTCGTGACGAAGCTGATTTCCGACCTCTGCTATGTGTGGGTCGACCCGCGCATCCAATTCGACCGACTGGAGCATTGACGTGAGCCGAGCCGCCGTTTCTCCCCGGATCGACGCGGCGCGCGCGCGCGTCTCGCCGTCGCCCGCGCGCCGCGTCTGGCAGCGCTTCTGCCGCCAGCGCCTCGGCTACTGGAGCCTCGTGATCTTCGTGGTGGCGTTCGCCGCCAGCCTCGCCGCGCCGCTCTGGTCGAACGATCGGCCGCTGGTGGTGCGCTACGACGGGCATTACTACTTCCCGATCGTCAAGGATTACGCCGAAACCACCTTCGGCGGCGATTTCCCGACGCCGGCCGATTATCTCGATCCGTACGTGCGCAGGAAGCTCGACGCGCCCGGCAACTTCGTGATCTATCCGCCGAACCGCTATTCGTACACCACGCTGAACTATTTCTCGGCGCTGCCGAACCCGGCGCCGCCGTCGCGCGACAACTGGCTCGGCACCGACGCGCAGGGCCGCGACCTGCTCGCGCGGCTCGTCTACGGGTTCCGCGTGTCGGTCGAGTTCGGGCTGGTGGTGACGCTGATCGGCACCTTGCTCGGCATCGCGGCCGGCGCGGTGCAGGGCTTCTACGGCGGGCGCATCGACATCGTCGGCCAGCGCCTGATCGAGATCTGGGGGGCCATGCCCGAGATCTACCTGCTGTTCATCTTCGCGTCGATCTTCGAGCCGAGTTTCCTGCTGCTGATCTTGCTGGCCTCGGTGTTCGGCTGGATCGGGCTGTCCGACTACGTGCGCGCCGAATTCCTGCGCAACCGCACCCAGGATTACGTGCGCGCGGCGCGCGCGATGGGCCTGTCGAACTGGCAGATCGTCTGGCGGCACGTGCTGCCGAACAGCCTCACGCCCGTCATCACGTTCCTGCCGTTCCGCATGAGCGGCTCGATCGTCGCGCTGACCAGCCTCGATTTCCTCGGCCTCGGCGTGCCGCCGCCCACGCCGAGCCTGGGCGAGCTGCTGGCGCAGGGCAAGGCCAATCTCGACGCGTGGTGGATCTCGCTCGCCACGTTCGTGGTGCTGGTGCTGACGCTGCTGCTGCTGACGTTCATGGGCGACGCGTTGCGCAACGCGCTCGATTCGCGGATCGCCGACACCTCGCGCGCGGCCGGAGGTGCGCGATGAAGCCGGCCGCGATGCAGGCGCAGCCGCCGGCGCCGTCGGCCGCCGCCGAGCCGCTGCTGTCGATCGAGAACTTGTGCGTGCGCTTCGGCGACACGCCGGCCGTCGACGGCGTGTCGCTCGCGATCGGCCGCGGCGAACGCGTCGCGCTGGTGGGCGAATCGGGTTCGGGCAAGAGCGTGACGGCGCTGGCGATCCTGCGGCTGCTGCGCGACGCCGAGGTGACGGGCCGCATCCGCTTCGACGGGCGCGACCTCGCCGCGGCCGGCGAGCGCGCGATGCGCGGCCTGCGCGGCTCGGAGATCGCGATGATCTTCCAGGAGCCGATGACGGCGCTCAATCCGCTCTACACGGTCGGCGACCAGATCATGGAAACCATCGTGCTGCACGACGGCGTGTCGAAGCGCGAGGCGCGCGCCCGCGCGATCGCGCTGCTCGGGCGCACCGGCATCGCCGAGCCCGAGCGGCGCGTGGACAGCTATCCGCACCAGTTGTCGGGCGGCCAGCGCCAGCGCGCCATGATCGCGATGGCGCTGGCCTGCCGGCCGCGCCTGCTGCTGGCCGACGAGCCCACCACGGCGCTCGACGTGACGATCCGCGCGCAGATCGTCGAGCTGCTGCTCGATCTTCAACGCGACGCCGAGCTGACGCGCGGCATGGCGATCCTGCTGATCACGCACGACCTGAACCTGGTGCGGCGCTTCGCGCAGCGCGTGGCGGTGATGGAGAAGGGCAGGCTGGTGGAGCACGGCGAGGTGGAGCGGATCTTCGCCGATCCCGAGCACCCCTACACGCGCAAGCTGCTGAACAGCCGGCCGCGGCGCACGGTGGCGCCGGTGCTGCCGATCGCGCCGGTGGTACTCGACGCGCAGGACGTGACCGTGCGCTACCGGCAGAAGCTGCCCGGCATCGGCGGCTGGTTCCGCAGCGGCAGCTTCACGGCGGTGGACGGCGTGAGCGTGTCGGTGCGGCAGGGCGAGACGCTCGGGGTGGTCGGCGAGTCGGGTTCGGGCAAATCCACGCTGGCGATGGCGCTGCTCGGCCTGCAGCGGATCGCGGGCGGCGCGATCGAGTTCGATGGCCGGCCGCTGGCCGACTGGCGCGGCGCCGACGCGCGGCTGCTGCGCGCGCGCATGCAGGTGGTGTTCCAGGATCCGTTCGGCTCGCTGTCGCCGCGCCACACGATCGAGCGGATCGTCGGCGAGGGGCTGGCGCTGCATCGCCCGGAGCTGTCGGAGGCGGCGCGGCGCGACCGGGTGGTGGCCGTGCTGCGCGAGGTGGGCCTCGACCGCACGCTGCTGCATCGCTACCCGCACGAGTTCTCGGGCGGCCAGCGCCAGCGCATCGCGATCGCCCGCGCGCTGGTGCTGGAGCCGCGCGTGCTGGTGCTCGACGAACCCACCAGCGCGCTCGACGTGTCGATCCAGCAGCAGGTGCTGAAACTGCTGGCCGGCCTCCAGCAGAAATACAACCTCGGCTACATCTTCATCAGTCACGACCTCGAGGTGATCGGGGCAATGGCGCACCGGGTGGCGGTGATGCAGGACGGCGTGATCGTCGAAACCGGCGATGTCGGAAAAATTTTCACGAAACCGTCACATGCTTATACGCGAAAACTGCTGGAAGCCGTTGATTTGACTGGATTGCCCCAATGATGTGCAGATTGTGATTGATTTTTTCAATTCGTTTTGACAAACAAATACCGTCTGGCTAGTATCGATCGAAATTTCCGCCAATCAGCTGATTTTTAAGCACAAAATTACCGACTGATGCAGCATCGATCTCTTACCCAAGCCTGCAAGCGCGCTGTCGCTGGGCTAGTCGTCGGCGTTCTGGTCTCCGCATCTTCCGGCGCGTTCGCCGACGATGTCGTCCGTTTTAACCAGGATGTCACGCTCACGAGCCAATCGGGCTCGTCTTCCGTCTCCCAAAACACCCCCGTCACGCAACCGGCTGCCTCGTCCACGGCGAGCAGCGCGAAGTCGTTCCTGTCCGGCATGGCCGGCAAGGCCGGCGACGTCGTGGTCGGCGCGCTGAACATGATCGGCGTGCGTTACCGCTGGGGCGGCAATTCGCCGGATTCGGGTCTCGATTGCAGCGGCTTCGTGCGCTACGTGTTCCAGGACACCCTGGGCATGTCGCTGCCGCGTCGCGCCGAGGAAATGAGCCACGTGGGCGAGAAGGTGCGCGTCAGCGAACTGAAGCCGGGCGATCTCGTGTTCTTCAACACGATGCGCCGCGCGGCCTCGCACGTCGGCATCTATATCGGCGACAACAAGTTCGTGCACTCGCCGTCCACCGGCAGCACGATCCGCGTCGACGATCTCGACAACAGTTACTGGGAAAAGCGTTTCGACGGCGCACGCCGGATCGAGTCGCACTTCGACGGCAAGCCCGACGACCTGCGCCAGCGCGTGAGCGCGACGCTCGGCGTCAGCGGCTCGGATTTCAACTCGGGCAACCAGTAAGGCGCAGGGCCGCGCAGGCCGCATCGAGCCAGCCTGCCGCCAGCCCATTCCGGCCTTCCGAATCACCCCCGGCCTCCGCAAGGAGCCCGGGGGTTTCGTGCTTCTGCGTGCTTGCGTTCAGGCGGCCGCGCGCGCCTGGGCGGCGGCCAGCTTGCTTTTCAGTTCGGGCATGATTTTCGCGGCCGCTTCCTCGCCGGCCAGGATCGCGGCGTTGCGCTGCGTGAAATCGCTGGCGCTCATCGCAGCCAGGTTCGGGCGGATCACCACGTCGGCGTATTTGTCGAGTTCGTAGGCCTTGATGGTCTGGCCCATGATCGTGAAGGTCTGCAGCAGCAACTCGATCGGGTTGTTGGTGGCCGCGCCTTCGGGGCGGGCCGAGATGTCGACCGCGATCACGAAATCGGCGCCCATCTTGTGCGCGAACGATGCCGGCACGGGGCTGACGAGGCCGCCGTCCACGTATTCGCGCGAACCGATCTTGACCGGCTCGAACACCGACGGCACGCTGCTCGAGGCACGCACCGCCAGGCCCGCGTTGCCGCGCTGGAACAGGATCGGCTGGCCGTTTTGCAGATCGGTCGCGACGATGCCGAGCGGTTTCGCCATCTTCTCGATCGGCCGGTTGTTCAGCGTCTTGTTGATGTAGTTCTGCAGCGCCACGCCCATCAGCAGGCCGCGCGAGCGCCACGGCAGCGCCCAGTCGCTGATCGACGCTTCGTCCATCGTCAGCGCGAGCTTGTTGATCTCGAAGGCGTTCATGCCGGACGCGTAGAGCGCGCCCACCACCGAGCCGGCGCTGGTGCCGGCCACGATGTCGATCGGAATGTTGTGCGCCTCCAGGCC
>NZ_JAAGPF010000028.1 GCF_017104645.1 Burkholderia sp. Ac-20379
GTCCGATGCCGCGCGCCAGCCCGCGCCGGCGCCGAACGCGGCCAGCTCGCTCGCCGGGCATCCGTCCCGCGTGGCCGTTTCATCCGCCTCGCCCGTCGCGCCCCGCGCGGCGGCGCGGCATTGAAGGAGGCCACGCCATGGAAACCTGGCTCACCGATGTTCAACACCTGATCGCGCACGGCGAAGCGGCCGTGCTGGTGACGGTCGCGCGCGCCGAAGGCTCGGTGCCGCGCGAAGCCGGCACCAAGATGCTCGTCACGCGCGACACGGCCCGCCATACGATCGGCGGCGGCCATCTCGAATGGAAGGCGATCGAGATCGCGCGGCAACTGCTCAAGGACGGCTCGCACCTGCCTCACGCGCGCCGCCTCGAACGGCTGCCGCTCGGCCCGAGCCTCGGCCAGTGCTGCGGCGGCGCCGTGACGCTGGCGTTCGAGCGGCTCGACATCGCCGATCTCGGCTGGATCACGTCGCTGGCCAAGCGCGTGGCGGCCGGCAGCGCCACGGTGCGCAGCATCGCGTTCGGCCCGACGCCGGACCCGGTGATGCTGAGCGAACCGGAAACGGACGTGACGCGCGCCGATTGCCTGCTCTGGACCACCGGCGACGTCTCGCTGATGACCGAGACCATCGCGCCGCACACGTTCGCCGTCGAGCTGTTCGGCGCGAGCCACGCCTCGGCCGCGCTGGTGCGCGTGCTCGCGACGCTGCCGTGCCGCGTGCGCTGGGTGGACGGGCGCGATGCGCCGTTTCCCGAGCCGCAGGCGCTGGCCGGCATCGGCAACCTGCGCGTCGAACCGCGCGACGCGCCCGAAAGCGCCGTGGCCGAGGCCGCGCCGCACAGCTATTTCGTGGTGATGACGCACGATCACGCGTTCGACTTCCAACTGGCCCAGCACATCCTGCACCGCGCCGATTACGCCTATTTCGGCATGATCGGCTCGCGCTCGAAGCGCATCCAGTTCGACCAGCGCCTCGCCGCCAGCGGCATCGATCCGGCGCAAACGGCGCGCATGCGCTGCCCGATCGGCGTGGAAGGGATCGTCGACAAGGCGCCCGAGACGATCGCGATCTCGGTGGCCGCGCAAATTCTGCAGGTCGTCGACCAGCACGCCACCCAGGCCGCCGGCGAACCGGCCGCCCCCCAATTCTGACCGACCAGGACACCGCCCCATGACTCCGAATTTTCAAGAGAAGATCGCGCTCGCACCGAAGGCCGAGCTGCACATCCACATCGAAGGCTCGCTGGAGCCGGAACTGATCTTCAAGCTCGCCGAACGCAACGGCGTGAAGCTCGCCTACGCATCGGTCGAGGCGCTGCGCGCCGCGTACGCGTTCACCGATCTGCAATCGTTCCTCGACATCTATTACGCCGGCGCGAGCGTGCTGTTGAAGGAGCAGGATTTCTACGACATGACGGCCGCCTACGTGGAGCGCGCGCTGGCCGACAACGTGATCCACACCGAAATCTTCTTCGACCCGCAGACGCACACCGAACGCGGCGTGCCGATCGAGACGGTGGTGGCCGGCATCGACCGCGCGTTGGCGGACGCCGAGCGGCGCGGCCTGTCGAGCAAGCTGATCCTCTGCTTCCTGCGCCATCTGTCGGAAGACGACGCGCTCGCCACCTTCGACGCCGCACTGCCGCTGTTCGAGAAGTACGCGCATCGCCTGATCGGCGTGGGCCTCGATTCGTCCGAGCGCGGCCATCCGCCCTCGAAGTTCGCGCGCGTGTTCGCCAAGGCCCACGCGATGGGCCTGAAGCTGGTGGCGCATGCCGGCGAGGAAGGCCCGCCGGAATACGTGATCGAGGCGCTCGACCTGCTCAAGGTGGATCGCGTCGACCACGGCGTGCGCAGCATCGAGGACGCCGCGCTGGTGGCGCGCCTGGCCGATGCGCGCATCGCGCTGACGGTGTGCCCGCTGTCGAACCTGAAGCTCAAGGTGTTCGACGACATGACCCAGCACACGCTGAAGGTGCTGCTCGACAGCGGCGTGGCCGTGACCATCAATTCCGACGATCCCGCCTATTTCGGCGGCTACGTCAACGAGAACTACTTCGCGACCGTCGCGGCGCTGTCGCTCGGCGACCAGGACGTCTACACCGTGATCCGCAACGGCTTCGAGGCGTCCTTCGTCACCGAGGACGAGCGCGCCGCGCTGATCGCAAAACTCGATTCGCACTGGCATCCGGCATGACACCCACGTCCTGCCGGGGCGGCCGGTGCAATTCGCGACACGCGCCCCAGGGCGCGCGCGCACCGTCGTCCCCATAACAGAGACTGAGGAGAGCTTTTCCGATGGACACGTACAACGGCAGCAAGGCCCCGGCGTCGAGCAGCGCGCTCGAGCGCTTCTTCGGCATCCGCGAATCCGGTTCGCGATTGCGCACGGAAATCGTCGCGGGCATCACGACGTTCCTGACGGCGATGTACATCATCGTCGTCAATCCGGGCATCCTGGCGCAGGCCGGCGTGCCGTTCGCGTCCGCGCTGACCGCCACCGTGATCGTCAGCTTCCTCGGCAGTTGCGCGATGGGCCTCTACGCGCGCAACCCGGTGCTGGTCGCGCCGGGCATGGGCATGAACGCGCTGTTCGCGTTCGTGATGGTGCACGGCGGCAAGATGCCGTGGCAGACGGCGCTCGGCTGCGTGTTCTGGGCCGGCGTGATCTTCGCCGTGCTGGCCGCGTTCAACGCGCGCAAGCTGGTGGTCGACGCGATCCCGCCGAACCTGCGCCACGCCGTGTCGTGCGGCATCGGGCTGTTCATCTGCCTGATCGGGCTGGTCAACGCGAAGTTCGTGGTGGGCGACCCGGTCACGGTCGTGCACGGCGCGTCGCTGAACCCGGTGGTGATCACGTTCCTGATCGGGCTGGCCGTCACCACGGTGCTGGTGGTGCGCCGCGTGACGGGCGCGCTGATGATCGGCATCGTCGTGACCACGCTGCTGGCGATTCCGATCGGCCGCGTGTGGGGCGACGGCACCGCCTACTGGCCCGCCGCGATCGCCACCAGGACGCTCGTCAACTGGAACGGCCTGATCGCCGCGCCCGATTTCTCCGGCATCGGCCAGCTCGACCTGATCGGCGCGCTGAAGCTGGCCTACTGGCCGTTCATCTTCGTGATGCTGTTCACGGCGTTCTTCGATGCGCTCTCGACGTTCATGGCGATTTCCGAAGCCGGCAACCTCGTCGACCGCGACGGCAACCCGCGCAACATCCGCCAGTCGATGATGGTCGACGCGTTCTCGGCGGTGGTGTCCGCGCCGCTCGGCACCAGCCCGGCCAACGCCTACATCGAATCGGCGGCCGGCATTTCGGCGGGCGGCCGCACCGGCCTGGTGGCGGTGGTGGCCGGGCTCTGCTTCCTGCCGTTCCTGGTGCTCTCGCCGCTGCTGTCGCTGGTGCCCGCGATCGCCACCGCGCCGGCGCTGATCCTGGTGGGCGTGTTCATGATGGAGTCGATCACGAAGATCGAATGGCACCGCTTCGACGAGGCGATTCCGGCGTTCATCGCGATGGTGCTGATCCCGCTCACCTATTCGATCACCGACGGCATCGCCTACGGCTTTCTCGCGTTCGTGGTGCTGAAGCTGTTCACCGGCCGCCGCCGCGAGATCAAGCCGGCGATGTGGATCGTCGCCGCGCTGTCGGGCGTGCTGCTCGCGCAGCTGTGAGCCCGCGCCTCATTTCTTCGATGCTGGAGTTCGCCTCATGACCCAAACCGCCTTTCGCGCCCGCCTGCTGACGTTTCGCGGCGATCCGGCGCATACCGGCGACGCCGCCGCGTTCGAGGACGACGGCCTCGTGATCGTCGAGGACGGCCGGGTGGCCGCGTCCGGCGCCTACGCGGCGCTGGCCGGCCGCCTCGCGCCCGACACGCAGGTGCTGACGCTGCGCGACAAGCTGATCGTGCCCGGCTTCATCGACACGCACATCCACTATCCGCAGACCGACATGATCGCCTCGCCGGCGCCAGGCCTGCTGCCGTGGCTCGACACCTACACGTTCCCGACCGAGCGCCGCTTCGAGGATCCGGCTCATGCGCGCGAGGTGGCGGGCTTCTTCGTCGAGCAGTTGCTGGCAAGCGGCACCACCACGGCGCTCGTCTACTGCACGGTGCACAAGCAATCGGCCGACGCGTTCTTCGAGGTCAGCGAGGCGCACAACCTGCGCATGATCGCCGGCAAGGTGCTGATGGACCGCAACTGCCCGGAATTCCTGCGCGACACCGCGCGTTCGGGCCACGACGACAGCACCGAGCTGATCGCGCGCTGGCATGGCCGCGGCCGGCAGATGTACGCGCTCACGCCGCGCTTCGCGCCAACCTCGACCGTCGAGCAGTTGGAGGCCTGCGCCGATCTCGCGCGCCGCCATCCCGACGTGTTCGTGCAGAGCCACGTGGCGGAGAACGTCGACGAGGTGAAATGGGCGGCCGAGCTGTTCCCCGGCCATCGCAGCTATCTCGACATCTACGACCGTCACGGGCTGCTGCGCCCGCGCGCCGTGTACGGCCATTGCATCCACCTCGACGACGAGGATCGGCGGCGCATCGCCGAAACCAACACGGTGATCGCGCACTGCCCGACCTCGAACTTCTTCCTCGGCAGCGGGCTGTTCGATTTCGATCGCGCGACGGCGCAGCGCGCGCCGCTGTCACTGGCCACCGACGTGGGCGGCGGCACCTCGTTCTCGATGCTGCAGACGATGAACGAGGCGCACAAGGTCGCACGGCTGTCGGGCTATCACTTGAGCGCGACGCGCATGTTCTGGCTGGCCACGGCCGGCGCGGCGCAGGCGCTCGCGCTCGATGCCGAGGTGGGCACGCTCGCGCCCGGCTCGGAAGCCGATTTCGTGGTGCTCGACCCGGCCGCCACGCCGCTGCTGGCGCGCCGCAGCGCGCGGGCCGAATCGCTGGAGGAGCTGCTGTTCGCGCTGGCGATGCTCGGCGACGACCGCGCCGTGCACAGCACCTATGCGGCCGGCCGCTGCGTGCACCGGCGTGACGCGCCGCAGCCGGCGCGCGAGGCGATGGCGGCAGCGGCGGCCTGAGCGGGCGCTCCCCCGATCCCGATACAAACACGGGCCTGGCGCATGCTGCTGCGCCAGGCCCGTTTTTTGTACCTGCAGGTTCGGTGTCGGGGCTGCGTTACTTCGCGCCGCTCGCCGCCGATGCAGGCGCGGCCGGCACCGCCCGCTCGTTCGAACCGGCCGGCGCCGCGGCCGGGCCGCCGCCGTTGCGGTCCACCGGCAGGCGCACCGTGCGCGTCGCGCCGTTGCCGAGCGGGAAATCGGCCAGCGCCGAGTGCGCCAGGAACGGCATGGCCGCCACCAGCGAGCCGTTGCCGCCCGAATTGCGGGCGCTGACGTTGTAGACCTCGCGGCCCGTCGCGCGCTCGGTCATGCGGATATTCAGCGTGCGCTCGAACACGCGATAGGTCTGGTTCACATAGCCGGCCGGTTGCGGCCCCCACGGGCCCCAGCCGCCCCACATGCCGCCGCGCCAGAACGGGCCGGGGCCGAACCACGGATCGTAGTAGACAGGCTGCGGCACCGCCACCAGATCGCCCTTGATGCCGTAGGTCAGCGCCACCAGATAGCGCGCGTCGCCGGCCGGCACGCGCCGGAACGACAGCGAGGACAATTCGCCGGCCACGATGTTCTCGTAGGTGGCCTGCTCGAGGCTGTTCTGCTCGCCCGTGGCGCGCGCGAACGCGTAGGTGCGCGTCGCATCGCTGCCGCTCCAGTCGGAAAATGCCGTGACCTGCGTGTTCACATAGCTCGCGCAGCCCGACAGCAGCACGACGCAGGCGCTCGCGAGCCAGAACGCGGCGCGGAACGTACGATTCGCTTTCATCTTGATCCTTGGGTTCGATTCGATGCCGCCCCGTCGGACGGCATCGCATCATACGCCGCGCGCCGCCCGCCGGATCATCAGCAGACCCGCCGGCGCGCCGAAAGTTCGAACCGCGCGGGCCACGCCAAGCCTTTGTACAATGGACAGCCCCGCCCCGCCGCCACGAGCGGCCGGTGGCGAATCCCGAACCCCTACTGCCCACGCTCGACATGTCCGATACCGCCGCCCATTCCGCCGTGATCCGCCGCGCCGACTACACGCCGCCCGCGTTCCTCATCGACAGCGTCGCCCTCGAATTCGACCTCGTGCCCGAGCGCACCCTGGTGCGCAACACCATGCGTGTGCGCCGCAATCCGGACGCCGCGCCCGCGCCGCACCTCGAACTGCTCGGCGAATCGCTCGAATTCGTCGCCGCGCGCGTGAACGGCCAGCCGGTCGACACGGTGCGCGCGCACGAGCACGGGCTGACCGTGGAGAACCTGCCCGACACGTTCGAGCTGACGATCGACAGCGCCTGCGCGCCGGCCGTCAACACCACGCTGTCGGGCCTCTACGTGTCGAGCGGCAACTTCTTCACGCAGTGCGAGGCGGAAGGCTTTCGCCGCATCACCTATTTCCTCGACCGCCCGGACGTGATGTCCACCTACACGGTCACGCTGCGCGCGAGCCGCGCCGATTACCCGGTGCTGCTGTCGAACGGCAACCTGGTGGAGTCGGGCGAGCTGCCCGACGGCCGCCACTTCGCGAAATGGGAAGACCCGTTCCGCAAGCCGAGCTACCTGTTCGCGCTGGTCGCGGGCAAGCTCGTGTCGATCGAGGAAACCATCACCACCGGCTCGGGCGCGAAGAAGCTGCTGCAGGTGTGGGTCGAGCCGCACGATCTCGACAAAACCCGTCACGCGATGGATTCGCTGATCCATTCGATCCACTGGGACGAAAAGCGCTTCGGCCTCGAGCTCGACCTGGACCGCTTCATGATCGTCGCGGTCGGCGATTTCAACATGGGCGCGATGGAGAACAAGGGGCTCAACATCTTCAACACGAAGTACGTGCTGGCGAACCCCGAAACCGCGACCGACACCGATTTCGCGAACATCGAGGCCGTGGTCGGCCATGAGTACTTCCACAACTGGACGGGCAACCGCGTGACCTGCCGCGACTGGTTCCAGTTGAGCCTCAAGGAAGGCCTGACGGTGTTCCGCGATCAGGAATTCTCGGCCGACATGTCGGCCGGCGACGCCGACGACGCCGGCGCGCGCGCGGTCAAGCGCATCGAGGACGTGCGCGTGCTGCGCCAGCTCCAGTTCGCCGAGGACGCCGGCCCGATGGCGCACCCGGTGCGCCCCGAAAGCTACGTCGAGATCAACAACTTCTACACGATGACCGTCTACGAGAAGGGTTCGGAAGTCGTGCGGATGTACCAGACGCTGTTCGGCCGCGACGGCTTTCGGCGCGGCATGGATCTCTACTTCGAGCGCCACGACGGCCAGGCCGTCACCTGCGACGATTTCCGCCACGCGATGGCCGACGCGAACGGCCGCGATCTCGCGCAGTTCGAGCGCTGGTACAGCCAGGCCGGCACGCCGCGCGTGTCGGTGAAGACCGCCTACGACGCCGCCGCCAAGCGCTACACCGTCACGCTGCGCCAGGGCTACGGCGAATCGGCCTCGGCCGCCGCGCGCGAAACCCAGCAAGGCCCGCTGCTGATCCCGTTCGCGATCGGCCTGATCGGCGCCGACGGCCAGGATCTGCCGCTGCGCCTCGACGGCGAAGCCGCCGCCGCCGGCACCACGCGCGTGATCGAGCTGACTGAAACCGAGGCGTCCTACACGTTCGTCGACGTGGCGGCCGAGCCGCTGCCGTCGCTGCTGCGCAATTTCTCGGCCCCGGTGGTCGTCGAGTACGACTACCGCGAGGACGAACTGGCGTTCCTGCTCGCCCACGACAGCGATCCGTTCAACCGCTGGGAAGCCGGCCAGCGCCTCGCCACGCGCGCCCTGCTGACGCTGGCCGACCGCGCGGCCGCCGGCGGCGAGCTGACGCTCGACGCCACGTTCACCGATGCGTTCCGCCGCGTGCTGACCGACGACACGCTGTCGCCGGCGTTCCGCGAGCTGGCGCTGACGCTGCCGTCCGAAGCCTATCTGGCCGATCAGATGCGCGAGGCGAATCCGGCCGCCGTGCATCGCGCGCGCCAGTTCGTGCGCGGCCAGTTGGCCGAGGCGCTGCATGCCGATTGGCTCGCGATTTACGAACGCCATTGCACGCCCGGCGAATACGCGCCGACGCCCGAAGACGGCGGCCACCGCGCGCTGAAGAACCTGGCGCTCGCCTATCTGGCCGAACGCGAGCAGCCGGCCGACGCCGTGCGCCTCGCCACCGCGCAATACGAAGCCGCCGACAACATGACGGATCGCGCGGCCGCGCTCGGCGCGCTGCTGTCGGCCTCGGCGGCCCATGCCGCCGCCGAAGCGCCGGCCCAGCAGGCGCTGGCCGATTTCTACCAGCGCTTCGAGAAGGAGGCGCTGGTGATCGACAAGTGGTTCTCGATGCAGGCCACGCGGCGCGGCACGGCCGAGCATCCGACCCTGGCCACGGTGCGCGAGCTGCTCGACCACCCTGCGTTCAATCTGAAGAACCCGAACCGCGCGCGCTCGCTGATCTTCGGCTTCTGCGCGGCGAACCCGGCGCAGTTCCACGCCGCCGATGGCTCCGGCTACGCGTTCTGGGCCGACCAGGTGCTCGCGCTCGACGCGATCAACCCGCAGGTCGCGGCGCGTCTGGCGCGCTCGCTCGAAAGCTGGCGGCGTTACACGCCGGCGCTGCGCGAGCGCATGCGCGAGGCGCTCGAACGCGTCGCGGCCGGCGCGAAGTCGCGCGACGTGCGCGAGATCGTCGAAAAGGCGCTCGCCTGAACCGCCGCCCGCAGGACCTGACGGCAGGATCGGCACCGCCGGTGCCGTCCGCATGACGAAACGGCCGGCCCGCTCGCGCGGCGCCGGCCGTTTTTTATTGGGGCCTCACCGTATTGGCTCGCGCGCCATGCTGCTTCGCCACAAAAAGGCGGCAGGCCGGGTCGAGCCGGGTAAAATTGCGGCCTACCAAGATTTCCCCGCCTCTCGGAGTTCAGCCATGTCCATTTCCCGACGTACCACGCTGTCGAAATTCCTGATCGAGCAGCAACGCGAGAATCACAATCTCCCGGCCGACCTGCGCCTGCTGATCGAAGTCGTGGCGCGCGCCTGCAAGGCGATCAGCTACAACGTCTCGAAGGGCGCGCTCGGCGAGGCGCTCGGCACCGCCGGCAGCGAAAACGTGCAGGGCGAAGTGCAGAAGAAGCTCGACATCCTGTCGAACGAAATCCTGCTCGACGCCAACGAATGGGGCGGCAACCTCGCCGCGATGGCCTCGGAAGAAATGGAAACGTTCTTCCCGATCCCCGACAACTACCCGCGCGGCGAATACCTGCTGGTGTTCGATCCGCTCGACGGCTCGTCGAACATCGACGTGAACGTGTCGATCGGCACGATCTTCTCGGTGCTGCGCTGCCCGGACGGCAAGGAAGCCACCGAGGAATCGTTCCTGCAGCCCGGCACGCAGCAGGTCGCGGCCGGCTATGCGGTGTACGGCCCGCAAACCGTGCTGGTGCTGACCACCGGCCACGGCGTGAACTGCTTCACGCTCGACCGCGAAGTGGGTTCGTGGGTGCTGACGCAAAGCAACATGCAGATTCCGGCCGACACGCGCGAATACGCGATCAACGCCTCGAACGCGCGCCACTGGTACGAGCCGGTGCAGCGCTACGTCAACGAGCTGAATGCCGGCGCCGACGGCGAGCGCGGCGCGAACTTCAACATGCGCTGGATCGCCTCGATGGTCGCCGACGTGCACCGCATCCTGAATCGCGGCGGCATCTTCATGTACCCGGCCGACGCGCGCACGCCCGATCGCCCGGGCAAGCTGCGCCTGATGTACGAAGCGAATCCGATGTCGTTCATCGTCGAGCAGGCGGGCGGCGCGGCCACCACGGGCACCGAGCGCATCCTCGACGTGCAGCCGACCGGCCTGCACCAGCGCGTGCCGGTGATCCTCGGCTCGAAGAACGAAGTCGAGCGCGTGGCGCGCTACCACCAGGAAGCGGCCGCCAAGTAAAGCAGCGGCGGCGCGCGCGAGGTATTGCAGCGCCGCAAAAAAGTGCGCCGGGAGGGGCCAAGCCCCTTCCCTCGCGCACGGCTTTCAGCGTAGAATTCGCCGCGTTGAAAGGCGCAGGGTCAGATGATCGGCAACGGTTGTCGAAGCGCGAGGCGGTACGGGCGTGAAGTTGGGCGATGCGTGGCGATCGATCGCGAGTCTGGATCCCTTCCGGATCAAGCACTTAGTCGAAGCAACGCAGAAATTTGAAAATTTCTTCGCCAAACCTCTTGCCAGCCTCGCAGAAATCACCCTATAATTTCATCTCTTTGTTGCCGGTGTAGCTCAGTTGGTAGAGCAGCGCATTCGTAATGCGAAGGTCGTAGGTTCGACTCCTATCTCCGGCACCATCCGAATCAAGCAGAAAGCCCGATCCTCGTGATCGGGCTTTTTGTTTTTCCGCCGCCGTTCACCCCGCCCTCCCGTTCCCCGCGCTTGCCTCGAAAGCCCGCCGAAAGGCCCTGGACAAGGGTTTCTCCTCGAAAAAATCTTTGGTTACGCCTTTGCCGGCTGCCTAACATTACTTAACGCTCCTGACCCGGCTATTGCAGTAAATTGCGTGGGCAACGGGCCGGGAGCCGGCGGTGCAGCGCACCGTCAGGCAGTGCGATGCCCGCGGCCGGTTCGTTCGTTTCTCGACATACCAACAGCAACCTGGAGAACCACCATGGCTCATGGCTTGATTATGTGGCTCATCATCGGCGCGATTGCCGGCTGGCTTGCCGGCCTGCTCGTGAAGGGCGGCGGGTTCGGGCTGATCGTCGACATCATCGTCGGCATCGTCGGCGCGATCATCGGCGGCTGGCTCGCCGCGAAGCTCGGCATCGCGGTCGGCAGCGGCTTCTTCGCCTCGATCATCGTGGCCGTGATCGGCGCGGTCATCCTGCTGTTCATCATCCGGCTGTTCAGGCGCGCGTAGCACCGGCAGCACCGCCCGGCGGCTCGCGCGTCAGCGCGCCGCCGGGCGCCTCTCATCGGCGCCTCGCCGCCGCCTCACCCCCGCTTCACCCTCACCTCACCGCGCTCTCGCATCGCCGGATGCATCGCGCCGCATCCTCGAGCCGCCTGCGCTCCGCACCCTTCCCCGTTTTTTCGGCGTCGAGCCGTCCGACGAATCCGTGCAAACCCTCACGAGATAGGTGCGCGCGCATCCATTTTGCCCGCGTGCCGCACGCCGACATCGCAGCAGCTGTGCGGTTTAAGCAACAACGACAAATTGAAACGATTCCCTGCTGGAAATCTTCGAGTTAGGAGATCGATAATCGATACACCGCAAGGAGATTGATCATGGATGAGAAACCACTTCGCATGCCACCTCCCGAGAAAGTGATGAGCCCGGACCCGGAACCGGTGGCCGTCGAGTTTCTCGCCGAACTGCCCGACCATGTGCGCGCCTTCTTCGACGAGCAGCACAAGCTCGGCACGCCTAAGTGATGTCGGCTTGCGCGTCCTGAACCGCCGCCCGATCGCGGCCCGTTTCTTGCGCCCGCACGCCTGCTCGCTTCGGCACGTTTCGCGCCGCCCCGGCCTCGTCGGCCGCTCGGGCGCGCGCGTTTTGGCGCACTGAACTTCGCCTGGGCGCGTCCGCGCACCACGCAATCGTTTATCCTCGTCGTTTTCCGCTTGGCCCGGCTGCCTGCCGGCGCACATCCAATCCCATGACTTTCCCGCTTCGCTTTGCCGGCGCCTGCGCATCGCTGGCCGCCCTGCTCGTCGCGCTGCCAGCCAGCGCCGACGGCGACGATACGCCGTTGACCAACCTCGTCGCGCTCGCCTCACAACGGATCGCGCTGGCCGAGCCGGTCGCGCAATGGAAGTGGGCCAATCACAAGCCGATCGAGGACAAGCCGCGCGAAGCGCAATTGCTGGCCGACGTCGAGCGCCGTGCGGTGGCGAGCGGGATCGACCGCGACTACGCGCATGCGTTCTTCGCCGATCAGATCGAGGCGAGCAAGATCATGCAGAACGCACTGTTCGAGAGCTGGCGCGCGGGCCAGCCGCCGCAAGGCACGCCGCCCGATCTCGCAACGACCACGCGCCCGCAGTTCGACAAGCTGACGCAATCGCTGATCGCCGCACTCGCCCGCGTTGCACCGCTGCGCGACGCGCCCGATTGCCAGTCGCGCGTCGCGGGCAGCATCGCCAACTGGAAATCGCTGACGCGTTACGACTCGCGGCAGACACCGGCGCTCAACGCGGCGCTCTCGCACGTCTGCACGGGCGGCGGGGCGAGTTCGATGGGGTGAGGGGTTTCGAGCGCGCAGGCCGCTCGGAGCAAAACCGATTCGACCCGATTCGATTCGGCGCCGGACGCGGTTCGGCGCGGCGTTATTCGGCGGCCGAGGCCTCGGCGGTTGCAGCCGTGGCGGCTGCCGGCGCCAGCGGCACCGTTTCCAGGCCGCGCGCGAGATGCGTTTGAAGGATGCGGCAGATCCCGGCATGAAACGCGCCCGCGCCGGGCGCCAGCGCCACGGCCAGCTCGCTCGCCTGCGCGATGCTGGCGGCCGCCCCGAGGTAGCGCCAGTTGTCGGCCACGAGGTACGACGCCACGCCGCCCTCCGTCTCCACGATCGCCACCGGCCCGTCGAACGGCCAGGGCGTGCTGCTGCCAGTCGCGCTGCGCCGCGCATCGCTCGCCTTCCGGTTGAGCGGCGGCTTCAGTTCGGCGATCCAGGCCGCCTCGGCCAGCATCGCCCCCAGTTCGCCGCGCGTCTCGCGCCACGCAATGCGCCGCACCTGTTCGGCCAGCTTGCGCTCCTTCGCCGAACGCCGCTCGCCCGTCAGCAACGCACGCAGCCGATTGCGCACCCGCACGCTGCGCCCGATGAACAGCGGCGCGTCGTCCTCGCCGAACAGCGCATACGCCCCGCAACCGGCCGGCGCGCGCTCCAGGTCGTCCTCGGTCAGATTGCCGCCCAGGCGATAACGGCGCGTGGCCTGATCGATCTGCTCGGCCAGCCGGCCGGCCGGCACCAGCGCCGGCAGCCGCTGCCAGAACTGCCAGACGAGATCGGCATCGGCGAGCGCGCGGTGCCGCGCGTTCGGCACCAGCGCATGGCGCTCGATCAACGCGTCGAGCCCGTGCCGCGCCTCGCGCGGAAACAGCGCGCGCGACAGGCGCACCGTGCACAGCATGTCGGGATTGAACGCGAGCCCGGCCCGCTCGAACTCGGCGCGCAGGAAGCCGCGGTCGAAACTCGCGTTGTGGGCGATGAACAGCTTGCCGTCGAGCCGCGCATACAGTTCGGCCGCGATCGATGCGAAGGTCGGCGCGCCCCGCACCATCTCGTCGGTGATGCCGGTCAGTTGCTGGATGAACGCCGGAATCGGCTGGCGCGGATCGATCAGCGACGTCCACGTGGACACGCCATCGGGCCCCACTTCGACGACACCGACCTCGGTGATGCGATGGTCGGCTGCGGAGCCGCCGGTGGTTTCGAGGTCGACGAAGACGAGCGGCGCGTCGATGACGGGAAGAGACGAGGACAGATCGGACATGTCTGCGGAAAGCGATACCGGTTGATGACGCGCGACATCGCGCACGGTAGCGATTCTACCCGCCAAAAACAAAGCCCCCGCTAATGCGGGGGCTTGGAATCACGGGTTAACCCGGATTAAGCAGCCTGAATATTGGCAGCCTGCTTGCCTTTCGGGCCCGTCTTCACTTCGAACGAAACGCGTTGGTTTTCCTTCAGCGTCTTGAAGCCATCCATACGGATTTCCGAAAAGTGCGCGAACAGATCCTCGCCACCGTTGTCCGACGTGATAAAGCCAAAGCCCTTAGCATCGTTAAACCATTTCACGATACCGGTATCCATATTCTTCATTCCCCAAACAATTGAATAAAACGAGCAACCCTTGAGTGTGCCGTCACCGAAAGCCCCGGCCCCGCCAAACCTTGTGGACGATGAGCAGTAAGCACCGCAGACTTCGTGGTGCTTTTATAAATGCGACGCTCAAGGCTCGTCAAGAAAATTCTTCACATCTTCTTATTCGATTTGATGCGGATCCCTATGAGAGCGGCTCACGGCCAGAAAAATGCGGCAATTAGCCTTGTCTGACCTGTCATTATTACTAGGGTGGTGATTTTTAATTAACAAAATAGCAAAAAATACCGGACAAGTAAAAAATAGCGGTAGCTCGGTATTTTTCCGGGTTGTCGCGGGCATTTTGATTTGCGAAGCTCGAAGCGCTTACAGTTGGACAGGGGGCGAAAATGTTTGACGCAATGAAACGCTTCGCGCACCGGATCGGCATGCTGCGCCGCCACAAATCGATTGCACCGGCAGCACCGTCGACTTCCGCATTCGACGCCGAGTTCGAAACGACCTGGCACGGCGATCACTGGCAGAACCTGCTTGCTTCGCCGCTCGATGCCCGTCACTACGTGATGGAGGATTGGGCGCAACCGGCCATGATGCCGTTCGGCGAGCCAGCCGATACGCCAGCGCGCCGCCGCTAGACGGCACGGCCGGGCGCCAGCCCGGCCCGACAAACCCGACGGGCAAAAAAAAGCGCGACTGGAAGGTCGCGCCGACAAAGGTTTGGAGATCTTTTCCGTCAACGAAAAAGTCTGCTTCGGAAAGCAGAGGCTTCAGTATAGCGAGTGCTTCGCGCACCATTATCGGCGGTCTTCACAAACCTCTATTGCCGTTGCCTCAACAATCGCCGCCGCGGCGATCGCCACGCCTCCCTCGCCCTGCTTCTGTCGCCATCGCGCAACGCGAAAATCGATTCGGCATCCTGATCAAAATCCCGCTCACGCGCCACAGCCTTGTCTGGCAACGGTTTCAGCCCGCCGCCAGACCATTTCTCAAATTTAAATTCATTATTGCTTAAAGTGGAATCGACGCCGGCAGGCCAGCGGCTCAACACTGCGTTCGGGTCTGGAGATTTGCGGCGCCTCGGGCGCCACCCTCTCACGCCACACCGCCGCTCCCGGTGCGGGTCACCACCTCGATGAAAAAGAGGAAGCCGAGCTTCCTCGTCAGACGGAGACGCAGCAATGAAAAAGACGCTAATCGTAGCGGCGGTATCGGGTGTCTGCGCAACGGCGGCGCACGCGCAAAGCAGCGTGACGCTGTATGGCTTGATCGACGCCGGCATCACGTACACGAACAATCAGGGCGGTCACAGCTCGTGGTCGGAGACGAGCGGTTCGGTCAACGGCAGCCGGTGGGGGCTGCGCGGCAATGAAGATCTCGGCGGCGGACTGAAGGCGATCTTCGTGCTCGAGAACGGTTTCGGCATCAACAACGGCACGCTGAAGCAGAACGGTCGCGAATTCGGCCGCCAGGCCTTCGTCGGCCTCGCGCAAAGCCAGTTCGGCTCGGTCACGCTGGGTCGCCAATACGACAGCGTGGTCGACTTCATCGGGCCGTTGTCGCTGACCGGCACGCAATACGGCGGCACGCAGTTCGCTCACCCGTTCGACAACGACAACCTCAACAACTCGTTCCGGGTCAACAACTCGGTCAAGTACAGCAGCACCAACTGGAACGGCCTGAAGTTCGGCGCGTTGTACGGCTTCTCGAACAGCAGCCAGTTCTCGAACAATCGCGTGTACAGCGCGGGCGTGTCGTACAACTACATGGGCTTCAACCTGGCTGCCGGCTACATGCAGTTGAACAACGACATCAGCGGCCTGACCACCGCGGCCGTCAGCAACGCGAACGGCGCGGTGGCGGGCGACAACACGTTCGTCGGCAAGCGCCAGCGCGTGTTCGGCGGCGGCCTGACCTACACGTTCGGCCCGGCCACCGCGGGCTTCGTGTTCACGCAGACGCGCGTGAACCGCGCGCTCGGCATCGGCGCGGGCGCGTCCGGCACGTCGGCCGGCATCGGCCTTGACGGCACCTTCGCGCGCTTCAACAACTACGAAGTCAACGCCCGCTACTCGCTGACGCCGGCGCTGTCGGTGGCCGGTTCGTGGACCTACACGGCGGGCTTCCTGGACGGCCGCCATCCGGGCTGGAATCAGTTCAACCTGCAGACCGACTACGCGTTGTCGAAGCGCACCGACATCTATCTGCAGGGCGAGTATCAACACGTGAGCACCGACGGCCTCGGCATTGGCGCCTACGTGAACGGCCTGGGCGGCGCCTCGTCGACCAACAAGCAGATCGCCGTCACGGCCGGCCTGCGTCACCGTTTCTGACGCCAAGCAACCGCCGCACCATGACAAAAGCGCCCCGTGGGGCGCTTTTGTTTTTACTGCTCATGCGAACGGGCTAGGCCGCCCGGATGCGTCAGGCACTCGGCGCCGGATAACGCACGTCGAGCACGTCGACCGGCTGCGCGCCGGCCGGCGTCATCAGCGTGACCGTCTCGCCGATGCGCGATTTCAGCAATGCACGCGCGATCGGGGACACCCAGCTCACGTGGCCCTGGTCGAGATCGACCTCGTCGACGCCGACGATCGTGATCGTGTGCTCGTCGCCGTCCTCGGTGGCGTAATCGACCGTGGCGCCGAAGAACACCTGATCGGCGCTTTCCTGGCGGCTTGCGTCGACCACTTCGGCCAGATCGAGCCGCTTGGTCAGGAAGCGGATGCGCCGGTCGATCTCGCGCAGGCGCCGCTTGCCGTAGATGTAATCGCCGTTCTCGGAGCGATCGCCGTTCGACGCGGCCCACGACACGAGCTTGACGACCTCGGGCCGCGCTTCGTCGATCAGATGCAGCAACTCGTCGCGCAGCCGCTTGTGGCCGGCCGGCGTGATGTAGTTTTTCGCGCCGGCCGGGATGGCGGGCAATCCTTGACCGAGATCGTCGTCGTCATCGCCGTCCGACTCCTTCACAAACGCCTTGTTCATGCTGTTCCGGCTACCTTTCGACTGCCAATGGGATCGTGCAAGAGTACACGAACGCTTCCCGCGAAGAAATTGTGACGAAACACTTCCCTTTCCCGAAAAACCTTGCTATATTCTCACTTCTGCGTGCGGCTGTAGCTCAGTTGGATAGAGTACTTGGCTACGAACCAAGGGGTCGTGGGTTCGAATCCTGCCAGCCGCGCCACTTTTTAAAACGGGTTGTCCTACGGGATCTCCCGGCAGTACAAAGCAGTAACCGTTTTGCGTGCGGCTGTAGCTCAGTTGGATAGAGTACTTGGCTACGAACCAAGGGGTCGTGGGTTCGAATCCTGCCAGCCGCGCCACCTTTGAAGGGCCTTCCTCCGGGAAGGCCCTTTTGTTTTGCGCGCGCCGTTTATGTTGCTTCGCCGCGCCGCACAATCCACCGCCCCTCCCCTCCGCCGCACCATGAAAAAAGCGGCACGACGCCGAAGCCTCGTACCGCTCTCGCTCACCGCCGCTGGATCTACCCTCGCCAACACGCCGCCAGCCCCGTACAGCCCCGCTCAATAGTCCTGCCGGTCCCGATCGATCCGCATGCCGCCATCGTGGCGCGCATGGGCCGTATCGTCGCTCGAGCGCTCGCGCATGATCCGCATGACGTCCGGGTTCGTGCGCACGCGGCGCATGACGTTGGCGAGGTGGACACGATCGCCCACCTGGATCACGAAGCGCAGGATCGTCGATTCGTGCGAGAGATCTTCGTCCATCGCGATATGCACGATGTTCGCGTCGGCCGAGGTGATGTCGGCCGCCACGCGCGCGAAGATACCCTTGGTGTTCTTGACCAGCACCTTGACCGTGACGTCGAACAGGCGGCCCGGTTGCGGCGCCCAGGCGACGTCGATCCAGCGGCCCGGATCGCGGCGGTGGATACGCTGCGCCACCCGGCAATCGGTCGTGTGGATCGCCATGCCGAGGCCGATGCCGATGTAACCCATGATCGCGTCGCCCGGGATCGGTCGGCAGCAGGCCGACAACTGCACCGACATGCCTTCGGTGCCCGTGATCGCCACCGGCGGCGCGTTGTGGGCCGGACGGTCGCCGCGCGAGAGGTCGTCGTCGGCATCGCGCCCGCTCATCAGCACCTCGATGCGCTTGGCCATCACCTGCGGCACGCGGCGGCCGAGGCCGATATCCGCGAAGATTTCCTGACGGCTCTTGTTGCCCGTCCACTGCACGAGCTTTTCCCAGATTTCCGGCTCGATGTCGGCCAGCGCCAGCCCGTAACTCTTGAGGCTCTGATCGACGAGGCGCTCGCCCAGCTGCACCGATTCGGTCAGGCGCATCGTCTTCAGATAGTGACGAATGGCCGAACGCGCCTTGCCGGTACGCACGAAACCCAGCCACACCGGGTTCGGCTTCGAATACGGCGCGGTGATCACCTCGACGATGTCGCCGCTCTTCAACTCGGTGCGCAACGGCAGCAACTCGTTGTTGATCTTGACGGCCACGCACTGGTTGCCGAGATCGCTGTGCACCGAATAGGCGAAGTCGAGCGCCGTGGCGCCGCGCGGCAGCGCCATGATCTTCGACTTCGGCGTGAATACGTAGACGGCATCCGGAAACAGGTCGATCTTGACGTGTTCGAGGAATTCGCTCGAATCGCCGGCTTCGCTCTGAATGTCGAGCAGCGATTTGAGCCACTGATGCGCGCGCATCTGCACGTCGTTGAGATCCGCGCCGCCGTTCTTGTAGAGCCAATGCGCGGCCACGCCGGCTTCGGCGATCTCGTGCATCTTGCGGGTGCGGACCTGGAATTCGATCGGCGCGCCGAACGGGCCGACCACCGTCGTGTGCAGCGACTGGTAGCCGTTCACCTTCGGGATCGCGATGTAATCCTTGAACTTGCCCGGCACCGGCTTGTAGAGCGCATGCAGCGCGCCGATGCAGGTGTAGCACTCGAGCGCATGCTCGACCACCACGCGGAACCCGTAGACATCGAGCACCTGCGAGAACGACAACTGCTTGTCGCGCATCTTGCGGTAGATGCTGTAGATCGTCTTCTCGCGACCCATGATCTCCGCGTCGAGCTTCGCCTCGCCCACCGCGCGCTGCGCCGATTCGAGGATCTTGCCGATCACTTCGCGGCGATTGCCGCGCGCGGCCTTCACGGCCTTCTCGAGCGTGGCGTAGCGGTGCGGGTTGAAGTTCGCGAAGCTCATGTCCTGCAGCTCGCGATAGGTGTTGTTCAGGCCGAGACGGTGCGCGATCGGCGCATAGATGTCGAGCGTCTCGCGCGCGACGCGGCGGCGCTTTTCCATCGGCACCGCGCCGAGCGTGCGCATGTTGTGCAGGCGGTCGGCCAGCTTCACGAGGATCACGCGCACGTCGCGCGCCATCGCCAGCAGCATCTTGCGGAAGTTTTCCGCCTGCGCTTCCTCGCGGCTGCGGAACTCCATCTTGTCGAGCTTCGACAGGCCGTCCACCAGCTCCGCGACCTTCGGGCCGAACCGCTCGGCCAGCTCGCTCTTGGTCACGCCCTGATCTTCCATCACGTCGTGCAGCAACGCGGCCATGATGGCCTGGGCGTCGAGCTTCCAGCCGGCGCAGATTTCCGCGACGGCAACGGGATGGGTGATGTAGGGCTCGCCGCTCTGGCGATATTGACCGAGGTGGGCTTCGTCGCTGAAGTGGAACGCCGCCTTGACCTCTTTGATGTCTTCCGGACCGAGATACTCGGCAAGCGCGGCGGTCAGTTTCGCGATCGAAACGACGCCGTGCTTGCGAGGTTGCTCCGGTGTATTGGTCGGCCCGAACAGATGGCGAAACGATTGTTCGAGGACCGCGTCGATGTATTGCCGCGCCGGCGAAGCGGCCGTGGCGTCTTCCGCCTGGCCGGCCTCCGCGGAAGCGGACGATGTTGAGTTGCTCATGTTCGCCTCCTCAGGTTGGCACGCCGGTTGTGCGGATTACATGACGGTAAGAACCGAGTGTGCCTTAAACCGGCACTTTCTTCAGCATCTCGAGGCCGACCTGCCCGGCCGCGATCTCGCGCAGCGCGACGACGGTGGGCTTGTCGCGGCTTTCGATCTTCGGCGTGTGGCCTTGCGCGAGCTGACGCGCGCGATAGGTGGCGGCGAGCGCCAGTTCGAAGCGGTTGGGGATTTGCTTCAGGCAGTCTTCGACGGTAATGCGAGCCATGTTGGGTATTCCTTCTGAATATGGTGGCTATTCTACCTTATGTCCCTCGTCCGCCGCCGTCACTCGGCGTGCGGGAGATGGATGCCGAGCTCGATGAAAAGCTCGGTGTGGCGTGCGTATTGCGAGGCGACGCGCAGACGCGTGGCGGCCACGATCCGCTGCAGCTCCGAGAGCGCCGTCTCGAAGTGCTCGTTGATCACGACGTATTCGGCTTCCGATGCGTGCGCGATCTCGCTGCCCGCGGCAAGCAGGCGGCGCGTGATGACGTTCGGCTCGTCCTGGCCGCGCTTCTTGAGACGCTCCTCGAGCGCCGCGAGCGACGGCGGCAGGATGAAGATGCCGACCGCATTGCGGAACTGCTTCTTGACCTGCTGCGCGCCCTGCCAGTCGATCTCGAGCAGCACGTCGCGGCCGCTCTGCATCTGCTGCTCGATCCACACGCGCGAGGTGCCGTAGTAGTTGCCGTGCACCTCGGCGCTTTCGAGGAATTCGTGGTGCGCGTGACGCGCGCGGAAATCCTCGACGGTGGTGAAGTGGTAATGCTCGCCGTCCTGCTCGCCCGGACGCGGCTTGCGCGTCGTGTACGAGATCGACAGGCAGATTTCGCTGTCCTTCGCGAGCAGCGCGTTCACGAGCGTCGACTTGCCCGCGCCGGACGGCGCCACCACCATGAACAGGTTGCCGGGATACGCGCCGGCATGCAGCGCGTGCGCGTCGCGGTTCGATTCGGTCATCTTGCTTTACTCCAGGTTTTGCACTTGCTCGCGCATCTGCTCGATCAACAGCTTCAGCGCCATCGACGCATCGGCGAGCTCCTTCGCCGCGGCCTTCGAACCGAGCGTGTTCGCTTCGCGATTCAGTTCCTGCATCATGAAGTCGAGACGCTTGCCGACGCGGCCGCCCTTCTCGATCACGTGACGCGTTTCGTTCAGGTGCGCGGTGAGCCGCTGCAGTTCTTCGGCGATGTCGATGCGGATGCCGTACATCGTCACTTCCTGGCGGATCCGCTCGGCGGCTTCCTCGCGCGTCACGACCGTCTGGCCGCTTTCCGAGGCGGCCAGGCCGAGCGCTTCCTGCAGGCGCTCGACGATCTTCTGCTGATGCTTGGCGATCAGCTCCGGCACCAGCGGCGTGATGCGCGCGACGATCGCTTCCATCTCCGTCACGTTACCGAGCAGCATCGTGGCCAGTTGCGCGCCTTCGCGCTGGCGTACCACCACGAGCTCGCCGATCGCTTCCTTGCCGCAGGCGAGCACGGCTTCGCGCAGCGTTTCCGCCGACACGCCGCTCTCGGCGAGCACGCCGGGCCAGCGCAGGATTTCGCCGGTGCGCAGGCGCTCCGAATCGGGGAACGACACGAGCACGGCGCGCTCGAGTTCGGCGAGCTGGTCGAGCGCGGCGCGGTTCAGCGCGCCGGCCTGGCTCATCTGTTCGCTGCGTTGCAGGTTGATGCGCACATCCACCTTGCCGCGCGAGAGCTTGTTCATCAGCATCTCGCGCAGGGCGGGTTCGCACACGCGCACGTCGTCGGGCATGCGGAAATTCAGGTCGAGGAAACGCGAATTCACCGTACGCAGTTCGACCGATACGCTGGTGGCGCCGTTACCGGAGTTGGCCACGAGTTCGCGGGTCGCGCTCGCATAGCCCGTCATGCTATAGATCATGGTTGGTCTCGCCGGTGAGAGGGCCGATACGGCCCGGAAATCCAGAGGCGCCCGGTGCGCACGAGGCACGGGGCGCGAAACCGCCATTATCCCATTTTTGGCGGCGCCCCCGCCCGTGTGAGCGCTGCATCGCGGCCCGGTGCGGCGGCGGCATGCGCGGTAAAATCGCGGTTTCCCTCCGGATGCCTCACTTCCCCATGACGAATTCCTCTTCCCGCCCGAGCGGCCGCCCGGCGAACCAGCTGCGCGACGTGCGCCTGACCCGCAACTACACGAAGCACGCCGAAGGCTCGGTGCTCGTCGAATTCGGCGATACGAAGGTGATCTGCACGGCCAGCGTGGCCGAGCGCGTGCCCGAATTCCTGCGCGATCGCGGCCAGGGCTGGCTGACCGCCGAATACGGCATGCTGCCGCGCGCCACCCATACGCGCAGCGATCGCGAAGCCGCGCGCGGCAAACAAACCGGCCGCACCCAGGAAATCCAGCGCCTGATCGGCCGCGCGCTGCGCGCCGTGGTCGACCTCGAGCAGCTCGGCCCGCGCACCATCCATATCGATTGCGACGTGATCCAGGCCGACGGCGGCACGCGCACGGCCAGCATCACCGGCGCGTTCGTCGCCGTGCAGGATGCCGTCGCCAAGCTGATCGCCGCGGGCAAGCTGGCCAAGTCGCCGATCAACGATTCGGTTGCCGCGATCTCGGTGGGCGTCTATCAGGGCACGCCGGTGCTCGATCTCGATTACGCCGAGGATTCGAAGTGCGACACCGACATGAACGTGGTGATGACCGGCAAGGGCGGCCTGGTGGAAGTGCAGGGCACGGCCGAAGGCGTGCCGTTCACGCGCGACGAGATGAACGTGCTGCTCGATCTCGCGCAGAAGGGCATCGGCGAACTGATCGCGCTGCAGCAAGCCGCGCGGGACGCCTGACATGACGCATCCCACCACGCCCGCCGGCGGCTTGTCGCGGATCGTGCTCGCGTCGAACAACGCGGGCAAGCTGCGTGAATTCGCGGCGCTGTTCGAGACGGTCGGCATCGAGATCGTCCCGCAAGGCCAGCTCGACGTGAGCGAGGCCGACGAGCCGTATCTGACCTTCATCGAAAACGCGCTGACCAAGGCGCGTCATGCATCGCGCGCCACCGGGCTGCCCGCCATCGCCGACGATTCGGGCCTGTGCGTGCGTGCGCTGCACGGCGCGCCGGGCGTGCATTCGGCGCGCTATGCGCAACGCGCCGGCTTCGAGAAGAGCGACGCGGCGAACAACGCGCATCTGGTTTCGCAGTTGCAGGGCGTCGACGACCGCCGTGCCTATTACTGCTGCGTGCTGGCGCTGGTTCGTCATCCCGACGATCCCGAGCCGCTGTTCGCCGAGGGCCGTTGGCATGGCGAGGTGGTCGACGCGCCGCGCGGCGAGCACGGCTTCGGCTACGATCCTCATTTTCTGCTGCCGGCGCTGAACGCCACCGTGGCGGAGCTGGCGCCGGCCGTCAAGAACACCGTCAGCCATCGCGCGCTCGCGCTGCGCGCCCTGCTCGCGCGGCTCGGAGACGACGCGTGAGCCAGGCCGCCGACACCGGTCAGCGCATCGTCGCGACCTTCGCATCGCCGGGCAAGGTGCGTCTCACCGCGCTGCCGCCGCTCGCGCTCTACGTGCATTTCCCGTGGTGCGTGCGCAAGTGCCCGTACTGCGATTTCAACTCGCACGAATGGAAGGGCGAGCGCTTTCCCGAGCAGCAGTACCTCGACGCCGTGCGCGCCGATCTCGAACAGGCGCTGCCGTTCGTGTGGGGCCGCCAGGTGCACACGATCTTCATCGGCGGCGGCACGCCGAGCCTGCTGTCGGCTGCCGGCCTCGACCGCTTGCTCAGCGACGTGCGCGCGCTGCTGCCGCTCGACGCCGACGCCGAAATCACGCTCGAGGCGAACCCCGGCACCTTCGAGGCGGCCAAATTCGCGCAGTTCCGCGCAAGCGGCGTGAACCGGCTGTCGATCGGCATCCAGAGCTTCAACGAGGCGCACCTGAAGGCGCTCGGGCGCATTCACGACACGGCGCAGGCGCGCGCCGCCGTCGAGATCGCCGCGAACACGTTCGACAATTTCAACCTCGACCTGATGTTCGCGCTGCCGAAGCAGACGCTCGACGAATGCCGCGCCGACATCGAAACCGCGCTGTCGTACGCGCCGCCGCATCTGTCGCTGTACCACCTGACGCTCGAGCCGAACACGCTGTTCGCGAAGTACCCGCCGGTCGTGCCCGACGACGACGCGTCGGCCGACATGCAGGAATGGATCCACGAGCGCACGACAGAGGCGGGCTACGGGCGCTATGAAGTGTCTGCGTATGCCCAGCCGAACCGGCAGTGCAAGCACAACCTCAACTACTGGCGCTTCGGCGATTACCTCGGCATCGGCGCGGGCGCGCACACGAAGCTCTCGTTTCCGAATCGCATCCTGCGCCAGGCGCGCTACAAGCATCCCGGCACCTACATGGAGCAGGCGATGGCCGGCACGCCGGTGCAGGAGGAGCGCGAAGTCGGGCCGCGCGATCTGCCGTTCGAGTTCATGCTGAACACGCTGCGGCTGGCCGAAGGCTTTCCGGTGGCCAGCTACGCCGAACGCACCGGGCTGCCGCTCTCCACCATCGAGCCGGCGCTGGCGGAGGCGGAACGGCGCGGGATGATCGTGCGCGACTACGAACGCATCGCGCCGACGCCGCTCGGGCAGCGTTTTCTCAACGATCTGCAGGAGCTGTTCCTGCGTGACGACGAGGATGACAAGGACGGCAACGCGGGTTGATGCGCGGCGCGGCATCGCTCGCAAAGCCGAGGACAGCGCCGGCATTTCGGTTACAATGCCGGCCGTGGAAGCGTGGCCGAGTGGTTTAAGGCACCGGTCTTGAAAACCGGCGACGGGCAACCGTCCGTGAGTTCGAATCTCACCGCTTCCGCCACCGCATCATTCTCAGGGCGTCTCAGCCCAACTCACCAAATCTCCCAAAGCCAAGCCAGACAAGGCATTCAGCCCGTCTAGCCGCTTTTTCGTTGTCTCAAGTCAAGTCCAGCGCGGCATCATGGCCGTTCGAGCGGAAGGCGGTGCGCCGGACATCAACGTCATCGCGGCAAACCTCACCAAGGCCTTCGCCGACTTCAAGCAATCCCACCAGACCGAAATCGCCGAGCTTCGCGAGGCTGTCGACACGCATTCGGTGATGATGGCTGCGCACCAGATGAGCGGCGCTGGTGCTGGTAGTGCGGCGCGCGATGAGCAGCAGCCGATCTATGCGGCTCGCGGCCTGCGTGCTGCGCAAATCTCGGCGCACTACAACCAGCGCGCCAAGGCGGCCGGTGAAGACACCAGCATCAACATGGCCGACTTCCTGCGCGGCGTGGCGGGCATGAAGTGCTCGGATGCGGTCAAAGCGTCGCTGTCTGTCGGTACGGATTCGGCAGGCGGCTATGCCGTTCCGAATGTGGTGATGCCGAAGATCCTCGACGCGTTGGTCGATCAAAGCGCGCTGCTTACCGCTGGTGCGGGGATCCTGCCTGTGACGGATGGCGCGAAAAGCGTGACGGTGGCAGGCATCGACACGCTGCCCACGCCGGCATGGCGTAACGAGCTGGGCGCTGTCGCCGAAAGCGAACCGACGTTCCGCGGCGTGGTGGCGACGCCCCGGTCGCTGACTTGCATCGTTCGTATCAGCCGCGAACTGCTTGCCGATGCAGACGACGTCTCGCGCGCAGTGACTCAGGCTATCTCGCAGGCGTTCGCGCTGGAGTTCGACCGCGCCGGCCTGGTGGGTAATGGTGTGGCGCCGCAACCGCTTGGCCTGTACGGCATGGAGGCGGTCAACAAGATCGAGCAGATCGGCGCCAAGTTCGCCTATGGTGACATGCTGGCCGCGTACCAAACGCAGCTCGAGCGCAAGGCGCCGGCACCGACGGCCGCGATCATGGCCCCGCGCACGCTTGTGGGCCTGGCCGGCTTGGTGGACACGACCGGCCAGCCGCTCAGCGCACCGCCTTTGCTATCGAACGTGCGCCAACTGGCAACCAATGGCGTTCCGACGAATCTGGGCGACGGAAACGCCAAGAGCCTGGTATTCGTCGGCAACTTCTCGACAGTGCAATACGCTCTGCGCGAGACGCTGAATATCGGACTGCTGCGCGAAGCTTACGCAAAGACCGGTGAAATCGGCTTTCTCTGCCACGCCCGCGTCGACGTGATCGCGAACTACCCGCAGGCGATCACCGTGATTGAGGCTGTCGCAAGCTAACTCACAGCGAGCCGCTCCTGAGTTTTCAGGGGCGGTTTCCACTTCATCAGGAGATTTACAGATGAAAAACGAAAAGCTGCGCACAATTCGCTTGTATGGCGTCTTGGCAAAAACGTTTGGACGGGTGTTTCGGCTGGCCGTCTCGTCGACGGCAGAGGCCGTGCGCGCGCTCGTGATGTGAAAGACAGACAGCGAGAACATAACTTCAGCCCGCTAGGTGAAAACCCAGCGGGCTTTTTGCTTGGGCGATGTAAAATCGTCCGTGCTTCGCCATCGTTTCGCACGTTGAGAGAGACGGTTCGGGCAACCGATGGTACATCTCTCGTGGTGAAGCACCAGAATTTCGAGTTTGCGCCTTACATGAAAGCCCCGCCCGGTGAAAGCTGCGCGGGGCTTTTTGTTTTAGCTTAGCCGCGTGCTTTGATCATGGCGTCGGCGATGAGATACGCGTGGCGTGCAACTTCGTCTTGCGGTGAGCTGCCATTGTCAGGCTTGTACCCCTCTGGCGTTCTCAGGAGGATGCTTCCCAAGGCTGCGGCAGCAAAATAATCGCGAAGCGTTTGTCCCGCGTGTTGTGCGGGGCGTGATGGTGCGGTTGCGTGAATTTCTGGTACGGGAAAAGCTGGGCCTCCGTTGCCTTGCATTTCGTCCTCCGTGCATTTGTATTGCCGGCCATTCCGGCTCGCCGATTTTACAGGTGGTGATGTGCCTCGTCTCAAGACTCTCGCGCCGCGACTATCTCAGCTTGGTGCTCGGGTCAAGGCTGTCGAGGTGGGCTCATGGCGAGCCGGAAAGACGAGCAGTTCCGCCCGAGGATACGACTACAAGTGGCAGAAGTTGCGAGCGGCGCACCTCATGGCGCATCCGCATTGTGTGTTTTGCCTACGCGATATTGGCATGGCTGGTTGGTCGCCCGAGGCTGTGGTAATCGAGTGTGCGATGCGTGGTGTCGTTGAGCCGCTCGGCAACATCGGCGATCACGTCATACCGCACCGTGGTGACAATCGCTTGCGGCTTGATCCGTCGAACATCCAGACCGCTTCAATCTCCTCGTGAGCGGGGCTGGAGATGTCACTGGGTATAGGCTCCCGATTTTGACTCGCGATCCAGACGCGTAACCGCCGTTTCTTCAACGTGTCAACAACGTAGCCGCCTTGCGCACCGTTCGCGTGCCGCTACAATCGAGGTTGATTCCCGGGGGTGAGCCGACTGCCACGAGGCGGGAGGTGCCTTATTCAAACGGGGATCACGAGCCCCGGACGTTAAACCATCCCGCCCTGGCAGCGTGCGAGGAACGTTACTCAAACGGGGCTCCCCCCTTCCCAGCCACGCCAGCGAAAAAAGCCCCCGACGGGGCCGAGGGCTTCGGATCTGCATCAGGGTCACTCAGCGCACGCCACCAGCCGGCCAGTTACGGCGTCATCCCCGCCCGGCACCCATCGCGCATTTCATCACGTCAATTAACGCCCTGTGCTATAAGCCAGATGGCACCCATTTCAGCGCGTGCGCAATCGCGCCTGCACCTTGCAATGGCACGCATTGCGGCGGCACGGCAATGCGCACGCGAATCCCTGGTTTGTCACTGTTCGCCGGTCGGGCCGCCAAGCCCGCCTTCCGGCGCACCGCCAAGCAATTCCCCGAACCCGAAATCCTGTTTCTGCCATTGGGAGCCACGAAATGCCGGAGTTTTACGTCACCGCCCGCGTCATGCTGTTCATGGATGACAAGCGGTCCAAGGAATATCCGCTCGATTCCAAGGAGTACAAGAAGCTGCATGCCGAAATGCATGCGCGCGGTTACGTCCGTTACGTGATCGACGACAGCAGCCAGGTGATGTACCGCTTGCCGCCCGGGGAATACAACCTCGAAATCACCGCGATGGATCCCGTCTCGGCGCGCGCCGAAGCGTTGTCGCTGGCCTGCGCCGCCGCGACGAGTTCCACGTCCAAGCACCGTTATTCGGCCTACGTGACCGGCGACGGCGGCCGGATCTGGGCGCAGCTCGGCACGTTCAAGAAGGATCCGGACGCGCAGCCGGCCTGATCGCCGGGCATCGCCGCCGGCCGTGCGGCGCAGCGGGCGCGATGCGCGTTCCGCTGTACTCCGCGCCGCCAGCGTCTATGCTGGAAACGTCCGAACGCTCGCGCACGGTCGTTTCCATGTTCCCGCTCTCCGCTTTTTCCCGTCTGCGCTCCGTTTCGTCGGCATGGCCGATGAAACGGATACATCACGTCTCGCGCTTGGCCGCCTTGCTGGCCGGCGCGCTCGTCGCCGCCGGCTGCACCGTCACGCTGCCGCAGCGCGCGCTGATCCTGTCGCCCACCCCGGGCGCGAGCGCCGCGTCGCAGGCCGGCTATCGCGACGAAGTGGCCCGGCAGATCCTCGACGCGAACGCCTCGCGCGTGCTGCACGGCGCGCCGCAGGCGATGCTGCGCTCGCTCGTGGTGGTGGCGTTCACCGTCGATCGCGACGGGCGGCTGGTGCGTTCGTCGGTCTATCGCAGCAACGGCGACGACGGCGCCGAGGCGATCGCCCTGCAATCGCTGCGCCGTGCCGCGCCGCTGCCGCGCCCGCCCGCGGGCCTGCTCGACGGGCACGGCCAGCTCGACATGATGGAAAGCTGGCTGTTCAACGACAACGGCCAGTTCCAGTTGCGCACGCGGGCCGAGCAGCAGGCCCAGACGATCGATTGACCGCGCCGAAAGCGCGCCAATCCCGCTTGCTATAATTCGCCGCTACCCGATCCGTCGTTCAGGACGGCTCGCCACGTTCCGCCTACCCGGCCGGCCCGTCGCGCGAGCCCGACAAGGCCGCTTGCGCGACGCGCGCAGCCCGCCCCGGATGCATCGCCGGCCCTCGAAGCCGGCACCCGCGCCGCCGCCTTGCGCAGCGCCGCGGGATGAAACGAATTGAGACCCGATCACCCGAGCCGCCCCGCACGCGGTTCGAACCCGCACCACGGAACCATCATGTCCTCTACCTCTCCCGCCGCCGGCACTGCGTCGCACGGCTCGCAGCCGGTCAGCCACCGGCGCATCGTGTTCGCGAGCTTCATCGGCACCGCCATCGAGTTCTACGATTTCTATGTGTACGCCACGGCCGCCGCGCTCGTGATCGGCCCGGTGTTCTTCCCGCACGGCTCGGCCACGGCGCAGGCGCTGTCGGCGTTCGTCACGTTCGGCATCGCGTTCATCGCGCGACCGATCGGCTCGTTCCTGTTCGGCCACTTCGGCGACCGCTTCGGCCGCAAATCGACACTGGTCGCCTCGCTGCTGGTGATGGGCGTGTCGACCACGGCGATCGGCTTCGTGCCCGGCTACGACACGATCGGCGCGCTCGCGCCGGTGCTGCTCTGCGTGCTGCGCTTCGGCCAGGGCATCGGCCTCGGCGGCGAATGGGGCGGCGCGGCGCTGCTGGCCACCGAGCACGCGCCGGCCGGCAAGCGCGGCTGGTTCGGCATGTTCCCGCAGCTCGGCCCGTCGATCGGCTTCCTGATGTCGAACGGCCTGTTCTTCGCGCTCGCGCTCGGCCTGTCGGACGAGCAGTTCCGCAGTTGGGGCTGGCGCGTGCCGTTCCTGGTCAGCGCGGCGCTGGTGGCCGTCGGCCTGTACGTGCGCCTGAAGATCACGGAAACGCCGGCGTTCCAGGCAGCGATCGATCGCAACGAACGCGTGCGCATGCCGGTCGCCTCGCTGCTCTCGCAGCACTGGGCGCCGACGCTGCTCGGCGCGCTGGCGATGGTGGTCTGCTACACGCTGTTCTATATCTCGACGGTGTTCTCGCTGTCGTACGGCGTCAGCGCGCTGCATATCGCGCGCCCGAGCTTCCTCGGCCTGCTCTGCATCGCGGTGGTGTTCATGGCGATCGCCACGCCGCTGTCGGCCTGGGCGTCGGACCGCTTCGGCCGCAAGCCGGTGCTGATCGCGGGCGGCATCGCCGCGCTGCTGTCCGGCTTCACGATGGAACCGCTGCTCGGCAGCGGCTCGATGCCGCTGATCGCGCTGTTCCTGATCATCGAGCTGTTCCTGATGGGCGTGACGTTCGCGCCGATGGGCGCGCTGCTGCCCGAGCTGTTCCCCACCCACGTCCGCTACACGGGCGCCGGCGTGGCCTACAACCTCGGCGGGATCCTCGGCGCGTCGATCGCGCCGTATATCGCGCAGGTGCTGGCCGCGCAGGGCGGGCTGTCGTGGGTCGGCGGCTATGTGTCGACGGCCGCGGTGATCAGCGTGATCGGCGTGCTGCTGATGCGCGAGACGCGCGACGCCAAGCTGATGTGATCGACGGCGGCGGGCAGGCGCGACGCCTGCCCGCGGTTGCCGCCGATCAATACACCACGACGTGCGCCGGGTGGTAATACACGGGCCGCGCCGGCACGACCACGCAGCCGGCCAGCACGATCGCGGCGAGCGCGACGACGAACAGGGTTCGTTTCATGATCGCGCTCCTCAGGCCCAGTGGCCGCGCACCCAGAACCAGTTCGGGCCGCGCGCATCCCAGTGGCCCGGCACCCAGTGCAGGCCCACCTGTTCGGCCTCCCAATGGCCGCGCACCCACACGTAGCGGCCGTGATCCCAGCGCCAATGGCCGTGATCCCACACGTAGCCGACGCGCGCGGCCGGCACCACTTCGTAGCGCACCGGCGGCGGCGCGCTCGGCGCCACGATCACGACTTCCTCGGCGCTCGCCGACAGCGGCGCGACGGCCGCGCTCAGCGTCGCGGCGGCCAGTGCGAGCGGAACCAGATAACGGGCAGCAGTGCGAATCATATGAACCTCCTTGTCGTCGTTCGATTCGGACACGCATTCAACGCGTGCATACCGGTTCAATGCGCGAGCCCGGGCAATGGCCGACAGACGCCGTGTTACGGCGCGGGGCAAAGTGCAACAGCCGGTAAGTACGGAAATAGGAATGAAAGACGGCGCGCGCGATTCGAAAGAATCGGCGGCAAACACGGCGAAAACGTCGGAGGAATGAGCGCGAGACGAACCGCGCGGGCAAGGCGGGAAAGTACGGCGTACGAAGAAAAACCGCGCATCGCGAGGCACGATGCGCGGCGATCGATCAGGACTGCGGAATCTCGATCTTGACCTCGAGCACTTCGAGGTTGTCCTGGTGTTCGAGGCTGACGCGGATGTCGTCGTTCGAAATCTTCACGTACTTCTGAATGACTTCGAGCAACTCCTTCTGCAGCGCCGGCAGGTAATCCGCCGGCGGACGGCCGCCGATGCGCTCGTGCGCGATGATCAGCTGCAGGCGCTCTTTCGCGACGGCGGCGGACTTCTTCTTCTCTCCAAGGAGAAACGAAAGGATCGACATAGGGCGTCTCCGTTACTTGCTGCCGAAGAGGCGCTGCAGCAGGCCCGGCTTGATGTAATCGACGAAACGCAGCGGTTTTTCCTCGCCGAGGAAGCGCGACACCACGTCCTTGTAGGCTTCGGCGACATCGGTGCCGTCGAGGTGAACGGCGGGCAGGCCCTGGTTCGACGCGTGCAGCACGGCTTCGGATTCGGGGATCACGCCGATCAGCTTGATGCGCAGGATTTCGCTGATGTCTTCGAGCGACAGCATTTCGCCTTCGCTGACCCGCTTCGGGTTGTAGCGCGTGATCAGCAGGTGTTCCTTGATCGGATCGCCGCCGTCGGCCGCGCGCTTGGTCTTCGACGACAGGATGCCGAGGATGCGGTCCGAGTCGCGCACCGACGACACTTCCGGGTTCGTCACCACCACCGCCTCGTCGGCGAAGTACATGGCGTGCAGCGCGCCCGATTCGATACCGGCCGGCGAATCGCAGACGATGTAGTCGAAATCCATCGCGATCAGGTCGTTGATGACCTTCTCGACGCCCTCGCGCGTCAGCGCGTCCTTGTCACGCGTTTGCGACGCCGGCAGGATGAACAGGTTCTCGCACTGCTTGTCCTTGATCAGCGCCTGGTTCAGGTTCGCTTCGCCCTGGATCACGTTGACCAGGTCGTACACCACGCGGCGTTCGCAGCCCATGATCAGGTCGAGGTTGCGCAGGCCGACGTCGAAGTCGATCACGGCCGTCTTGTGGCCGCGCAGCGCCAGTCCGGAGGCAAAGCTCGCGCTCGTCGTCGTCTTGCCGACACCGCCCTTGCCCGAAGTCACCACGATGATTTTTGCCATTACCCTACCCTGTGTTCGTCAATGAGGTCGATCGATCCGCCGCGTCGCGCTTGGGCGCTCAGGTCAGTCGCAGCGGTTCGATCATCAGTTTTTCGTCTTCGAGCCGGATCTGCACCGGCTTGCCGCGCACATCGGCCGGCAGCGGGTTCTCGGTGGTTCGATAGATGCCTGCAATCGAAATCAGTTCCGGCTCGAGGCACGTACAGAAAATCCGCGCTTCGTGATTGCCGAGCACGCCGGCCAGCGCCCGGCCGCGCAACGGCGCGTACACATGGATGTTGCCTTCCGCGATCACCTCGGCGCCGTTGCTGACCGGCGCGAGCACGACCAGGTCGCCCTTCGCGTAGATCTGCTGGCCCGAACGCAACGGCCGGTCGATCACGAGCGTCTGAACCGCTGTCACGGGGCCCTGCGCCGGTGCGTCCTGCGCGACAGATGCCGAAGCCGGCGTGGCCGGCTGCGGCTCGTCGGCTGCGGATTCGTCCGGCGCCGCCTTGGCGGCCGGCGCGGCGCGGCGGTCGCGCGCTTCGAGCAGCGGCAAGCGGCTCGCGCCGGCCCACTCGCGCTGGGCCGCATCGGCCACCACGCCGATCGGGCGCATCCGCACGTCGTTGAGCATCTGCTGAATCGCGTCGAGCTCGACCTGCTCGCCCTCGGCCAGACGCCGCACGTCGATCGCCACCACGTCGTCGGCGAAGAATTCCGGCGTCGCCTCGAAACGCTTGACCAGTTCGGTTCGCAGCGCGTCCAGGTCGGCCGTCTTCACGACGAACAGCAAGGAGTCGACCGAGCCGCTGCGAAGCTCGAAGAATGGCGATTTTTTAAGCGACATGAACGTCCTGCAAAAAATTTTTGCGTATTTTACAGGCGTCCGGGCGGGCGGCCATCATTTTCGGGATGACGCGGACGAAGCCGCGTACAACGGCGGGACAACACGACGGGCGAGGAAAATTCAGGCTTGGGAAGGCTCGAACGAGGCGGACGGCAACGCGGGCTCAGGCATCGAAGCGCCAGACGAACAGCGACTTCATCGCGCCGGGCACGCGGGCGATCGGCGCGTGCTCGCCGAGGTTGGTGAAGCCCATGTGCTCGTAGAAACGGATGGCGTTGCGGTTCTGCTCGGCGATCCAGGCGTAGATCTCGGTGGCGCCCTGCCCGGCCAGCCAGTTGCGCGCCGTGTTGACGAGCAGCACGCCGCCGCGCAGGTGACGCACGGCGTGCGCGACCCACAGCTCGCTGACGAACGCGCGGCGCTCGGCGGAACTGTCGAAATACGCGCCGATCATGCCGGCGGGGTGGCCTTCGGTATACAGCAGGAACGTGGTGGACTGATCGGAACCGGCGCGCTGCGCGGCGATCGCGTCGGCCGCGTCCGCGTCCACGGCCAATTCGGCCTCGGGTGCTTCGCCGGGTGCATACGGCTCGCGCAGCGATGCGGCGCGCAGTTCACGGTACACACTGCCCTGATCGGCGGCGATGCGGCGGACGGTCAAAGTCGAACTCATGCGGGGACATCCTTCGAACAGCAAGCTATTAGCTTCAACCGAAAGCGGGGTATGAGTCAAATCGTTATTTTCAAACGATCGGGCAAATCGAGAGAGGCGGAAAGCCAAGCCGCGCAACGGAAAGCGCATGGTGCGACGCACATCGTATTACCGCTTATAACACCACGCCCAATTCTCTTTCGCGTCAGGTATTTCCGGTCACGCGCAATGCCCGCCAGCCGCGGCTCGACGCGGCTTCGCCGGAGAAAATGCGGCGTCGCAGCAATATCGATTCTTCAGTCACCTATCGATTTTCGGATTGGTATTTTCATCCGAATCGGCGGCGGCCTGTTGCGCAGGCATTCACCCATGCGCTTTTCATCGAGGTAATCGATGGCGCGATTTTCGATGCGCGCGCAACTACCGCCCGAAAAGCAAAAACCCCTCGATTCCTTTCGGAACCGAGGGGTTCGTATTCTGGCGGAAAGGGTGGGATTCGAACCCACGGTACGGAATAACCGTACACCGGATTTCGAGTCCGGCGCATTCGACCTCTCTGCCACCTTTCCTTCTACTGCTTTGCTGCTTCACCGTTCCGTAGGTCTTCGTCCCGGCGAAGCAAAGATTATAGAACAACTCGTTTCGTTTTTCCAAGCCCTTTCCGCAAAAAATTTTCAGCTGCGGGATCGGGCCGGCACGACGCGCCGTTCTCGCACGATCACGCGGCCGCGATCGTCTCCTGACCGCCGAAGTACGGACGCAGCGCGACCGGGATCGTGACCGAGCCATCGGCGTTCTGATAGTTCTCCAGCACCGCGACCAGCGTGCGGCCGACGGCCAGGCCCGAACCGTTCAGCGTGTGGACGAGTTCCGGCTTGCCCTGCGCGTTGCGCGTGCGCGCCTGCATGCGGCGCGCCTGGAACGCTTCGGTGTTCGAGCAGCTCGAGATCTCGCGGTAGGTGTTCTGCGCCGGCACCCACACTTCGAGGTCGAACGTCTTCGCGGCCGAAAAGCCCATGTCGCCCGTGCACAGCGTGATCACGCGGTACGGCAGCTCGAGCTTCTGCAGGATCGCCTCGGCGTGGCCGACCATCTCGTCGAGTGCCGCGTACGACGCATCGGGCGACGTGACCTGCACCATCTCGACCTTGTCGAACTGGTGCTGGCGGATCATGCCGCGCGTGTCGCGGCCGTAGGAACCGGCCTCCGAGCGGAAGCACGGCGAATGCGCGGTCAGCTTGACCGGCAGCGCGGCCGGATCGAGGATCGAATCGCGCACGCTGTTGGTCAGCGTGATTTCCGATGTGGAGATCAGATACTGCGTGACGGTGTTGTCGTCGCCGCCCTTCTCGACGCGGAACATGTCGTCGGCAAACTTCGGCAACTGGCCGGTGCCGAACAGGATTTCCGGGTTGACGATGTACGGCGTGTAGGTTTCCGTATAGCCGTGATGCTGCGTGTGCGTGTCGATCATGAACTGCGCGAGCGCACGGTGCAGGCGCGCGATCGGGCCGCGCAACATCGTGAAGCGCGCGCCCGAGAGCTTCGCGCCGGTTTCGAAATCGAGGCCGAGCGGCGTGCCGATATCCACGTGATCGCGCACCTCGAAATCGAAGCTGCGCGGCGTGCCCCAGCGGCGCACCTCGACGTTGTCCGCCTCGTCGCGGCCAACCGGCACGCTCTCGTGCGCGACGTTCGGCATTTCGAGCATCAGCGCCTGCACGGCGGCCTGGATCTCGTCGAGCTTCACGGCCGAGGCCTTCATCTCGTCGCCGATCCCGCCCACTTCGGCCATCACGGCCGACGTGTCCTCGCCCCGGCCCTTCATCGCGCCGATCTGCTTCGACAGGCTGTTGCGGCGTGCCTGGAGTTCTTCGGTACGGGTCTGGATCGCGCGGCGATCCGCCTCGAGCGAGGAGAACCTGGCGACGTCGAGGGTGTAGCCGCGATCGGCGAGGCGCTTGGCGACGCCGTCGAGGTCTTTGCGCAGCAACTGGATGTCGAGCATGGGAGGACAGAAGTTTCGTTGTGTGAGACGCGAATTCTAACGCACCGCGGGGCGCGCCCGGCAGCCCCGGCGCGCGCAATCGGCGCGAAACGCGTGCTTATTCGGGCTTGCCGGCTTCGCGGTCGAGTTCGCGCAGCCAGGCGAGCTTGTCGGCGATCTTGCTTTCCAGCCCGCGCGGCACCGGCTGATACCAGCGCGGCTCGCGCATGTCGTCGGGCAGGTAGCTCTCGCCGGCGGCATAGGCGTTCGGCTCGTCGTGCGCGTAGCGATACGCGTGGCCGTAGCCGAGCTCCTTCATCAGCTTGGTGGGCGCGTTGCGCAGGTGCACCGGCACCTCGCGCGACTTGTCCTGCTTGACGAACGCCATCGCCGCGTTGAACGCGTTGTAACCGGCGTTGCTCTTGGCCGCGCAGGCCAGATAGATGACGGCTTGCCCGAGCGCCAGTTCGCCTTCGGGCGAGCCGAGCCGCTCGAAGGTTTCGGCGGCGTCGTTGGCGATCTGCATGGCGCGCGGATCGGCCAGGCCGATGTCTTCCCAGGCCATTCGCACGATGCGCCGCGCGAGGTATTTCGGATCGGCGCCGCCGTCGATCATGCGGCAGAACCAGTACAGCGCGCCGTCCGGGCTCGAGCCGCGCACCGATTTGTGCAGCGCCGAGATCTGGTCGTAGAAGTTGTCGCCGCCCTTGTCGAAGCGGCGCGCGTTCAGCGTCATCGCGTTCGAGACGAAATCGGCGTCGATCCGGTTGGTGCGCGCCGACAGCGCGGCCGTTTGCGCCTGTTCGAGCAGATTCAGGAAGCGCCGCGCGTCGCCGTCGGCATAGCCGATGAGTGTATCGACCGCCTTCTCGTCGAAGCTCAGGCCGTCGAGCGCGATCTGCTGCGCGCGCGCGAGCAACTGGCGCATCTCGGCCTCGTCGAGCGACTTCAGCACATAGACCTGCGCCCGCGACAGCAGCGCCGAATTGACCTCGAAGCTCGGGTTCTCGGTGGTGGCGCCGATGAACGTGACGAGGCCCGATTCGACGAACGGCAGCAGCGCGTCCTGCTGGCCCTTGTTGAAGCGGTGGATTTCGTCGACGAACAGGATCGTGTGGCGGCCGTTGCGGTTCAGCGTGTCCTTGGCCTGCTCCATCGATTCGCGGATGTCCTTCACGCCGCCGAGCACGGCCGACAGCGCGATGAACTCGCAATCGAACGCGTGGGCGGTGAGGCGCGCGAGCGTGGTCTTGCCGACGCCGGGCGGCCCCCAGAGGATCATCGAGTGCGGCCGGCCCGATTCGAACGCGAGCCGCAGCGGTTTGCCCTCGCCGAGCAGATGCGTCTGGCCGATGACCTCGTCGAGCGTCTTCGGGCGCAGCGCCTCCGCGAGCGGTCGGCGCGGTTCGGTTTCAAACAGGTCGGACATGGACCTCGACTCCTGGAATGGCCGGCGCGGCGCACATCGCCGCGCAGCCGGACATTATGACAGCCGGTCGGCCGGCGCACCCTCGGCCGATCGGACAGCGACTCGGCGTCTGGCGACAGGCGGCGGCCCCGGCGGGCGCAACGCCAGGCGGCGCGCGCGGCGCCCGAAACGCAACGGGCCTGCCATCGCTGGCAGGCCCGTGCGAACGCCGGAGGGCGCTCAGCCCTTGATCACGTCGGCGCCCTTCGGCACCGCGAAGCGGAACTGGTCGGCCGGCAGCGACGGATTGGTCTGGATGTTCGTGAACGTCAGCAGCGTGACGTTGCCGAACACGTCGTGCAGTTCCATCGCGGCGAGCACGCCGCCCTTGAAGCCGATGCCGATGCGCTGGAACTGCGTGTCCTGCGACTTCGGCAGCATCTCGACCCAGTCGATGCCGCCCTTCACGCCGCCGTCGCGCAGCGTGTAGTTCTTGTCGACGTCGTTGCTGCCGAACAGGATCGCCGCCGGGCTCGCGCCGAGCGCGCCGGCCAGCTTGCGCTCGGTGACCTGGTTCAGATCCTTGTCGTAGACGAACAGCGTGTCGCCGTCGGCCTGCAACAGTTGCTGGTACGGCTTTTCGTAGGCCCAGACGAACTTGCCGGGGCGCGCGAACACGAAGCTGCCGCTCGAGTTGTCGTTCGGCTTGGACGTGGCGATCGCGCCGCTGGCCGCCTTCGACGGCGCCTTGACGATCTGCTGCGTGAAGTTGCCCTTGGCCGATTTGACCTGCGCGACGAACGACTTCAGCTCGTCGGTGCCGCCCGCGAACGCGTGCGAGGCCACGGCCATCAGCGCGGTGCCGGCGAGCGCCGCGGCGAAGCGGCGAACGGAGGAGGACTTCACGAACGGAAAAGCTTGCATGGGGTGGTTTTCTCCCTGATTGGCGGACCGGCGCCGACGCGGCGTCATTCCGCGTCGCGGGCCGGTACGAGAATTTCGCGATTGCCGCTGGACGACATGGCCGACACCAGCCCCGATTGCTCCATCTGTTCGAGCAATCGCGCGGCGCGGTTGTAGCCGATGCGCAGATGGCGCTGCACCAGCGAGATCGAGGCGCGGCGGTTCTTGACGACGATTTCGACCGCCTGATCGTACAGAGGATCGGACTCGCCGCCGCCTTCGCCGGTTCCCGCGGCGCCGTCCTCGCCCTCGGCCACGCCGCCTTCGAGCAGGCCCTCGATATAGTTCGGCTCGCCGTGCTCCTTGAGCTTCTCGACCACGCGATGCACCTCATCGTCGGACACGAACGCGCCGTGCACGCGCACCGGCAGGCCGGAGCCGGGCGGCAGATAGAGCATGTCGCCCATGCCGAGCAGCGATTCGGCGCCCATTTGATCGAGAATCGTGCGCGAGTCGATCTTGGACGACACCTGGAACGCCATCCGCGTCGGCACGTTGGCCTTGATCAGGCCGGTGATCACGTCGACCGACGGGCGCTGCGTGGCGAGGATCAAGTGGATGCCGGCCGCGCGCGCCTTCTGGGCGATCCGCGCGATCAGTTCCTCGACCTTCTTGCCGACCACCATCATCAGGTCGGCCAGCTCGTCGATCACCACCACGATGTTCGGCAGGCGGCCCAGCGGTTCAGGCTCCTCGGGCGTCAGGCTGAACGGGTTCGGGATCTTCTCCTCGCGCTTGGCCGCTTCGTCGATCTTGTTGTTGTAGCCGCCCAGGTTGCGCACGCCGAGCTTGCTCATCAGCTTGTAGCGCCGCTCCATTTCGGCGACGGTCCAGTTCAGCGCGTTGCCGGCCTGCCGCATGTCGGTGACGACCGGGCAAAGCAAGTGCGGGATGCCTTCGTAGACGCTCATTTCGAGCATCTTCGGATCGATCAGGATCAGCCGCACCTGCTCGGCCGTGGCTTTATAGAGCAGCGACAGGATCATCGCGTTGATGCCGACCGACTTGCCCGAACCGGTGGTGCCGGCCACGAGCAGGTGGGGCATCTTGGCCAGATCAGCGCACACGGGCTTGCCGCCGATGTCCTTGCCGAGGCCCATGGTCAAGGCCGACGCCGAGGCCGCGTACACCTCGGAGCCGAGAATTTCGGACAGGCGCACGGTTTGGCGGCGCGGGTTCGGCAGTTCGAGCGCCATGTAGTTCTTGCCGGGGATCGTCTCGACCACCCGCACCGACACGAGCGACAGCGAGCGCGCCAGATCCTTGGCCAGGCCGACGATCTGGCTGCCCTTCACGCCGGTGGCCGGCTCGATTTCGTAGCGCGTGACGACCGGGCCCGGATACGCGGCCACCACGCCCACCTCGACGCCGAAATCCTTGAGCTTCTTCTCGATCAGACGCGACGTGAATTCGAGCGTATCGGCCGGAATCGCTTCCTGGTTCTGCTGGGCCGGATCGAGCAGGCCGATGGCCGGCAGCGTGGAATCGCCGGGCAGATCCGTGAACAACGGCACCTGGCGCTCGCGCTCGACGCGCTCGGATTTGGCCGGCGTGACGATCGGCGGCACGATCGTGACCGGCTCGTGATCCTCGATCCGCACGCGTTCCTCCTCGACCTTGCCCTCGCGGCGCACGGCGGCGGCCTCGCCGAGCTTGCGGTCGCGGCCGGCCTCGCGGCGCAGCTTGGCCAGCGTGAACGCGTTGATGATGCCGTCGCCGACGCGTTCGCACACCGACAGCCAGGAAAAGCGGAAATACAGGGAAAGGCCGATCGCCAGCGCGATCAGCAGGAACAGCGTGCCGCCCGTGAAACCGAGCGCATGCGATACGCCGCGCGCCACCGTTTCGCCGATCACGCCGCCCGGCGCGCGCGGCAGCGGCACCTTCAGCGACCACATGCGCAGCGCCTCGATGCCGTCGCTCGCCAGCACCACGAGCACGAACGCGAAGCCCTCGGCCAGCCAGCCGGCCGGCCGCGCCGGTTCCTCGTCGAACGCCTCGTGGCGCGTGATGCGCCGGTAATTGGCGGCGACGCGGCGCGCCAGCAGCACGACGAGCCAATAGGCGGAGATGCCGAACAGCAGCAGCAGGATGTCGGCCGTCCAGGCGCCGACGCGCCCGGCCCAGTTCGAAATGTGGTCGATCTGGACCGCGTGGGTCCAGCTCGGGTCGCGACGGCTGTAGCTCAGCAGCGCCATCAGCAGGAACGCGAACACCGCGACCTGAAGAATCCAGCGAATCTCGACGAACAGCCGCGACATGCGGTGCGGCAGCGCCTGCGCCTGAGCCGTAAAGGGTGCTTTTGCCATGAATCCGTGTAGAGAGGGCGGCCGCGCCGGGCGCCGCCGATCGTTCGATCGCGAATATTGTAAACGCTGGCGCGATCGGCCAAGTGTAAATGACGGTAACCGGCCGATCGATGCGTTCTATCGGATCGATAAAAACATCGATCCGGCAGTGCAGCAAACGCCCCTTTATAATGCGCGTCTGGTACCCATCTACGGCATCGTCCCCGGCGCGCGGATCGCGCAGCCGGCCCGCATGCCGTCCCCGCCGTTCGCCGCGTCACCCGCCCGTTCGGCCGCTTTTTACGGATCCTGCACATGTCCATGCCCAAACACGCGAAAGTCCTGATTCTCGGTTCCGGCCCCGCCGGCTATACCGCCGCGGTGTACGCCGCCCGCGCCAACCTGTCGCCGCTCCTGATCACGGGCCTCGCGCAAGGCGGTCAACTGATGACCACGACCGACGTCGAAAACTGGCCGGCCGATCCGAACGGCGTGCAAGGCCCCGAACTGATGCAGCGGTTCCTCGAACACGCCGAACGCTTCAACACGGAAATCGTGTTCGACCACATCCACACGGCCAAGCTGGAAGAAAAGCCGATCCGCCTGATCGGCGATTCGGGCGAGTACACCTGCGATTCGCTGATCATCTCGACCGGCGCGTCGGCCCAGTATCTCGGCCTGGCGTCGGAAGAAGCGTTCATGGGCAAGGGCGTGTCGGCCTGCGCCACCTGCGACGGCTTCTTCTACCGCAACCAGGAAGTCGCCGTGATCGGCGGCGGCAACACGGCCGTCGAGGAAGCGCTGTACCTCACCGGCATCGCCAGGAAGGTCACCGTGATCCACCGCCGCGACAAGTTCCGCGCCGAGCCGATCCTGATCGACCGCCTGCTGGAAAAGGAAAAGGAAGGCAAGGTCGAGATCAAGTGGAACCACGTGCTCGACGAAGTGACCGGCGACGCGTCCGGCGTGACGGGCGTGAAGATCAAGCACACCGGCACCGGCGAAACCGAGGCGATCGCGCTGCAGGGCGTGTTCGTCGCGATCGGCCACAAGCCGAACACGGACCTGTTCCAGGGCCAGCTCGAAATGAAGGACGGCTACATCGTCACGAAGAGCGGCTTGGCCGGCAACGCCACCGCCACCAACATCCCGGGCGTGTTCGCGGCCGGCGACGTGCAGGATCACATCTACCGCCAGGCGATCACCAGCGCCGGCACGGGCTGCATGGCCGCGCTGGACGCCCAGCGCTACCTCGAAAGCCTGCACGACGGCAAGTAAGCCGGCCACGCGGCCGGGCTGCGACGCTACAATGTCGCAGCCATGCGCCGCAGCCCGCTTCCGCTTTCCGAAGGCCGCTGCCCCGCGCAGCGGCCTTTTTGCATGCGCGTCCGGCCAGCCGGGCCGCCTCCCGTTTCCCGGGCACTCCCGCCCCACTTCGATCCGTAGACCATCATGGCGAAGAACCAGCACCATCCGAGCGACCCGGCCAAGCGCCGCGCCGCCCTCAAGCCGGCCGAGCCGATCGTGCCGGCCGCTCCCATGCCCGCGCCCGGCGCGCTGAAGGGCCAGGGCCTGTCCGGCCTCGGCTCGCTGCGCGATGCGCTGAAGGGCGAATCCGAGCGGCGCGAGAAGCAGCAGGCGCAGGCCGCGCGCGAGGCGCGCGAAGCCGCCGTCAACGCCAACCTGTTCCGCAACGAGATCGGCGCGATCACGCCGCTGGCCGCCGCGCCGCG
>NZ_JAAGPF010000313.1 GCF_017104645.1 Burkholderia sp. Ac-20379
GGACAGCGGATCGATCGGCGCGGCGCGCACGCCGCGCGTGCGTTCGACGACGCCCGACACCGCGCCGCCGGCCGCCGGCGTCTCGCCGGCGACGAACGCCGACAGTTGCCGCAGCAAGCCCGCGTGGTCCATCACCGTGCAGGCCAGACGGAAGCGCATCGCATCGCGGCCCGACTGCAGCGTATGGGCGAGATCGCGCAATTGCATGGCGTCGAGCGGCGCGCCGTGTTGCAGGAACGCGAGCAGACGCGCGGCGGCTTCGCGCAGCGCGGCGTCGTTCTTGGCGCTGAGCGGCACCACGAACGGGCCGGCCGGCTGCAGCGCGGCCGATGCAGCGGCGGCATCGGCTTCGGCGCGCGGCCGGTATTCCTCGATCACCAGGTGCGCGTTCGCGCCGCCGGCGCCGAACGAACTGAGGCCCGCGCGACGCGGCAGTTCCACGCCGTCGAGCACCGGCCGCGTCCAGGGGCTGGCCTCCTGCAACAGTTCGAACGGGCTGCCAGCGAAGTCGAGCAACGGGTTCGGCTGCTCGCAATGCAGGCTGCGATACCGCACGCCGTCGCGCATCGCCAGCAGCACCTTGATCAGGCCGGCGACGCCGGCCGCCGTTTCGGCATGGCCGATGTTCGACTTCACCGAGCCGAGCCCGCAGCGCGGCGCGGCCTGCCGGTCGTCGTCCGTCAGGCCGCGATCGCGGTAGAGCGTGTCGAACGCGCTTTTCAGGCCGTCCAGTTCGATCGGATCGCCCAGCGCGGTGCCGGTGCCGTGACACTCGATCAGCGTGACGCTGCGCGGATCGATCTCCGCCTGCCGGTGCGCCTCGACGATCAGTTGCGCCTGCGCGCGCGGATTCGGCGCGGTCAGCGAGGTGGCCGCGCCGCCGTGATTCTCGGCGGAGCCGCGGATCACGCCGAGAATGGTGTCGCCGTCGCGTTCGGCCAGATCGAGCCGCTTGAGCAGCACCGCGCCGATCCCCTCGGCGCGCACGTAGCCGTTCGCATCGCGCGAGAACGTCTTGCAGCGGCCGTCCGGGCAGATCATCCCGACCTGGGAAAACATGATGTGCTGCAGCGGCGAGAGCATCAGGTTCGCACCGCCCGCGATCGCCATCTCGCAGCCTTCGTGACGAATGCTCATCACGGCGCGGTGGATCGCCACCAGCGAACTCGAACAGGCCGTGTCGATCACCTGGCTCGGGCCGTGCACGTCGAGCAGGAACGACAGCCGGTTCGGACAGAACACATGGCCCAGGCCCGTCAACTGCACCGCGTCCATCTGCCCCGACTGGTTCGCGAGCGTGGCGTAATCCTGCAGGTTGATGCCGAGGAAGATGCCGACCTTCCGGCCCGACAGCGAGCCGGGCGCATAGCCGGCGCGCTCGATCAGACGCCACACGCATTCGATGAACAGACGATGCTGCGGGTCCATCAACTCCGCTTCCTTCGGCGAGATGTTGAAGAACGCCGCGTCGAAGCGGTCGTGTCCGGTCACGAAGCCGCCGTACTTGACGTCGGTGAACGCGCCCTGCTTCGGATCGCCGTGCACCGCGCGCCAATCCCAGCGATCGGCCGGCACTTCCTCGATGCAATCGTCGCCGCGCCGCAGATGCTCGGCCAGTGCGTCGAGATCGGGGCTGCGGGCGAAGCGCCCGTCCATCGCGATCACGGCCACGGGGGCGTGCGCGGACGAGGGGCTGCTGGCCGGCTGTGGTGCTGGGGCGGCGGGTTGGGCAGCCGATGGCGCTGCGGGTTGGGCGGCTGGTTGCGGGGCCGATGGCGCTGCGGGTTGAGCGACGGATTGCGCAGCCAATGGCGCTGCGGGTTGAGCGACGGGTTGGGCGGCCGGTTGCGTGGCCGAAGGCGTTGCGGATTGCGCGACGGGTTGCGCGGCCGGTTGTGCGGCGAACGCCGGAGCAGGAGCCGCTTGCAACTGCGCCGGCGCAGGTGCCGCGCCGGCGACGCGCGCGGCTGCCCGGCGATGACGCGCCAGCCATTGCGCGGCCTGCGCGGGATGACGAACGGACGTCGGCGTCGGCGTCGGCGTCGGCGTCGGCGTCGAGGCCGGGGCCGCGACAGGAGCCGCCGCATTCGCCGCATTCGCCGAATCCGACTCAACCGACGCACCCACCGCATCCGCCGCGTAATGCGCAGCAATCGCCGCCCCGTAACGGGAACGCAAAATCTGCGCGAGATCGTTCAGATGACGCGCCTCGAAAAACGTCGTGGGCGCGATCGACACGCCGAAGAACCGCGAGATCTGCACCATGATCTCGGTGATCGAAATCGAATCGATGCCGTAGCGCGCCAGATTCTCGTCCGGCGCGAGCCGCATCTCGGGCATCCGCAGCGCCGCGGCCGCGATGCGCAGCACGTCGCGCTCGAGACGATCGTCGGCCTGCGAGGCCGGTTCGGCCGCGCGTTGTTGCGCCTCGGCGATCGTGGCGGCGCGGGCGGTGCGCTCGCGCGCGCGCTGCATCAGTTCGTCATCGAGCACGGCGCGCATCCGTGCGCGCAATTCGTCGGCGTTTCCGGCATTCATCGCGTCGTAGCCTCGAGTTCGAGCGCGTCCTGCTCCAGCAGGTCGCGATATTTGCGCATCTGCGCCAGCAGCTTCCACAGGTCGGCTTCCCACTGATGGCGGCGCGACTTGACGAAGTAGTCCTGCCCCAGGTCGGGCACATCGACGCGCTTGGCGGCCAGGAACCGTGCGAGCCCGCCCGAGCGCGCGAAGAACGCCCGCGCGTAACTGACCACGAAGCGGCCCTGCGTCTTGAGGCCGTCGCCGAGGCCGCCGGCCGCGTTGATGAAGCCCATGAACAGCAGGTTGTCGAGATGGCGCGGCACCGCGTGCAGGAACAGATCCGGCACGCCGTCCTTCCACTGCAGCAGGTCGGGGGCCAGGAACGGGAAATCGCGGTCGTAGCCGGTGGCGTAGACGATCACGTCGATCTCCTCGCGCGTGCCGTCGGTGAACCGCACCTCGCGCCCGGCGAACGACGCCACCGCGCCCTTCGGCACGATGTCGCCGTGGCCGATGTGATAGAGGATCTGCGAGTTCATCACCGGATGCGCCGCGTCGAGCGGATAGTCGGGCCTCGGCAGGCCGTAGTCCGCGCCGTCGAAGCCGGCCATGCGGAACACTTCCTCGATGTAGGACAGCGTTTCGGCCTTGGTCGCGAACTTGTTGCCCAGTTCCATCATCCATTGCGGCGTGGGCTTGCCCGCGATGAACTTGGGCTGGTAGTAGTAGCCGCGCCGCGTGCTGTGCAGCACGCGGCTGCCGTGATGCACAGCGTCCACCGCGATGTCGCAGCCGGAATTGCCGCCGCCGATCACCAGCACGCGCTTGCCGCGCAACTGCTCGGGCGATTTGTATTCGCTGGTGTGCAGCGTCTCGCCGTCGAAGCGGCCCGGCAGCGGCTGCGGATAGTGCGGCACGCGCTGCAGGCCGTTGCACACCACCACCAGCGCATACGTTGCTTCGGCGCCGCTTTCGGTCACGAGCCGCCACCGGTCGCCCACCGGCTCGAGGCGCGCGACGCGCGCGTTGAAGCGGGCCTTCGGATAGAGCCCGGACGCCTTCGCGCACGCCCGGATGTACTCGAGCATCAAGCGGTGATTCGGATAATCCGGATAGCTGTCGGGCATCGGAAAATCCTGCAACTGGGTGTTGAACTTCGGCGAGATCAAATGCAGCGACGGATACGCCCGGCCGCACGACGCCTCGCTGTTCCAGACGCCGCCGAAATCGGCCTCGGCCTCGTAGAGATCGAAATCGATGCCGGCCGCAAGCAGCTCCCGGCCGATGCCGATGCCGGTCGGGCCGCCGCCGACGATTGCGATTTTGTCTACCGGGTTCATTGGGCTTCCTCCAGGGAAATGCCGGCCAGCGCATCGTAGGCGGCCGTCACCAGATCGTCGAATACCAGGCGCGGCGCGCCCTGCAGGTCATACAGCGCAACCGTCATCGGGCCGGCTCCATCGTGGTCGTGGCTGGCCGCCGCAGCCGGCTCGCGCCAGATCCGAACCAGCAGCTCGTCGGGCAGGCCGCCGCTTTGCAGCACGCTGCCGGCCAGGCTCGGGAAACATCCGCCCGGCGTTGCGCCGCCGGCATACCGCGCCACCAGCGGCCAGACGGCATCGAGCCGCCACGGATCGCGCGCCGCGGCCGCGCCGGGTTCGACCGGCGCGCGCGTGAGGCGCGCGAGCAGCTCGCCGGCCTCGTGATACACCTCGCGTCCGCGCAGCAGCGCGCCGGCGCGCGCCACGTCGAGCGCGGCGGGCCAGCGCGCCTCGGCCGGATCGAGCATCAGCTCGCCGACATGGCACGGCTCGACGGCCTCGCCGTCGGCATGGACGTGATACAGCAGCCCGTCCGGATCCTGCGCGAGCACCACGTTCAGCGCGCGCGGCGAGCCATTGACGCGCATCGGCCGGCCCCACATCAGGTTTTTCAGCCCCGGCACCGGCTGCCCGGTTTCCGACTCCCCGGCCGCGCGGGCCATGTCGAGGAATTCGAGGCCGAGCAGCAGGCGATCGGCGCCCTGCCGAAGATGCGCGAGCGACGGCTCGTCGCCGCGAATCTCGCCAACGTAGCGGATGTGGCCCGGTACGGAGGCATCGCGGGACAGCAGCGGATGCGGATTGCCGGGCGTGGCGGTCGATCGCGTTGCAGCGGTCGATGACGGCGCGATGGTCGATTGCGGTGCAGCGGTCGACTGCGGTGCCGACGCCGATTGCAGCGCGGCGGTCGATTGCGGTGCCGACGCCGACTGCAGCGCAACGGTCGATTGCGGTGCCAACGCCGACTGCGTTGCAGCGGTCGACTGCGGCGCCGCCAACGACTGCTGCACAGCCACCGATTGCGGCATGACTGTAGACTGCGACACGGCTGCCAACGTCGGCGAGCCTGCCAACGGCGGCGCAGCCACCGGCGGCAACGCACCCACCGCGTCCGTCACTGCCGCGGCACGGGCCACCCAATGCCGCTCGATCGCGAACGGATAGCCCGGCAGATGCACACGGCCCTGCCCGGCCGGATACACGCGGCGCCAGTCGAGCGACGCGCCGAGCCGCCAGGCGTCCAGCAGGCGGCCCAGGTCGCGTGCCGCCACCCATGCGTCGAGCAAGGCCCGCGCGGCGCCGTCGTCGACCGACCAGGCCGCCGATTGCGTGGCGTCCGCCGGCTGCACGCCGGCTGCCTGCCAGTTGCCTTCGGCGATCGCCGTCAGCTTGGCGAGCAGATCGGCGCGGCCCTCGAACAGGAATCCGGCCCGCCACACGAACGCCGTGCGGCCGATGGCGAGCGTCGCCGCGAAGCGCTGCAGATCCAGCGCCGGATGCGCGGCCAGATGCCGGGCCAGCGCACCGGCCGTCTCGACGAGCTGCGCGATGCTGGCGGCCGACCAGAGGCAAGCCAGCGGGCCATGCGCGACGGAAACCGGCGCGGCCGCCCCGCTCGCGGGTTCCTCCAGCACCAGATGCGCATTGGTGCCGCTGAACCCGAACGAACTGACCGCCGCGCGCCGCGCGCCGGAACGCGGCAGCGGCCACGGCTGCCGCTCCGTGTTGATGCGGAACGGCGTGCCGCGCAGCACCAGATGCGGGTTCTGCCGCTCGAAGTTGATGGTGGGCGGCAGTTCCCGCGCGCGCAGCGCCAGCATCGCCTTGAGCACGCCCGCCACCCCGGCGGCGGCGAGCGTGTGACCGATGTTGCTCTTCACCGAACCGAGCGCGCACGACGCGTCCGGAGCGGCCCCGGCAAAGGCGTCGGCCAGCCCCTCGACCTCGATCGGATCGCCGAGCGGCGTGCCGGTGCCGTGCGCCTCGATCAGGCCGATGGTGGCCGGATCGAGGCCGAAGCGCCGGTGCACGTCGCGGATCAGACGGGCTTGCGCATGCGGATTCGGCGCGGTGATGCCGTTGGTCTTGCCGTCCTGGTTCAGCCCCCAGCCGCGAATCACGGCGTGGATCGGGTCGCCGTCGCGCTCGGCGTCGGACAGACGCTTGAGCAGCACGACGCCGATGCCCTCGCCCGGCACGAAGCCGTTGGCGCGGTGATCGAAGCTGAAGCAGCGGCCATCCTTCGACAGCATGCTGACCTTGCTGGTGTCGACATGCATCGACGGCCCGATCATCACGCAGACGCCGCCGGCCAGCGCCAGATCGCTCTCGCCGAGCGCCAGGCTCTTGCAGGCCTCGACGATCGCCACCAGCGAACTGGAGCACGCGGTGTCGACCGATACGGCCGGGCCGTGCAGATCCAGCAGATAGGCGATCCGCGCGGCCAGAATCGAGCCGGAATTGCCCGTCAGGCTGTAGCTGTTGCGCTCGCCGACCTGCTCGGCGTAGCCGCTCGGCCCGCTGGCCGCGAACACGCTGCAACGGCTGCCGGCGAGCTGCGCGGGATCGATGCCGGCATCCTCGATGGCGTGCCAGGCGTGCTGCAGCATCAGGCGCTGCTGCGGATCCATCAGCTCCGCCTCGCGCGGCGTGATGTTGAAGAACAACGAATCAAACGCGTCGATATCGTCGATGCTGCCCATCCATTTGCTGTACGACTTGCCCGGCTCCAGCGGATCGGGATGGTAGTGGCTGGCGATATCCCAGCGGCTGGCCGGAACCTCGTCGATGCAATCGCGGCCGTCGCGAATGTTGGCCCAGAAGGCCGACAGATCGGCGGCCTTCGGGAAGCGGCCCGACGCGCCGATGATCGCGACCGGCTCGGGGCTGGTTGCGGCATGACGGGCGGGCTGGAGGGGCTGGGCGGCGAGCGGTTGTGCGAGTGCCGGTGCCGGTGCCGGTGCCGGTGCCGAAGCCGAAGCCGAAGCCGAAGCCGAAGCCGAAGCCGGCGCGATGATGCCGGTTTCGGCCGACGCATCGGCAAGCCCGGCGAACCACGACGACGCCGTCACGTCGGCCACCACATCGGCCGCCGCGCGGGTAGCCTCGGCCATGGCCGGCATCGCAGCAACGGCCACCGGCTCAGGCGCGGCAGCCGGCGATTGCGGGCTCATGTCGGCCACGCGTTCGACCAATGCGCCCACGGTCGGATACGCATAGACGCTGGTTGCCGGCAGCTCGATCGAGAACTGCGCATTGAGCCGCCGCAGCCACGTCACCGCCAGAATCGAATCGAGACCGAGGTCGAGGAACTTCGCACCGTCGCGAATCTCCGCCGCGTCGATCATCAACTCCTCGGCCAGCGTCGCGACCACGACATCGCGAACCGCCGGGCGCACGGCCGTCACGGACGGCGCAGCCGCCACGGCAACGGCTGCCACCGGAACCGGCTGCACCTCCACCGCCGACACCGCCGGAACCGACGTCACGCCCGCCAGCGACGCCACGCGTTCGACCAACGCTCCCACGGTCGGATACGCATAAACACTGGTCGCCGGCAATTCGATCGAGAACTGCGCGTTGAGCCGCCGCAGCCACGTCACCGCCAGGATCGAATCGAGACCGAGGTCGAGGAATTTCGCACCGTCGCGAATCTCCGCCGCGTCGATCATCAACTCTTCCGCCAACGTCGCCACCACGACATCGCGAATCGCCGGGCGCACGGCCGTCACGGACGGCGCAGCCGCCACGGCAACGGTTTCCACCGGAACCGGCTGCGCCTCAACCGCGGACACCGCCAGAACCGACGTCACACCCGCCAGCGACGCCACGCGTTCGACCAACGCGCCCACGGTCGGATACGCATAAACACTGGTCGCCGGCAGCTCGATCGAGAACTGCGCATTGAGCCGCCGCAGCCACGTCACCGCCAGGATCGAATCGAGACCGAGGTCGAGGAATTTCGCACCGTCGCGAACGTCCGCCGCATCGATCATCAACTCCTCGGCCAACGTCGCCACCACGACATCGCGAATCGCCAAGCGCGGCGGAACCGCCGCAACCGGCGGCTGCGGCCGCGCCACGGCCGCCACGGCCGCTTCGACCGGCGCCACGCGCGGCAGATAAGCGGCGCGCGCGTCCTGCTCGCGAAACGCGCGCTGGATCCGTTCGTTCACCTGGGCGTTACCGATGAAGGTCGTTTCGTGCATCGCCAACTCGCGCTCGAAGGTGTGCGCGAGCCGCGCGCCGAGCCGCGCACGCTGCTCCGCCTTGACGCGCAGCAGTGCGTCGCGCGGCGCGCGCGCCAAACCGTGCGCGAGCGCCATGGCATGCGGCACCACCTGCGCGGACGGCAGCACCGTCGCGACACCGCGGCGGGCCAGCTCGTGTCCCTTGTACTCGCGCGCCGAAAACAGCACCTCGCGGCCCAGTTCGTCGCCGAGCCGGTCGGGGAACACCAGCGTCGCGCCCGCGCCCGGCGTGAAGCCGAAACGCAGATAGTTGCTGTGATAGACGGCTTCGGCGGCGAACAGCCGCAGATCGCCGAACATGCCGAGCGACCAGCCCGCGCCGAGCGCATGGCCCTGCATCGCGGAAATCACCGGCAGCGGACAATCGAACGGCAAGCTGTAGATCTTCAGATCGGTGAAGCGTCCGTCGCCGCGTTGCAGATCCTCCAGCCCTTCGCGCGTGCCGCCGCACGCGAAATAGCGGCCGTGGCCGGTCAGCACCACCGCCTTGAAATCGGGCGAACGCGCGATCCGCTCGAACGCGTCGAGCAGATCGCGCATCAGGCGCGGCGTGAACATGTTGCGGTGTTCGTGCTCGATCATGCGCACCACCGCCACGCCGTCGTCGTACGCGTCGAGTTCGACCGTGCCGCCGTCGAACCGCAGCGTGCTCGCGATGCGCGCGGCAGCGGCCGGCGACGGCGTGCCCCAGACGGCGTCGTCCAGTGGCGCCGCAGGATGCGCCGGCAGCGCGCCGCGCATGTGACGCTTCAGCTCGGCCAGCGCCAGACGCGGCGCCTGGGCAACCTGTTGCGCCAACGCCTGCGCCTCGACCTCGACCTGCGCCGCGTCGACGATCGCGCCGCGCGCGCCAAG
>NZ_JAAGPF010000314.1 GCF_017104645.1 Burkholderia sp. Ac-20379
TTAGCGAAGCAACCGCTGGCTCGTGCAAGCATCTCGCGAGCCGCGGGGGCGAAAAAAAAACCTGAAATGAACGGCCGGGGCCAAGCTCCCTGCACACACCGACGGCTGGGAAAAAAACCGGCCCTTGCCCGCCGCCGCGCGGGGCGCACGACGACGGCAGTTGGCCGCACGACGTCTATGTCGGCCAGTGGGCGCCGGGACAGAAGGCGTCGAGCGGCGTGCGCGTGTTCATCCGCCGCCCCGAGGCGCAGGAGCCGGTGTCGGTCGCGGAGAACACCGACGGCAACCTGTTCGTCACGTTCGAGGACGGCTGGAACGCGCCGCGCAACGTGAGCCAGCGCTTCGGTGTGTATCGCGACGACCTGACGCCGATCGTCCATTACCCGAGCGACGTCGAATCGGGCGGCCATTCCGGCCACGTGGCCGCCGTTGGCCGCCGCTTCGTGGTGTTCTATTCGGAAGGCTGGGTGCAGGGCGGCGGCATCGACAACCTCGGCTCCGGCGACGGCGTGGCCGCCAAGATCTACGACGGCAACGGCAGGCTGCTGCGGCGCGTCGAGGTCATGCAGCACGGCCGCGAATGGTGGCCGATGATCGCCGGCTCGCCGTCGCGCGCGCTGCTGGTCTGGCAGAAATTCATCCCCGGCGACACCATCGCGCGCCTGCGCTACGCGGTGCTCGATCCCGGCACGGGTAAGTTCGTGCGCGTGCCGGGCTCGCTCGACGATCTGCGCGTGCAGTACTACACGTACGCCGCGGCCTGGGTGCCCGCGATCGGGCGCTTCGTGCTGGAGGCCACGCTGGCCAATGGCCGCACCGCCGTCATGCTGATCGACGAGGCCGGGCGGGTGACGGCGCGGCTCGCGTGCCTGCCGGCGTCGGTGCGCGAGGCGAGCGTGGTGGTGGACGGCGCGAACGCCTACGTGCCCACGCGCGACGGCCGCCTGATGGCGCTCGCGCTGAGCGGCGACACGATCGCGCTGCATGGGCTGATGCCCGCGCCGTTCGCGTGGGGCAACACGGGCGCGACCGGCATCGCGAACGGCCCGGCGTCGCTGCACATGCTGTCGCTGTCGCCGTCCGGTTTGCGCGAAGCCGATTTCGACACGCGTCGTGCGGCGGCGCCGGCCGCGTCGGATTGGTGCGGGCCGCAGCCTCAGCCTTAGCCGGGTTCAACCCGGCGCGCCATTCTGCGGAGCCGAACAGCACGAGGCCCGCGCCGGCATCCCTGTCCGGCGCGGGCCTCGTCGCGAAGCGAAGGTGCGGTCGGTGGCCGATTACGCCCGATGCACGCGGCGGCGCGGCGTCAGCGAGGTCTGGCTGGCCGCGTTGCCGCCGAAGTAGCTCGGCCCGAGCTTGGCGCGGCTGGTGTCGGCATTGACGCCGAACGGCGTCAGGCTCCAGCGCTGGCCGGTGACGGTGTCGCCCAGATAGAGCTGATAGCCGCCGGCCGTGGTCGACGAGAAGAACAGATAGTTCGTGCCGCTGACCGGCGCGGGATCGGAGTTGTTGCTGACGCAATCGTTGAGCGCCAGTTGATCGGGCGTGGACGCCGGGTCCGGCGTCTTCGCGTAGATCTGGTCGAGCTGCCCCTTGTTCTTCCAGCGCGTGTAGAACACCGTGCCGTCGGCGCGCGCGATCGGGTAGTAGGCTTGCAGGCCCGCCGGATGATCGTAGGTGCTGGTCACGCCGGTGCCGAGCATGCGCTTCATCACGCCCATCTTCGCGCCGGTGCCGCTCGCGTAATACACGGCGCTCGAATCGGGCGCGAGGAACGGCATCGAATATTCCGAGCCGGCCGGCACGTTCGTCAGGCTCGCGACCGACGTGAACACCGGGCCGGTGCTCGTGTACGACAGCGTGGCCAGCTTCACGTCGCCGTTCTGCTTGAACACGATCGATTTGCCGTCGGCGCTGAACTTCGGATCCTCGTTGCGCGTGGCGCCCGTGCTGTTGGTCATGTTGATCGGCGCGGCGTTGCTGCCGAGCGCATACATGAACACGTTCCAGGCGTTGTTCGCGATGCCCATGAAGGTCAGCCACTTGCCGTCGGGGCTGAACACCGCGTTCATCGGATCGGTGATGCCCCACGACGGCTGGCTCAGGCGCGTCAGCGTGCGGGCGGAGAAGTCGTACAGGTAGATCTGGCTCGTGCCGTCGCCGTAATCGACATAGCTGTGATACACCAGCTTGCCGGTCAGCGAAGCGGGAAACGAGGCGCTCGATTGCGCGCGCGGATTGCTGACGCAGCCTGCATCGGCATGGCTGATGCCGAACAGGCCGAGGGCCATCCCGGTCGCAACCCCGGCGACTCGGTGGATGAATTTCATGATTTCGATATCCGAATGAATATCGCATCGGTCGAACCGGCGCGCCGCGAGCGGAGGCCGGTGGATGCCGGTGCGTCTTGGTCTAGGGACGTACACGGGCGGGGAAGGGTGGCGATGCCGCTCATCGGCGGCTTGGTGTTCCTTCTCTCGCGACAACATTGGACACAGTGTAGAAGCCGCTGCGACCGGTCAATGTTGCGAGCAAGGGCGGAAATCTCGGGTATATCGCGGCTTTGGTCTGCGGAATCGGGAACAATTGCCGGTTCGGGCGGCGTTTCGCTTGCGTCGCGCCGACGCGACGCGGCGCGGGCGAATCGGCCGCGCGGGCGGGCAAACGGCCGGCGCGCTTGCCCGCGCAAGGTAGAATTCCCGGTTTTGCGCCGTTTTCCGGGCGTGCGCCCGTCTCACGAAGGCTGGTGCCGGACACGTCATCGGCGGCGAACCCGCCGCCGGCCCGCTCGGCGCAGTGCGCATCGCACATCGCGGCGCCGCTCCGGCGCCGGCCTCTCGGCACTCGACACCAACAAGACCGACCAAGGATTTTCATCATGCTTGCCCGGGTTACCCGACTCTTTCCGCTGTGGGCGGTGCTGATCTCGCTCGCCGCGTATTTTTCGCCGGCCACCTTCACGCCGGTCGCGCCGCACGTCACCACGCTGCTCACGCTGATCATGCTGTCGATGGGCGTCACGCTCTCGATCGCCGATTTCCGCCGCGTGTTTACGCGCCCCGCGCCGGTGATCGCCGGCATCGTGCTGCACTACCTCGTGATGCCGCTGGCCGCCTGGGCGCTCGCCAAGCTCCTGCGCATGCCGCCCGACCTGACCGCCGGCATGGTGCTGGTGGGCAGCGTGGCGAGCGGCACCGCCTCGAACGTGATGATCTATCTGGCGCGCGGCGACGTGGCGCTGTCGGTCACGATCAGCGCGCTGTCGACGCTGGTGGGCGTGTTCGCCACGCCGCTGCTCACGCGCCTTTACGTGGACGCGTCGATCGCCGTCGACGTGCACGGCATGCTGATGAGCATCCTGCAGATCGTCGCGCTGCCGATCGTGGTGGGCCTGATCGTCAACCACCTGTTCCGCCGCGCGGTGAACGCGATCGAGCCGTATCTGCCGGTGCTGTCGATGGTGGCGATCCTGCTGATCATCTCGGCGGTGGTGGCCGGCACGCGCAACAGCATCGCGTCGGTGGGCATGATCGTGATGGTGGGCGTGGTGCTGCACAACGCCGTCGGCCTGCTCGGCGGCTACTGGGGCGGGCGCCTGCTCGGCTTCGACGAGGCCGTGTGCCGCACGCTCGCGATCGAGGTCGGCATGCAGAACTCGGGCCTCGCCGCCACGCTCGGCAAGCTGTATTTCACGCCGATCGCCGCGCTGCCGGGCGCGCTGTTCTCGGTGTGGCACAACCTCTCGGGTTCGCTGCTGGCCGGGTATTGGGCCGGACGGCCGGCCAAGGGCTCGACGCGCGACTGAGCGCGCGGCCCGCGCGGACGCTCTAGCGATAGACGTCCGCGATCAACTGCTTGACCAGCTCGAGATAGCGCGAGTTGTCGTTCAGGCGGTGATTGAGGATGACGGGCGAGGTCACGCGCGCGTCGTCGATCAGGCGGTAATGCACGTCGTGACGCATCTGGCAGGCCGATTGCGGAATCACGCACACGCCGAACTCGGCCGCCACCAGCCCCAGCGCCGTCTGAATCTCGCGCACCTCGAGCACCTCGCTCGGGGCCACGCCGTGCCCATGCACGGCGCTGAGCACCTGATCCGCGAAGCCGGGCCGCGGTTCCTTCGGATACACGATCAGCCGCTGCCCGGCCAGTTGCGCGATCGGCATCGGCTCCGCGCTGCCGGCCATCGGCGAGGCGCGCGGCAGCGCCACCGCCAGCCGTTCCTCCAGGATCACCGCGCCCGCCACGCTCGGATCGCTGTGCGGCACGCGGCCGAACCCGATGTCGATGCGGCCGGCCTTCAGCGCCGCCACCTGTTCGATCGACATCAATTCCACCATCTGAATATCGAGCTCCGGCGCGCGGGCGCGCAGCTTCTGCAGCACCTGCGGCAGCCCGCCATAGAGCGTCGAGGCGACGAACCCGATCGACAGCACGCTGCGCTGCTGCAGCCCCACGCGCCGCGTGGCCGCCTGCAGTTGCTCGGCGCGCCCGAGCAACTGGATCGCCTGCTCGTGGAACAGCCGCCCCGCGTCGGTCAGCTGCACCGGCCGGCTGTTGCGGATCAGCAGTTGCACGCCGAGCTCCTCCTCCAGCAACTGGATCTGCCGGCTCAGCGGCGGCTGCGCGATATGGAGCTGCGCGGCGGCGCGCGTGAAGTTGCGCTCGCGCGCGACGGCGACGAAATAACGGAGTTGACGGAGATCCATGGCGGCGTGCGGGCCTCGCGGCCCGGTGCGGGAAAACGCGGTTCCATATCTTAAAGGTATCGAACGGGATAAAAAAGGTGTTGGACGATGCGGCGTGCCGAGCCGTATAAATCGCTCATTGCACTTTCCTTCCGCCTGATCCGCCATGACTTCCGTGACCGTCGAACGCGTCGAAACCTCCCTTGTCGATCTGCCCACGCTGCGCCCGCACAAGCTGTCGGTCGCCACCATGTACGGGCAGACCCTGATGCTCGTGAAGGTGGTGTGCAGCGACGGCGTGGTGGGCATCGGCGAGGGCGCGACGATCGCCGGCATGGCCTACGGGCCGGAAAGCCCCGAGGCGATGAAGCTCGCGATCGATGCCTACTTCGCGCCCGCCATGATCGGCCGCGACGCCACGCGCATCCAGGCGCTGATGGCGCACCTCGGCAAGCTCGTCAAACTCAATCACTTCGCCAAGAGCGCGCTGGAAACAGCGCTGCTCGACGCGCACGGCAAGCGGCTCGGCGTGCCGGTCAGCGAATTGCTCGGCGGCCGGCGTCGCGAGCGCGTGCCGGTGGCCTGGACGCTCGCGTCGGGCGATACCGCCAAGGATATCGACGAGGCCGAGCGGATGCTGGCCGCGCGCCGGCACCGCATCTTCAAGCTGAAGATCGGCGCGAAGCCGCTCGACGCCGACATCCGCCACGTGGCCGCGATCAAGCAGGCGCTCGGCGAGCGCGCCTCGGTGCGGGTGGACGTCAACATGGCCTGGAGCGAGACGCAGGCGGCGCGCGCGATTCCCGCGCTGGCCGACGCCGGCTGCGAACTCGTGGAGCAGCCGGTGGCCAGCCCCGCCGCGCTGGCGCGGCTGATGCGCCGCTTCCCGGTGGCGCTGATGGCCGACGAGATCCTGCAAGGCCCCGAGAGCGCGTTCGAGATCGCGAAGCAGGGCGGCGCGGACGTGTTCGCGATCAAGATCGAGCAGAGCGGCGGGCTGTTCGCGGCGCAGCGCGTGGCCGCGATCGCGGATGCGGCCGGCATCGAACTGTACGGCGGCACCATGCTCGAAGGCGCGTTCAGCACGGTGGCCTCGGCGCATTTGTTCGCGAGCTTCGCGAACCTGCAATGGGGCACCGAGCTGTTCGGCCCGCTGCTGATCACCGAGGAGATTCTCGCCACGCCGCTCGACTACAGCGATTTCGAACTGACCGTGCCCGATGGCCCCGGCCTCGGCATCGCGCTCGACGAGGCGAAGGTGAAACGCTTCACGCGCGACGGGCTGATCAAGGTCACGCGCTGATTTTTCCGCACCCTCCCACAGGAACGAGACGATGCTTTTCCACGTACGCATGGATGTGAAGCCGCCGGCCGACATGCCGGCCGAGCAATTCAACGCGATCAAGCTGCGCGAGATGGCCTATTCGCAGGATCTGCAGCGCAGCGGCAAATGGCGGCATATCTGGCGGCTGGTGGGCGAGTACGCCAACGTCAGCGTGTTCGACGTCGAGAGCAACGCCGAGCTGCACGAGATCCTGATGGGCCTGCCGCTGTTCCCTTACATGACGATCGCGGTGACGCCGTTGTGCCGCCACCCGTCGTCCGTGCGCGAGAACGACGCCTGACGCGCGGCGGCGCGCCCGATTTCCCCACGACCAAAATGGAGACACGCATCATGAACCCCCACGTTTTCGACACCGCGGAAGTCCAGACCCTGCTGAAGGCCGCCTCCAACCTCGACGGCGGCAAGGGCACCGGCAGCGGCGACGCGCGCACGCAGCAGATCGTGCACCGGCTGCTCGGCGATCTGTTCAAGGCGATCGACGAACTGGACATCACGCCCGACGAAGTCTGGGCCGGCATCACCTATCTGAACAAGCTCGGGCAGGACGGCGAGGCGGCGCTGCTGGCGGCGGGCCTCGGCCTCGAAAAGTATCTCGACGTCCGCATGGACGCCGCCGACCGGCAGGCCGGCCTCGCGGGCGGCACGCCGCGCACCATCGAGGGGCCGCTGTACGTGGCCGGCGCGCCGGTGCGCGACGGCCTGAGCCGGATCGATCTCGACGCCGATCCGGAAGCCGGCCCGCTCGCGATCCACGGCACCGTGACCGGGCCGGACGGCGCGCCGGTGGCCGGCGCGATCGTCGAATGCTGGCACGCGAACTCGAAGGGCTTCTATTCGCATTTCGATCCGACGGTGGCGCAGAGCGAATTCAACCTGCGCGGCGCGGTGCGCACCGGCGCCGACGGCAAGTACGTGTTCCACACGCTGATGCCGGTGGGCTACGGCTGCCCGCCGCACGGCGCGACGCAGCAGTTGCTGAACGCGCTGGGCCGCCACGGCAACCGCCCCGCGCACGTCCACTTCTTCGTGACGAGCCCGCGCCACCGCAAGCTGACCACGCAGTTCAACATCGAGGGCGATCCGCTGATCTGGGATGACTTCGCGTACGCCACGCGCGAGGAGCTGATTCCGCATGTCGTCGAGAAAACCGGCGGCGAGGCGCTCGGCATGAAGGCCGACGCGTATCGCTCGATCCAGTTCGACATCGTGCTGACCGCGCTCGTGCAAGGCGGCGATAACCAGATCGTCAGCCGTCCGCGGGTATCGGCGACGGCATAACGAAAGTTTCGCGCGCAACGAATGCGCGCCGGAATCCGTGCAATCAGCGGGGGCCATGCCGGCAGGCATCGGCCCCCGCTTCGCATGGGTGAATACCGCTGCGCAACGCCCCGCAACTGTGTTGCCCGGACGTGCCGCGAACTGTATTCGGAAAGCGTTGCATTTGATCGACGTTGCCGCTCACGGCGTCTTTACGCCGGTGTGACAGATCGCTATATTTCGCCAGCCATAACGCGCCACCACAGGTTTCACGCGCGCTGGATCGCTCCCGCACGAGCGACGACGTGTGTTGCCCGCGACGAAGACCACGCCGCTCGGGCCTCATGCGGCGAACCGCCCCGCACGATAATCAGAAAGGAAAACCACATGAAGAAGACCGCCGCCGTCCTGCTCGGATGCATCGGTGCGACCGCGCACGCCCAAAGCAGCGTGACGCTCTACGGCCTGATCGATTCCGGCGTCACGTACGTGAATCACGCCGCCACGGCCACCGGCAGCAAGAGCCTGGTCAAGTTCGGCGACGGCGTCGCGCAGGGCAGCCGCTGGGGCATTCGCGGCAGCGAGGATCTCGGTTCGGGCCTCAAGGCGATCTTCGTGCTCGAAAGCGGCTTCAGCTCGGGCGACGGCACGCTCGGCCAGGGCGGCGCGCTGTTCGGCCGTCAGGCGTCGATCGGCCTGTCGAAGGCGAATGTCGGTTCGCTGTCGTTCGGCCGTCAGTATTCGCTGTCGACCGAGTACATCGGCGGCAACTACACGATGGGCAACCAGACGGTCGCGGGCAATTACGCCTTCCACATCAACGACCTCGACCAGCTCACGTCGAGCCGCATCAACAACTCGGTGAAGTTCAACAGCGCGAACTTCGCGGGCTTCACGTTCGGCGCGTTGTACGGCTTCTCGAATCAGGCCGGCGCGTTCGCCGGCCGGCCGACCACCACGGCGGGCGCGGTCACCACGCAGGGCGCGTCGAGCACCTACAGCTTCGGCCTGAACTATGCGCAGGGGCCGTTCTCGGCCGGCGCCGCGTACACCAACATCCGCTTCCCGAACGGCGCGACGCCGGCGTTCAGCGTGAGCGCCGCGAACGTCAACACCGGCGGCCTGCGCGACCTCGAAACGCTCGGCATCGGCGCGCGCTACCTGATCGGCGCGGGCACCGTGTGGGGCAACTGGACGCACACGCGCTTCGTGCCGGTGGCGGGCCGCGCCTCGACGATGAACAACTACGAAATCGGCGGCAAGTACGGCTTCACGACCGCGCTGAACGTCGGCATCGGCTACACGTTCCAGGAATTGACGGGCGGCTTCGCCGGCCACTGGAACCAGTTCAACAGCGCGGTGGACTACGCGCTGTCCAAGCGCACCGACGTGTACCTGGTGGGCATCTACCAGCGCGCCTCGGGCAGCAACACGATCGGCGGCCGCGTGGTGCCGGTGCAGGCCGAGATCGGTTCGAGCGCGAGCTTCATCGGCAGTTCGGGCAGCGGCGCGACGAGCCAGCTCGCCGTGCGCGTCGGCCTGCGCCACAAGTTCTGATCGGGGCGCCGCGATGAAGATGATTCGACGTGCCGCCGCCCGGCGGCTCATCGGCGCGCTGGCGCTGGCC
>NZ_JAAGPF010000315.1 GCF_017104645.1 Burkholderia sp. Ac-20379
GACTACATCGAGGTCTTTTACAATCGAACCCGTCGCCATAGTCATCTTGGCGGCCTGAGTCCCGAGGCCTTTGAACAAGCCGCGGCGTGAGGGTCAGGCGTGTCTAGTGTGCTCTGGGCAGTCCACACGGTGCAACGTGTGTTCCAGTTGATGGGCTGGCAAGTGCGCAAGCGGCCAGTTGGCTTTCGGCCACGGGTGCAATCGATGCCATCGGTTGCGCGTAAGCCAAACGAGCGCTGGTCGACCGACATGTGCCGCGTCTGGGCAGGACGAGATGGCTGGGCAACCTTGGCCTTGGTCATCGATTGCTACACGCGCGAGTTGCTGGGCTAGCACCTGTCTCGAAGCGGCAAGGCGACGACTGCGACCAGCGCGCTGGAGCACGCGTTGATTGCCAGGTTCGGCACGCTGGGTCGGGTATCGACGCCATTCCTGTTGAGGAGCGACAACGGTCTGGTTTTCACGAGCCGAACGTACACGAAGCTGGTGCGCGATTACGGCCTGAAGCAGGCGTTCATTACGCCGCATTGCCCGCAGCAAAACGGCATGGTCGAGCGGGTGATCAGAACGTTGAAGGAGCAATGCGTGCACCGGCAACGCTTCGAGTCGCTGCAGCATGCGAGCCGCGCCGTCGCCGACTGGATTCGGTTCTACAACCACCGGCGACCGCATCAATCGTTGAAGATGAAGCCCCCGGCCGAGGCATTTGCTTTAGCCGCTTAACCTGTGCAGGTTTGGCTGAGTCATTACAATTCCGTACAGCCCACCGGAGGTTGTACCCCTGACAAGAGAAGCGCCCCCATCAACGGAGTCCAGCTTTCCATCACCAAGTAGCTACGCAAGGTCTCATGCAACTTCACGGAGAAGTCGATGATCTCTTGCGGTGTTCTGTTTTCAGTCACTCGATACCTCGTTTCACATGCGGCCACGAGTCTGTTCACGTCCACTGTCGCGGCTGGATTTTATCTCTTCAGCACGGCAATCACTTGCTGGGGGACGCAGGATCCTGCAGCGCTTGCACCCCTTAGAGACGACGACAGGCGACCATAACCGAATTCAAGAGGTAGGGTAGCGTTTCGCATTGATCAAGTTCGATCGAGATAGACCGCGAACACTTACACGACGCCTACACGATATTCACCCGAACTAGAACTGCCGACAAAATTTACACTAAGCGATTGATTTGACTGGCCCGCCCTACACGATTCGAACGTGTGACCTACGGCTTAGAAGGCCGTTGCTCTATCCGTCTGAGCTAAGGGCGGTCATGAGACAGGCGGCGCCGACACCGGCGCCGCCAGAAAGAAGCGAAGCAACGAACGGAACGCCCCGCTCGCCACATCGGACCGGAACCCTCGCACGAAGCGCCAACAGCGCCCCCGAAGAATTCCGAGCCAAAGATTATACCCGATCGCCAACGCTCAGCCAGCGCAAACGGGGCACGGTCGAATCAGACCGGCTGCGCATGGAACGCGAACCAGCCGAGGCAGAACAGCCCCGCCAGCACGCAATACACGCCGAACGACGCGAGACGCCCGCGCCCTTCGAAATAGCGCATCAGGAAGCGGATGCTCAGATACGCGGCAATCGCCGTCAGCACGCCGCCCAGCGCCGCGTCGGCCAGTTGATCCGGCGCGTGGAACAGCTTCGGCAGTTCGAGCACGCCGGCGGCCAGGATGATCGGCGTGCCGAGCAGGAACGAAAACTCGGCGGCCTTCTCGGTCGTCAGCCCGGCGGCGCTGCCGGCGATCATCGTCAGCCCGCTGCGCGAAAAGCCGGGGATCAGCGCCCCCACCTGCGCCAGCCCGACGAAAAACGCCTTGCCGAAGCTGAGCTTCTCGGGCGCCTGATGCGCGCGCGAACGCTGCAACCGATCGCCGAACCACAACAAGATGCCGTTGACGATCAGCGCCGCGGCCACGATCCGCAGATCGTGAAACACATGCTCGATCTTCTTCTCGAGCAGCAGCCCAACGAGCCCGGCCGGAATCGTGCCGATGATCAGCGCCCACATCATGTGCGCGTCGTCGTTGGGACGGCCGCCGAACGAAGCGAAGAAACCGCGCACCAGCGCGCACCAGCGCGCGCGGAAATACCAGAGCAGCGCGAGCGCGGTGCCAAGGTGCAGTGCAACCAGGAAGGGCAACAGTTGCGGCGCATGCTTGTCGATATGCATGCCGATCAGCGCGGGCATCAGCAGCGTGTGACCCAGGCTGCTGACGGGGAAGAGTTCGGTCACGCCCTGCAGGACGCTCAGAAATACCAGAAACCAGAGGCTCACGCGTCGGTCCTTTTGTCGATGATGAATGGGAACAGCGCTCGGTACACCGGATGGACAATCCGGCAGCGCACCGATTATGCACAGCAGCATTCCGTGCGCCAAGTCGGTTGGCCGCACTTCGCCGCTTTCATCGACAGAACCGGGAAACCGTCAGGAAATTGAAATGTTCCCAGAAACAAAACGGCCCGCGATCCCTAGGACGGCGGGCCTGGATGCACCGCGGGGCGGAGCCCGCGGCGGTTTCGGCGTCAGCGGCCGAGCTGGTAGAAAAACAGCAGCGTGCTGCCTGTGAACATCCCGAACAGAGCGATTCCCATTGCCATTGCCAGATCCATGCTGCCGACTCCTGATTCAACACCGGTGTAACGAAAAGTAACCTGTCAGCGCAATTATGCGGTCAAACCGACAGACTGCCACCCGCAATTTCCCCACATGGGTTTCCCCTAGGCAAGTTTTCCCGATTTCTGCCGTCGCCGCGCCGCCGTTCGCGGCGGCGTTCCCCTCGCGCAAGCGCGTGACGTCCGCTATGCTGTCCGCCCGTTGTGTTGACGCCGACCGAAGGACACCATGCCCCTCTTCCAACAGCAGGACATCATCGAACTCGTCGACGGCCCGTCGCGGCTGCGCGTCGCACCGCAAGCCGGCGGCCGTCTCCTGTCGTGGGACATCGATGGCGAGCCGGTCATCTTCTGGCCCGAGCAGGCCGACTGGAGCGCGCCGGCCAAGGTGCGCGGCGGCAACCCGCTGCTGTTCCCGTTTCTGGGCCGGCATCGCGTCGGCGACACGATCGGCCGCTGGCGCGATGCGCAGGGCGTGGTGCGCGACCTGCCGATGCACGGCTTCGCGCGCGACCTGCCGTTCGCGGCGCATGTGGACGCGGACGGCCGCGGCATCGACATGACGCTCGAATCGAGCGACGCGACGCGCGGCGGCTACCCGTTCGCGTTCCGCTTCGACGCGCGCTACCAGTTCGCCGACGCGAACACGCTCGACGTCGAACTGACCACCCGCAACCTCGGCGACGAACCGCTGCCCTACTACGCGGGCCATCACTTCTACTTCGCGCTGCCGCACGGCGAGCGCGCGCAAACCTCGCTCGACCTGCCGCCGACGCAGCGCCGCTTCCAGCAAGCGGACGGCTCGATCAGCGCGCCGGTGGCCGGCGAGCCGCGCTACACGCTCGACGAGGCGCGCATCCTCGACCGCTTCCACTGCCTCGAAGGCGTGCCGGCCCGCCCGCTGCGCATCACGATGCCGGGCCGCAACCGCCGCATCGACATCGACCTGAACCGCCCCGGCTCGGTCGAGTGGTACACGGTGACGACCTGGACCGAAAAGCCGGAATCGGATTTCTATTGCGTGGAACCGTGGCTCGGCCTGCCCGACGCGATCCACAACGGCCTCGGCCTGCGCATGCTCGCGCCCGGCGCGACGGAAACAGCCTCGTTGCGCATCAGCGTCGCGACGCTCGGCTGAACAACACGGCGCGCGGCCAGGCGTCAGGCGGAGCCTGCCGCCCTCCGCGCCGCCCGCTCCGTGGCCCTGCCATGACGCCGCGCACGTCTCGCGCGGCGATCGAGCCCGCAAATCGGCGGCGCGCCCCGCGAACCCGGTAAAATCCCCGCTTTTGTATCCCGCCGCCGCGCCCCGCGCCGCGGCGTCTTGCGAGGTTCCATGTTGGTCAAAGCCGCCCGAGGGTTCGTCCTCGCTTCACTTGCCGTTGTCCTGGCCGCGTGCGGTTCCGCGCCGGTCGGCCCCGGCTTCTACCGCGTCGAGCGCGGCGACACGCTGTCGAAGATCGCCCGCGCGAACCGCCAACCGGTCTCGAACCTCGCGCGCTGGAATGGCATCGCGAACCCTGATGCGATCGAAGTCGGCCAGGTGCTGCGCGTCGTGCCGCCGGGCGGCGCGGCATCGGGCAGCGCGCCGGTGCGCACTACGGGCGGCGGCAGCGGCGGCGGCAGCGGCAGCGGCGAATAAGCGCGGCAGGTAAACGCAAAACGGGCAAGCCTTTCGGCTTGCCCGTTTTTCATCCGGCCCGCAAAAACCTTACTGGTTGCCCGGCAACCCGGCGTCGGCCTGACGCTGCAGCGACCGCACCTGCATCTGCAACTGGCGCAGTTGAGCCTGCAATGCATCGCGCTGCGATTGCAGGGATGCCGCTTCGCTGCGCGTCGCCTTCTGGCGATTGTTGACGGCCACTTGCTGCTCGCGGGCGATCTGCAAATCGGCCTGCAGGCGGTTCGCGCGATCCTGCACCACGGCGATCTGCTTGTCTGTCTGCGATTTCTGCGCTTCGAGGCGAGCGGCCTGCAATTCCGTGCCGGACAGCGACTCGGCCTGCTTCGAGAAATCGCGGAACACGGCTTCGGCGCGTGCTTCGTTCGTCGTCTTGATCACGCGCCAAAACGCCTTTTGCTGAAACAAGGCGACGTAGTACGTCGAATCCTTGATGCTGAACAACAGGCTGGCGCCATAGCTGCCGTTGTACGCCGTGCGCATTTCGGTCAGCGAGTGGGCCTGGATCTGCTGCTGCAGTTCGTCGACCGTGCTTTGCGTGGCGCCATCGGCGGCCGCGGACGACGGTTGCGCGCCAGCGGATGCGGGCGGCAATGCGCTCGGCGCAGCCGGCGCTGAATTCACGACACCACCGCGCGAAGACGCCACCGGTGCGGCGTCGTCACTACCCGCCAAACCCTGCGCCTGTACGGCTTGAAGCCCCCCTGCCACCAACAATCCAGCAATAAATGCGCGCCCCAAAACCCGTTTATGGCTCATGTAGAGAATCCTGCACAGATTAGTTGTATTTCTGACCGCAATTTTCGCATTATCCCTCACTTTCGCGCGCTTCGGGCTCTTCGTCGAAAATCTGGTATTTCCGCATCTTTTCCCACAACACTTTTCGGCTGATTCCAAGGTGTTGGGCGGTATCCTGGCGGCGCCAGCCGTTCGCGTCAAGCGCGGCAATGACTTTGTTGCGCTCACTCATATCCCACTTGCTGCGGTCGACGTAAACCTCGGCCACGCTCTCGGCCGGCACCGGCTGCGCCGCACGCGCATGGGCCACCAGGCGTTGCAGCCGCGCCGCATCCCAGGCGCCCGTTTGCCGCACCGTCACGCCCACCCGTTCGGCCAGGTTGCGCAGTTCGCGGACGTTGCCGGGGAAATAGGTGTCGGCCACCGCATCGGCCAGCCAGTAAGGCAGATCGGGCAGCGCGGCCAGGCGGTTCTCCCCCACCACTTCGGCCACGAACGACTTGAACAGCGCGATCTTGTCGACGGCGCCGCGCTCCTCGAGAGATGGAATGCCGAGCTCGATCACGGCGAGCCGGTAATACAGGTCGGCGCGAAACGCGCCCTCCTTCACGAGCTGCGGCAGCTTCTTGTTGCTGGCCGCGACGAGCCGGAAATCGACCTTGAGCGGCGCCACCGCGCCGACCCGCAGCACCGTGCCGTCTTCCAGCACGCGCAGCAGCTTGACCTGCTGGTAGAGCGGCAGGTCGCCGACTTCGTCGAGGAACAGCGTGCCGCCCGCCGCCTGCTCGAAATAGCCCTTGTGCGCGACCACGGCGCCCGTGAACGATCCTTTCGCATGGCCGAAGAACAGCGATTCGAACAGCCCGTCCGGAATCGCGCCGCAGTTGACCGGCACGAATTCGCCGTGGCGGTAGCGCGAATGCTTTTCGTGCAGCAACTGGGCGATGCGCTCCTTGCCGACGCCGGTTTCGCCGTGCAGCAGCACGTTGGTGTCGCAGTCGGCGAACGTGTCGACTTCCTGCAGCAGCGCCTGCATCGGTTCGGAATGCGCGACCAGCATGGCCGGCGCGGAGGTTTGCGCGGCATGCGCGCGCAACTGCGCGACCAGCTTCGACACCAGCCCGCGCAACTCGGCGCAGGTGAAATCGAGCGGCAGGATGTGCGAATACTCGGGCGGATACGACGCCGCGTCGGCGCCGCCGCCGCGCGCCGCGCCCACCCAGACCACCGGCATGCCGATATTGGCCTGCCATTCGCTGAGGAAGGCGGCGCCGCTCTCGATCATGCTGACGCTGATGATCGCCAGCGACGGACGCGCCGCCGCGCGCTCGGCCGACAGAACCACGTTGTCGGCGCGGATCACTTCCACGTCGAAACTGGCCATGCAGCGCGCGACACGGTCGACGATGTCCGCCTTGCCCTCCCAGACGTAGAGGTCGAGCCCCTCGATTGCAGGTGAATTTCTCATCGGATACCAGTCAATGCGTTCAGTAGACCGTCTGGGACACGCCGCAGGTCAGCGACATATGGTGGACGGTGGCCGCGCCCACCTGCACGCCGAGCAGGTTCAGCAGCGGAACAATAATGGCGTCGAGCGACTGCAGGATCGGGCCGAGCAGCGACGTGACGAAACTGAGCAATTCCGAGACGAAGCCCGAAGCAATGCCAAGTGGTATGCCCAACAACGATAAGTTGGCTGAAATTTTCGCGCCCGAAAGCTGAACCAATGCATTGGCCAGCGCCGAGCCCAAGGCATTGGAATTCGAGGTCCAGTAATCGGCGTCGGTACCTGTCTGGCCCGAAAACACATGTGTCTGCGGCGCCCCCTGCACCTGCACCGAGACATTCGAGATACTTGCGGTCAGATGCGCCAGACCAATCAGGTTCAACAGCGACACATTGGCATCGATGATGGTCGCGGGCGATTTGCAGCTATAGGTTGATGACAGGCTGATCATTCCGTTGGCGTTGAGCGGTGGCGTACCGATGCAGAGGTTCGCCACCCCGGGGGTCGCCGTGATCGTCGCTGTACTCGTGGCCAATGTCGACCCGCATTGCGTTGAATTGAGCACGGCTGTGCCAGTGCCCACTTGTACGTAGATCGGCAAGCTCACATGAAAATTGACGCCGACCAGTTGCAGGATCTGTCCGAGTTTCGAATCGGTGCCGAGATCGACCACCAGATACAACCCCACCGCCGCCGTCGACGCCGTGGTGCGCCACGTCCCCGTGGCCGGATTGATGCCGCCCTCGCCGATGCCGATCGTCGGCGGGCTGATGATCTGCACTTGCAACTGCGTGCCGGTCAGCCCGCTCAGATTCACCGACGGCACGTTGACGGCCACCGCGTTGTTCGAGTTGGCGACCTCGGCGCCCACCATGATCAGGTCGAGCAGATTGACGGTGGCCGTGGCCGCCGATTGCGTATCGGCCAGCGCGACGTTCAACAGGCCGTTCGCGCCGCCCAGGTTGACGTTGCCGCCGTTCACGTTCGCCTTGACCAGCGCCTGGAGCGCGCCGAGGCTGGCCTGCAGGTTCGCGTTCGCGACACTCGTCTGCTGGGCGGCATTGGCCACGAGGCTCAGGAACTGCGACAGCGACAGCTTCAGCGCCAGCAACTGGCTGATCGTGCCGACGCCCGCCGCGGTGGCCAGATCGGCGAGCCGCACGTTGGTGCAGGCCAGCGCCTGATACGACACGAGGCTCAGGTTGAGCCCCGACGCGGATCCGAGCAGCCCGCTCAGCAAACCGTTGACGAGCCCCGGATTCGCGGTCGACGACGCCGGCGTGCCGGAGCAACTGGTGCCGCCAAGCTGGGCGAGCGTCGCGCCGACCGAGAACACGTCGATCGCCGTGGCGCGCGCCGTCGAGCTGGCCTGCACGGTGCGCGACGGGCCGAGGAAGAAGTACGGCACCGTGCGCGTGACCTTCACCTGCACGGCATTCCACTGGCGCGCGTTGACGTCGCCCGACGCACCGGCGCTCGCGCCGGCCGAGTAGTAGCTCGGGCCGGGATAGTACGTCGGATCCCAGCGCCCGCAATTGATCGTGATGGTGTCGCCGTTGCCGGCGTTCAGGCCGTTGGTGGTGGCGCTCAGCGTGGCCGCGCCCGGCGACATCGAGCACGTGTTGTCCACGCGCTGCACGCCCGCCATCGCGGCCATGTCGGCGATCCGCTGCATGTCGCGGCGCTGGAAGAACACGTTGCCGACGTCGATCATGCCGAGGATCGCGATGGCTGCCGTCATGAAGATGACCGTCATCATCGCGAACGAGCCGCGCTCCCGGCGCCGGCCCGCGAGCACACCGGGCTTCGTGCCGATATCGGCCTGGCGGCCGGGGCGACGGGGTTGAGCGGATCTCATGATGAACCTCGACGATTATTGCGACTGCCCGCTGCCGGACGACGAGCCGCTGCTGCCGCTGCTTCCCGATGCGCGCTGCGACGAGCCGAACCACGTCGGAATCTGCGTACCGAACGAATTCAGGTAGCGCTGATAGGCGTAGGATGCAGCGGCCCCCTCGAACGGATGCGGGTTATCCGACGCGGCGCGGTTGCTGCGTTGCAGTTCGAGCCAGGATTCCGTGGTCGAACCGATGTCCGAGGCACGGGTGTAGATGCGTGCGGGCCGGCGAGGCTGCTCGGCTGCCGCGACCGGCGCGGGCGGCGGCGCCGGCGCGATCGCAGGTTGCGCCGGAGGTTGAACGGCGGCTTGCGGCTGGGGCTGTTGCGCCTGTTGCGCCTGTTGCGGCGCGAGCGCCGGCAGCGCTTGCGGCGCGGTTTGCACCTGCTGAACGGCCGGCTGCACGGCCGGCGCCTGCAGTT
>NZ_JAAGPF010000316.1 GCF_017104645.1 Burkholderia sp. Ac-20379
TGCCTGCGCCCGCGCCGGCCACGGGGCCGGTGCCGGGCCGGATCGTGGTGATGAGCTGGGAGCTTGGCGAGATGTTGCTGGCGCTCGGCGTCGTGCCGGTGGGCATGTCGTTGCCGGACTGGTACCGGCGCACGATCGTCGCGCCGCCGCTGCCGCAGGGCGTGGCGAATCTCGGCCTGCTGTACCAGCCGAACTTCGAGATCCTGCAGGCGCTGCATCCGGACCTGATGCTGATCACGCCCGGCCACGCGGCGGCGCGCGGCTGGTACGAGCGGATCGCGCCCACCCTGACGCTCGGCATGTATCGTCGCGCGCCGGATCCATATCGCGCGTTGTGCGCCGAAACCGCCGAGCTCGGCGCGCGGCTGGCACGCCCGGCCGAGGCCGCGGCGCTGGCCGCGCGAACCGAGGCGTCGATCGATGCGACGCGCGCCGCGCTGATCGCGACGCCGGCGCGCCTGGCCCGGCCGGTGCTGGTGGCGGAACTGGTGGACGACCGGCGGCTGCGCGTCTACGGGCGCGGCAGCCTGTTCGACCAGATGCTGGCGCGCATCGGCGTGACCAATGCCGCGCATCCGCGCGCGGGCGGCGATGCCTGGCCGACCGACGGCGGCTTCGCGCTGGTGCCGATGCAACGGCTCGTCGAGGTGGCCGATGCGAGCCTGCTGATCGTCGGGCCGATCGACGCGCCGACGCGCGCCGCGCTGGCATCGAATGCGATCTGGCGGGCGCTGCCGACGGTTCGCGAGCAACGGGTCGCAAGCCTGCCGGTGATCGCGCCGTATGGCGGCTTGGTATCGATGCAGCGTTTCGTGGTCGCGGTGAACGCGGCGCTCGGCGCGATCGAGGCGGGAGGCGGCCATGTCGCATGATCTCGCCGCGTCGGCACGCGGTGCACCGGCCCGCGACTTGCGGATTCCGATGGTGGCCGGCTTCGGCCTGCTCGCGCTCGTGCTGTCGGCGTTCGCGATTCACGCGCAGCTGGGCGGCGCGTCGTTCTGGGCCACGCTGGTCGCACCGGATCGTACCGATCTGCATCAGGTGCTGGTGCGCGACAGCCTGCTGCCGCGGATCGCCATGACCTTGCTGTGCGGCGCCGCGCTCGGCCTGGCCGGCACGCTGACGCAGCAGGTGCTGCGCAATCCGCTGGCCGAGCCGCTGACGCTCGGCATCTTCCCCGGCGCCTATCTCGCGCTGATGGTGGCGGCGCTGTGGATGCCGTCGTGGCTCGCGTTCGGCCGAACCGCGGTGGCGTTCGCCGGCGGCGGGCTCGCGATGCTGGTGGTGTTCGCGCTGGCGGCGCGGCAGCGCATGGCCTCGTTGTCGGTGATCCTGTCGGGGATGGTGGTCAACCTGTATTGCGGGGCGATCTGCCTCGCGATCGCGCTGTCGCACTTCCAACTGCTGCGCGGCCTGATGATCTGGGGCGGCGGGGCGCTCGACCAGACCGGCTGGGGCGAGGCGCGCGGGCTCGCGATCGGGCTGGCGCTCTGCGTGGCCGCCACCGTGCTGCTGCGTCGCGCCTTTGCGGTGTTCGAGGCCGGCGATGCGACGGTGGCCAGCCTTGGCGTCGGCCTGCAGCGCATGCGCTTCGCGGCGTTGCTGATCGCGCTGGTGCTGACCGCGTGCGTGGTGTCGTCGGTCGGCGTGATCGCGTTCGTCGGCCTGGCCGCCCCGATGCTTGCGCGCCTGGCCGGCGCGCGCCGGCTCGGCGCCCGGCTGGTCTGGGCGCCCGCGATCGGCGCGTCGCTGCTGTGGGCGACCGACGCGCTCGTGCGGATCGTGCAGTCATCCGAAGTATTTTCCGCGCACGTGGTGCCCACCGGCACCGTTACCTCGCTGGTCGGCGTGCCGTTCCTGCTGTGGATGCTGCCGCGCCTGCGCAGCCAGCCCGATCTGCACGCGGCGGCGGCCGCGCCGATCCCGCATGGCCGGTTGATGCGTCGCGCGCCGTTCGCGCTGGCGGCGCTGGTGCTGGTGATCGCGCTCGCCGTGGGCGTGTCGCGCGGCGTCGACGGCTGGCACATCCGCAGCTCGGCACAGATCGCCGCGCTCGCGTTCTGGCGCATTCCGCACCTGGTCGCCGCGCTGTCGGCCGGCGTGCTGCTGGCCGTCAGCGGCACGCTGATCCAGCGCGTGACAGCGAACCCGATGGCCAGCCCCGATTTGCTCGGCGTCAGCTCGGGCGGCGCGCTCGGCATCATGGCCGTGCTGCTGCTCGGCCTCGCGCCGGCGCCGCCGATCCTGCTCGCCGGCTGCATCGCGGGATCGCTGGTCACGCTCGGCATCGTGATGGGGTTCGGGGTGCGGGCGCAGTTCGCGCCCGAGCGGATGCTGCTGGTTGGCGTGGCGATCAGCGCGCTGTTCCAGGCGGTCGTCAGCGCGCTGCTTTCGAGCGGCGATTCGCGTGGCGACCTGATGCTGAACTTCATCCTCGGCTCGACCTATTACGTGCCGCCGAGCGCGGCCTATGCCGCGGCGGGGATCGCGGTGCTGGCGCTCGTGCTGGGGCCCTTGCTCGGCCGCTGGGTCGATTCGCTCGGGCTCGGCGCGGCCACCGCCGCGAGCCTCGGCGTGCCGGTATCGCGTGCGCGCGCGACGGTGCTGGTGCTGGCCGCGATCCTGGCCGCCGCCGCCACGCTGATCGTCGGGCCGCTGTCGTTCGTGGGGCTCGTCGCGCCGCATATCGCGCGTTACTCGGGCGCCCGCAAGTCGCGTACCCAAATGATGGTGGCGGCCCTGATCGGCGCCTTGCTGATGGGGCTCGCCGAATGGCTCGGGCGCCAGGTTGCGTTCCCGATGGAAATGCCGGCCGGGCTGGTCGCCACGCTGATCGGCGGGCCGTATCTGGTGGCGCTGATGCTGCATCGACAAGCTTCGGCCACCTGATCGATCGCAGTCCTTGACGATTTTTCCGGAGCGGGGCGGTGGGCAGCGGATTCGACGAGAAAAGCCCTAAAATTTTGCAAACGATTATGAAAATGAGAATCATTATCGGTTAGAATCTTGTTCCGTGAATTTCCCGGTCGCTGCGGTGGCCGGTGATTCATGGGCGTAGCCGGCAGGGTGTGTCCGGCGCGTGTGCGATCAGCCGGGGGGCGGGTCGGGCGGGCAGCGGGGCGGCGCGCAATCAGGTGCGTCGGCTCGCGGTGCCGTGCAGTGACGAGAGAGCGTCCGCCGCGCCTCGGGAAGGCGGCGGATCAAAAACATTACGCATAACGTAACGAAAAAATGAGCAACTGGATCGAACCGATGTGCCGCGAGGGACGCACGAATACCATTGGGGTGGTACGGATCCGGCGTACGCCGGTCGCCGCCGCGGTCGCGCTGTGCGCGATGTGGGCCGGGGCCGCCCACGCACAATCCGCCACCGGCGCCGACGCGCCGGCTTCTTCCACCGCCTTGCCGACCGTGCATGTGAAGGCGGCGCCCGACGCCACCACCGAGGACAGCGGATCGTACCTGGCGCGCAGCGCCACGGTGGCCGGCAAGGTGCCGGTGCCGCTGAAGGAAACGCCCGCCTCGGTGTCGGTGCTGACGCGGCAACGGATGGACGACCAGAATCTCACGACGATCCAGGAAGCGCTGCGCTACGTGACGGGCGTGACCTCGGTCGATTACGGCGACGGCACGGGCTACTTCCGCGCGCGCGGCAACCAGCTCGGCATCGAGTTCGACGGCGTCTCGCTGATCAGCGGCCTGCAATACCAGCAGCAGTTCGATCTGGCCATGTACGACCGCGTGGAAGTGCTGCGCGGGCCGTCGGGCGTGATGGACGGCTTCGGCAACCCGGGCGGCACCGTCAACCTGGTGCGCAAGGCGCCGCAGAAGGAATTCCATCTCGCCACGGAAACCCAGGTCAGCTCGTTCGGCGGCATCCGCCAGATGGTCGACGTGACCGGCAAGCTGAACCGGGACGGTTCGGTGCGCGGGCGTGCCGTGGTGGTGGGCCTCGACGGCAACCGGTCGCTGGACGGCGAGCGCAACAAGGAAGTGATGGTGTATGGCGCGCTCGACATCGATTTCACGCCGCGCACCACGCTGTCGCTGTCGGCGAGCTACGAAACGTATTCGATGACGGGCGTCGACTACGGCATCGGCGGCGTGCCGAACGCGGCGCGCAACGCGCTGATCGGCACCGTGCCGAGCTCGTGGTCGCAGAACTTCAGCCCGTCGTGGAACAGCGCGTTCACGTCGCTGGTCGAGACCAACGCGAATCTCAAGCACAAGTTCGGCAACGGCTGGGAATCGGACACGACGCTGTTCTACCGCCACGAACTGCTGAAATCGTATTACGCCTACTCGGGCCCGTTCGCGCTGGCCAACGGCAACGCGCTGTTCGGCGATCAGCGCCAGCACGCGGGCCTCGACTGGTTCGGCGCGGACACCCACGTGTCCGGCCCGATCAACGCGTTCGGCCGCGAGCATCAACTGACGATCGGCGCGAACTACTCGCTGCAGTCGAGCACGCAGACCTACGGCTACAAGAGCACGCCGGGGCCGGGCGTGCTCGGCACCTGGAGCGCGTTCAATGCCGATGCGGTGCCCCAGGTCGCCGTGCCGTACACGAGCAGCACGAACAACCGCTTCGAGCAGTACGGCATCTACGCGCAGGCGCGCATCAAGGTGGCGGACCCGGTGACGGTCGTGCTGGGCGCGCGCGAGGCGTTCCTGCAGGAGCGCTCGCAGGCTGCGATTCCGGCCGGGCAGGACTGGAAGACGGTCGCGCAGGTCAATCACCGCTTCCTGCCGTCGGCCGGCATCGTGTGGGACATCGCGCCGTGGGCCACCGCCTACGCGAGCTACTCGCGCTTCCTGGCCGCGCAGACCGACACCACCTACACCGGCGCGCTGCTGCCGCCGCGCTCGGGCGAGCAGTATGAAATCGGCATGAAGAACACGTTCCTGGGCGGCCGCCTGTCGACCACCACCGCCGTGTTCCGCATCAACGACAACAATCGTGCGATCTCGGATCCGGATCCGCTGCACGCCAACGGCTCGATCCCGGGCGGCCGCGCGCGCGACGAAGGCGTGGAATTCGAGGTGACCGGGCAGCCGACGCCGAACTGGAACATCTATGCCGGCTATACCTACCTGCAGGCGAACTTCGAGAACGACTCGGCGAACCTGACGGACGGCACGGATCCGAAGCATCTATTCAAGCTGTGGACGAACTACAAGTTCACGAGCGGCGTGCTGAACGGCCTGAACATCGGCGGCGGCATGCTCGCGCAAAGCTGGATTTCGCGCGGCATCCAGGAGGGCGGCTACGCGATCTTCAACGCGCAGCTCGGCTATCGCTTCAACAAGCACCTGGAAGCCTCGCTGCAATTGAACAACATCTTCAACCGCGGCTATTACATCCGTCCGCCGGGCCGCTTCTACAGCGTGTTCGGCGATCGCCGCAACGTGATGCTGACGCTTCGTTCGGATTTCTGACGTTTCAGCATCCTGACGAACCGGGGCATTCCGCGCGCCCCGGCCTCGACCCCGGCTCCGGCCGGGAGCGCATGCCGGAAGACAGGACATGCGCGACAGCGGCGGTCACGAAGTGGTCGTGAAATTGAAACAAAGAATGCGAATCATTCCGATTTGCATTGTATTTATATAAATTACCCGCGTACGACACGCTTCGGGCCGAAGCCGGGTTGTGCAACTGATTCGTGTGGCCGCGCCCCGATGCCTGGGCGCGGCCGCGAACGGGTCATGGAGGGAACGATGAATGTCGCTGACGTGAGCATGACGATGCCGAATGCCGTCCGTTCAACCTGCCTGGCCGTGCCGTGCCGGGCGTCCGATTTCAGCGCGCCGCCGGCATCGCCGTCGCGCTGCCTGCGCGTTTGCACCGGCGCCGCTTCGCCGCACGCGACGCTCCCAGCCGGTGCTGCCGGCCTTTTCTCGCGCGCCCCGGCGTCCCGGCCGGGCCGCGCGCTTCCGAGATCTCTTCACAGGAACCTTCGCCATGTCGCAAGCCATGCCTTTGCTATTTGATTTCTCGCCGTTCGCCGGCCAGAGCGAACGCTACGTCGAACTGATCAAGCAGTTCTCCGCCGCGCACGCGTTCCGCAGCGCGCATGTCAGCGAACTGCTGCTGGAGGACGATTTCCATCGCCGCCCGCTGCGCCCGGAAGATTTCGAATTCCTGAAGTTCCAGAAGCCGGTGCGCATGCACAACGTGAGCCGCCTGCCGGCGCTGGCCTCGGGCCGCACGCTGCTGTCGATCTACGAACTGGGCGTGGCGCGCCTGCCGCGCAGCGCCGACATCGACGAATGGCAACACTTCAGCGGCTTCTACGGCGACGACGTGCAGGTGTTCGGCGCGCAGATCGCCCCGTTCCTCGAAGCCTATGCGTTCGAATACCTCGCGCAGGATCAGGCCGTCGAGGCCGAGCCGGCCGCCGCGGCCGCGCGCCTGAAGCGCCTGATCGAGGCGGAAACGGCGTTCTGGAGCGAATCGTTCGCGCGCCTGATGCGCAACGACTACCTGCAGGAAGGCCTGCGCTTCATCACCGTGCAGCGCTGGGCGCTCGCGCCGTCGAAGCGCCGCGCGCTGGCCCGCGCCACCGCGAGCGGCTTCCTCGACATGCTGCCGGAAGCATTGCGCCCGCAACTGCACGGCGATCTGCCGTCGGACGCGCTGCTCGAAAAGATCGCCGCCTCGGTGGGCGTGACGCGCCAGCAGCACGCGTACTGGCAGTTCTACCTGCCGACCAGCACGGCCAAGGCCAACCTGCTCTACGCGCTGGGCCGCCGCCCGGATCGCGCGTTCGGCCTGGTGGGCGCGGCCTACGCGGCCGAAGCCGAGTGGCTGGCGTTCGGCGCCGCGCTCGAGCGCGCCTGCGCGCATCTGGCGCCGGCCGGCCGCGAGCCGGGCGAATTCGAGCGCCGCACCGACGCGCTGGTGGCCCGCTTCCAGCAGGCGCTGGAAACCGTGGCCGACAAGTTCGGCCAGCCGGCCTATCAGCAGGCCGTGCAAGGCGTGGCCGCGGCCGAGCGCCTGTGCGAGCGCGCGCGCTGGGATCTCGGCGAGCAGCTGCTGTGGCTGTCGTCGATCCGCCATTACATCAAGTTCGCCCACCGCATCAGCGATCGCATCGACGTCGAATGCCCGGGCATCGACCGCGAAACCTTCGTCGAGCCGTTCGAGATGTGCTCGACCACGCACGTCCACAACGACCACCGCCTCGTGACCATCGAGGAAGGCCAGATGCTGTTCTGGGGCAACGTCGGCATGCAGTTGAAGATGAACGTGGGCGACAAGGTGCTGATTCCCGACGGCCGCCTGCATGGGTCGACCGTGCTGTCGGGCGAGTGCACGTATCACCAGCCGATCATTCCGGACGACTGGGTTCAGGCGCTGGTCGCCGAACTCGAGGCGAAGGCGAACGCGGGCGCATCCGCCTGAGCGCCGCCGGCAGGAACCTGCTTTGACTGGTGGGCCGCGCATTCCGCGCGGCCCGGCACGTTCGCCCGCGCGGGCGACGAACAAGGATATGAAATGAGTTCAACCGAGGAAAAGGTCAACCTGTTGGCGCAAGCCGATGCGGCGCCCGGCGAAGGCTTTGATCCGGGCGATTGGAAGAGCCGCATCATCAACGGCCGCGCGCTGGGCGCCGCGGCGAACCCGCCCGCGTGGCTCGACGCCTCGTACGAGACGCTGCGCAAGAGCGTGATGCACCCCGAGTATCCGTGCTTCTTCGGCACCATCGCCGAGAAGCGCGGCGAGATGTTCTATTCGTTCGTGAACGGCAAGAACATCGCCGACCTGCCGGCCACCATGCAGACGTTCGCCGAACTCGCGCTGCGCCCCGAGTACCGCAAGAACAACATCGCGATCTTCTTCGAGCCGGACGCCGAGCCGCTCTCGCACGACGATTATCACAAGCACTTCTGGCAGATCCTGCAGCACCTGCACGACGTCGATCCCGATCCGAAGGCCGACCAGCAGCCGCCGCCGTCGGATGGCGACTGGGAATTCTCGTTCGCGGGCGTGGAGTGCTTCGTGGTGTGCGCGTGCCCGTCGTTCCGCACCCGCCACAGCCGCAACCTCGGCCCGGGCATGGTGCTGCTGTTCCAGCCGCGCAGCGTGTTCGTCGACACCATCACCAACAAGGTGATCGGCCGCGAGGCGCGCAACCAGGTGCGCAAGCGCCTCGAAACCTGGGACGAAATCTCGGCCCACCCGGATCTCGGCTTCTACGGCGACCCGGGCAACCTCGAATGGAAGCAGTACTTCCTCGACGACGCCAACGTGGCCGCCGACGACCGCTGCCCGTTCCTGAAACGCCAGAAACAGAACGCCGAAGCCGCGCAGGCCGCGTTCGGCGCCGAGCCGCGCGACGTGCTGAACGCGGGCGACTACGCGCCGAAGCGTCATGCGGAGCCGGTGGTGGTGCAAGCGAAGCCGGCCGCCGCCGACGAGGCCGGCGCGCGCCACTGGCAGCAGCACCGGATCGTCTCGACGGAGAGCCCGTATGCGCCGCATCCGGCGTCGTGGCACGGCAAGGAGCATCACCCCATGCCGCCCGGCAAGAGCGATCGCCACGAGTACGGCGAGGACTGAGGCCGAGGTCGGCGCGCGCAAGGCGGACCGCCGCGCGCGCCGTCGTGCCGCGCGCCCGCCGGCATGGGCCGGTTGGTTCCGGCGCGATG
>NZ_JAAGPF010000317.1 GCF_017104645.1 Burkholderia sp. Ac-20379
TCGTCATGAGCCCCCGCCCACCACGCTCTACACACCCACCCACACCCTTCCCCTCCCCGCCGCCCTTCCGAGCCGCGTCGGGCCCGGCATCGGCCGCCTCGGCCGCGGTCAGCACGCGCAGGTCGTCGACGCCGAGCGACAGCAGCTTGATCGGGTTCACGAGCAGGCCGAGCGCGGGCAGCAGCGCCAGCGGCGCGGCGTGCAGGCCTTGCTGCACGGCGGCCACGAACTGCGTTTCGTCGGGAAAGTCGTAGCGTGCGGCCGGCGCGGCGACGGCCCAGGCGAGCCAGCCGGCGCCGCCGTCGATCAGGGCGAGCGTGAGCCGGGCGGCCTCGGACAATTGAGATTCGGTGCGGATCAGGCGGCCGGCGATAGTCAGGGGCATGTCGGGTTTCCTGCGGTGAGAGGACGAGCGGGCGCTCAGATGCCGTGCGTCGGATGCACGACGAGCAACTGATGCGTCGCGATGCCGGTCGAGGCCGTGTCGATCGAATAGAGCGTGGCCACGCCCTGCGTGGTGGACGCCTGCGCGATCACGTAGCTTTGCTGCTGGTTGTTGGTGGCGTTGTGCGCGGCGTTGGCGAGCGCCTGGGCTGTGGCCTGGAACAGATTGCCCATCGCGATGGCCGGCGCGTCGCCGAGCACCTTGACGTTGGCCTGCGTGACGGAATCGGTGATCTGGCTGTTGACGGCGGTCGGGAATGCCATGTTCGCTCCTTCGGCGGGCGACCGCGCGGGCGCGCAATCGTGCGGCGATGGTGACACGGCCGCCGCCGGCGCGCCAGCGCATTCGTATGACATGGCGGCGCGCGATGCGCCGCGCCGGATCGGGCCAAGGGCCAGGCGGCGGGCCGCCCGCCCGCGCTCAGCGCTCGCCTTGGCCGCCGCCCGATTTGCGCTGCCGCTTGGTGGCGTACATCGCCTGATCGGCGCGGTCGATCAGGCCGGTCATCTCCACGCCGTCCTCGGGCAGGATCGCGATGCCCACACTGACGCCGAGATCGAGCTGCTGCCCCTCGAATTCGAACGGCTCGGCGACCATCTCGGTCATCCGCTCGCTCTGGCTCTGCGCGTCCGAGCGGCCGCCGATGCCGGGCAGGATCACGCCGAATTCGTCGCCGCCCACGCGCGCGACCGTATCCGAGCGCCGCACCGAGCGGGCGATGCGCGCGGCCGCCTCGCGGATCGCCGCGTCGCCGGCGCGATGGCCGTAGTGATCGTTGATCGGCTTCAGGCCGTCAAGATCGAGGTTCAGGATGCCGAGCGCGCCCTCCGAATGCTGGGCCGTCTGCACCGCCTGGCGCAGGCGGTCGTAGAACAGCGCGCGGTTCGGCAGGCCGGTCAGCGCGTCGTGCGTGGCGCGCACGTAAAGCTCGTTGGTTTCGCTGCGCGCCGCGTGGAACATGGCGGCCGCGATCAGTTCGGACATCAGTTGCAGCACCTGGATGTCGGCCTCGCCGAACTTGCCGACTTCGGGCGACATCACCTTGAGCACGCCCACCGTCGTGTCGAGGTGGCGCAGCGGCATGACCAGCATCGAGCGCAGGCCGACGCGGCGGCAGGCTTCGCGATCCACGCGGTCGTCGAGTTCGGAATCGTCGCAGCGCAGGATCTCGCCCGTCTGCACGCACAGGCCCGACAGGCTGCCGGCGCGCTTCAGGCGCATGCCGAGCAGGTCGGACGCCATGCCGGCCGCGGCGCGGTGACCATGTCGTCTTGTTCGGCCAGTTCGACCACGGCGCTTTGCGCGTGCGTCAGATGACGGCCGCGCTCGGCGACATAGGCCATCACGCCGCCGAGATCGAGGCCGAGCTTGGCGATTTCGGTTTGCGAGCGGACGATTTCGAGCAGGGTTTCGGCGGAGGGAGCGAAAGACGGAGGCTGAAGCGACACGATGATGTCCTGCACGGAAGACGCATGCGCGGCGGCTTGGGTGCGAGACGCGCGGGCATCGGATTGACCCGGTTCGATCGCGCGTGCCGGCCGGGCCGGGTGCGCGCTTGCGCGCAAGCATAAAGCAAATTCCGGCGGCCGGGCGAGGGGGCGAACGTGAATTTTCGTGACACGCTTACGGCTGCCTTGCGTAGGGCGCGAGGCACGTAAGGCAAAGGGTTTCGGGGCGTTCGGCGCGCGGATTCGTCAGGGTAGCGCGCGGTGCCGAGCCAGCGTTTTCGCGGCGGGCGATCAGGCTCTCACGAGCCGAGCGAGCGCCGACATCGCGATATCGATATGCGGCGCGTCGATGCCGCCATAGCCGAACAGCACGCCCGGCACGGCAGGCGCATTCGCGTGAAACGCCGACAGCCCGATCAGCGCGATCGACGCCTCGCGCGCGGCGGCCAGCAAGCGCGCCTCGTCGAGCGCCGCGCGGAACGGCGCGGCCACGTGGATGCCGGCCGCGGCCGCCACCGGCGCGAACCACGGCGCGAGTTCGCCGTCGAGCCAGGCCGCGATGCGCGCGCGCCGCAGCGCGTATTCGCGCGCCATGCGCCGCAGGTGCCGGCCGAACGCGCCGTCGAGCATGAAGTGCGCGAGCGCGGCCTGCATCAGCGTGCCCGAATGCCAGTCGGCGATCTGCTTGACCTTCAGCAGCGGCGCGATCAGCGGGCGCGGCGCGATCGCATAGCCGATCCGCAGCTCGGGGAACAGGGTCTTGGAGAACGTGCCGACGTAGGCCACCCGGCCATCGCGGTCGAGGCTCTTGAGCGGTTCGAGCGGGCGGCCGTCGAAGCGGAATTCGCAGTCGTAATCGTCCTCCAGCACCACCGCGTCGCGGCGGCGCGCCCAGTCGAGCAGCGCCACGCGCCGCGCGAGGCTCATCGGCATGCCGAGCGGGAACTGATGCGAGGGCGTGGCGTAGACGAAGCGCGCCGCGTCCGGCAGTTGCTCGACGATCAGCCCCTGCGCATCCACCGGCACGCCGATCACCGTGGCCCCGAGCGCCTCGAACGCGGCGCGCGCGGGCGGATAGCCGGGCTCTTCCACGGCCACCACGTCGCCGGGGCCGACCAGCGTGCGCGCGAGCAGGTCGAGCGCCTGTTGCGCGCCGTTGGTCACCACCACGTCCTGCCAACTGCAGGCGATCGCGCGGCTGAAGCCCACGTAGCGCGCGATCGCCACGCGCAGGTTCGGGTCGCCGGCCGCGTCGTGGTATTCGCCGTTGCCGCGCGACTGCGCGCGGATCGCATGATTCAGCGAGCGCCGCCAGTCGCCCCACGGAAAGCGCGTCTTGTCGGTGATGCCGCCGCGGAAGTCGAACGCGAGCGGCGGCGTGGCGATCGGCATTGCCAGATCGGCGGGCACGCGCGACCACACTTCATGCGCGCGGGCGGGGATCGGGGGAGGCGCGTCGGGATCGGCAAGCGGCTCGGGCGCGGCACGTTTGCGAACGGCCGCCCGCGCCCGGTTGGCCGCCTCGGGCGAGTCGGGCGCGTCGTCCGCCAGCGCGAAGCCCGACGCGACGAACGTGCCGTGCCCGGCGCGCGTCTCCAGATAGCCTTCGCTGGCGAGCCGTTCGTAGACGTCGAGCGTGGTTTTTCTCGACACGCCCAACTGCCGCGCGAGATCGCGCGTGGACGGCAGCCGCGTGCCGCCCGCGAGCCGCGCGCCGACGATCGCCGCATGAAGCTGACGGTAAAGCTGGCCGGCGAGATCGCGACGGCCGTGGAGGCTGAGCTGGAGATCCAAGCGCGGGGGCCTGCGGAGGGGGAAGACGGCGACATTCTGGCACGCCGGCCGCGGCTGCGGGCCAGGGCGTGCTCAGAGCACGTTCAGCATCGCCAGCGCGGTTTCCTGCAGCGGCGGCAGCACGCGCGCGCGCGCCGCCTCGGGCGTTTCGTTGCCGATCGGCATGTTGGTGCTGAGCGCGGCCACCACCTCGCCCTGGCGGTTCTTCAGCGGCACCGCGATGCCGCGCACGCCCACCTGCAACTGCTGCTCGATCAGCGCGTAGCCGTCGTCGCGCGCCTGCGCGATCAGTTGCTGGAGGCGGGTCTTGTTGGTCAGCGTGTGCGGCGTGTAGGGCGGCAGCTCGGTGGCGTCGAGCCAGGCGGCCACCTCCTCGGGCGCGTGACGGTGGCCGAGCAGCACCACGCCGGCCGAGGCCAGCGGCGCCGGCACGCGCGCGCCGAGCACGAAGCCGGTGGTCATCACGCGCGACACGCCGTTGCGCGCGATCACCACCAGCTCCCAGTCGTCGAGCACGCTGACGTAGGCCGATTCGTTGAGCGTGGCGCTCAGTTGCTGCAGATACGGCTGGACGGTGCGCGGCAGCCGCGCCGAATCGAAATACGACCAGCCCACGCGCAGCACGCGCGGCGTGAGGCCGTAGAGCTTGCCGTCGGTGTACACGTAGCCGAGCGATTCGAGCGTCAGCAGGTAACGGCGCGCGGCGGTGCGCGTGAGGCCGGTGCGCGCGGCCGCCTGGGTAGGCGTCATGCGCGCGTGCTCGCTGTCGAACGCCTCGAGGATCATCAGGCCTTTTTCGAGGCCGGCGATCCAGTCGCGCTTGTCGAGAGGGGTTTTCTTCATTGCGGGCGGAGCGGGCCGGGCGGCGGGTGCAGCGCACCGCCCGGCGCACGGGTGCGTCAGGACGCGGACGCGACGCGCATCCGGGCTGCGACGATCACCGAGATCAGGCAGCCGATGGCCAGATAGCCGGCCACCAGGTGCCACGAGCCGCTCGCGAGGCTGACGAGGCCCACCGCGATGAACGGCGTGAAGCCGCCGCCCACCACGCTGGCGAACTGGTAGCCGACGCCCGCGCCGCTGTAGCGGTATTCGGCGCCGAACAGCTCGGTGAACAGCGGCTGCTGCACGCTGACCACCATGTCGTGCGCGATGTTGGCCAGCATCACCGCGAAGATCACGATCCAGACCGTCGAGCGCGCTTCGAGCGCCACGAAGAACGGCACGGCGGCGGCCAGGCCGATCAGCGCGCCGATGATGTAGATGCGGCGCAGGCCGAAGCGGTCGGCGAGCCAGGCGAAGCAGGGGATCGTCACGCAGCTGATCGCGCCGACCAGCAGGCCGATGTTCAGGAACAGCTCGCGCGACATGTGCAGGTTGGTGGTCGAGTAGCTCAGCGCGAACGCGGTCACGATGTACATCGTGAACAGCTCGGCCAGACGCAGCGCAATGATGAACAGGAACGCCTTCGGGTGACGCGTCAGCGCCTCGAGCACCGGCATCTTCAGCTTGTGGCCGGTCTTCTCGACCTTCTGCACGAACTCCTGCGACTCATCCATGCTGGCGCGCACCCACAGGCCGATCAGCACCAGCACCACGCTGGCCAGGAACGGAATGCGCCAGCCCCAGGCGCGGAACGCGTCGTCGCCGAGCGTGTGGCTCAGGATCGACACGATGCCGGTGGCCAGCACCAGGCCCACGCCGTAACCGACCTGCACGCCGCTGCTGTAGAACGCCTTTTTCTTCTGCGGCGCGCTTTCCACCGCCATCAGCGCCGCGCCGCCCCATTCGCCGCCCACCGCGAAGCCTTGCAGCGCGCGCATCGCGACCAGCAGCACCGGCGCCCACCAGCCGATCGACGCGAACGTCGGCAGCAGGCCGATCGCCACCGTCGACAGGCCCATCATCATCACCGTGATGACGAGCATCTTCTTGCGGCCGAGCCGGTCGCCGTAGTGGCCGAACACCACGCCGCCGAGCGGACGGAACAGGAAGCCCACGCCGAACGTGGCGAACGCGGCGAGCGTGCCCATCGTCGGGCTGACCTTCGGGAAGAATTCGGCGTTGAACACCAGCGCGGCGACGATGCCGTAGAGCAGGAAGTCGTACCAGTCGACGACCGCGCCGACGAAACTGCCGATGGCGGCCTTGCGGGCCTGGGTGCGGGCGCGCTGCGCGCTCGCCTTGTCGAGTGAATCCAATGCGGGGGTCATCTGGTGTCTCCTGTCGTGCCGGTCCCGGTTCCGGCCGTGTGGCGGGCCGGTGCTTCGCATCGCGCCTGACTGTCGTCGCGACGAAATTGCTCGCAGCATAGGGGCGCGGCGGCGGCTCGACAATGCTTGGCGAACGCGGGAGCGCGATTATCGTTCAAATGCGTGCGATGATCGAACGATTTTCGGGTTAGCACTAGGGCCGGGCGGCGCGCCGGCCCCGCCGGCGGTGCTGGAAGCGCCCGATTGCCGAGCCCGCGCGATTCGTTTCAGACTGTCGCCAAGCGCCGCCCCGATTGCCGCATATCGACGGGGCTTGGGCGGTAATGAACGATCCGGTTAAAATTGCGGCGATGGCGCCGCCGGTGCGCAAACCGGCCGCCAAGCCTTGCCACGCCATACCCGCTTCTGGAGACCACGGATGTCCAGCCACTTTCCCAAGTCGTCCGCGACGACCCCCGTTACCGCGGACGACAACCCGCTCGGCATGGCCGGCCTCGAATTCGTCGAGTTCGCCGCGCTGGCGCCCGACGATCTCGCGCGCCGCTTCGAGCAACTGGGATTCAAGGCGATCGCCCGGCACGTCAGCAAGGCGGTCACGCTGTACCGGCAGGGCCAGATGCATTTTCTGCTGAACGCCGAGCCCGATTCGTTCGCGTCGCGCTACGCCGAGGAATACGGCATGGGCGTGTGCGCGATCGGCATCCGCGTGGAGAGCGCGCAGCGCGCGTTCGACCGCGCGCTCGAACTCGGCGCGTGGGCGTTCGAGGGCGAGCGGATCGGCAAGGGCGAGCTGGCGATTCCCGCGATCCAGGGCATCGGCGATTCGCACATCTATTTCGTGGATCGCTGGCGCGGGCGCGGCGGCTTGACGGGCGGGGTGGGCGACATCTCGATCTTCGACATCGATTTCCGCCCGATCGATCCGGCCACCGCGCAGGCCGATCTGCATCACGCGGGCAGCGGGCTGCTGGTGCAGGTCGATCACCTGACGCAGACGGTAGGCGCGGGGCGCATGCAGGAATGGCTCGATTTCTACCGTGACCTGCTGCATTTCCGCGAGATCCACGAGATCAACGCGAACTGGCACGTATCGGCGGAATCGCGCGTGATGGTGTCGCCCGACGGCGAGGTGCGGATTCCGCTCTATGAGGAAGGCACGGCGCGCACGCGGCTGATGCACGACTATCTGCCCGACCATCCGGGCGAGGGCGTGCAGCACATCGCGCTGGCCACCGACGACATCGTCGCGTCGGTCGATGCGCTGGCCGCCAACGGCGTGGAATTCGTCGAACCGCCGGCGGCCTATTACGATTCGATCGACGCGCGCCTGCCGGGCCACGGGCTCGACGTGGCGGCGCTGCGCCGGCGCGGCATCCTGGTGGACGGCGAGATCGTCGACGGCGTGCCGAAGCTGTTCTTCCAGACCTTCGTCAAGCGCCGCGCGGGCGAGATTTTCTTCGAGATCGTTCAGCGCAGCGGCCATCAGGGCTTCGGCGAAGGCAATCTCGACCTGCTGGCGAACGCGCGGCAGCACGGCTGACGCCGGGCGTTCGAAACCGTTCGGCCCCGCCATCTGCGGGGCCGTTGCCGTTTACGCCGGTTGCTTGTAGCGCGGCGCGGCGTGCACCTGGCTGATCTTCGGCAGCATCGCCTGGCGCGCGCCTTCGTAGTGCTTCCATTGCCCGTCGTCGTGCAGCGTCGGGATCGTCACCGTTTCGCGCAGGTCGTAGCCGGCCAGCGCCGCATCCACCAGTTCGTCCACTTCCATCACGGCGCTGAGCGAGTTCACGTCGGTGCCGGCGTGATCCCAGATTTCCGTGCGCGTCGCGGCCGGCAGGACCGCCTGCACGTAGACGCCCTTCGGCCCCAGTTCGAGATGCAGGCCGTGCGACAGGTAGCTCAGGAACGCCTTGGTCGCGCCGTACACGGACAGCCCCAGCTCGGGCGCGAAACCCACCACCGAACTGATGTTGACGATGCTGCCCTTGCCCTCGCGAGCGAAGCGCGATGCGACGGCGTTCGCCAGCCGGGCCGGCGCGGTGGTGTTCAACGTGATCAGGCGTTCGACCGCGTCGGGCGTCTGGTCGACGAAGCCGCCGGGGATCGTGCTGCCGGCGTTGTTGACGAGCACGCCGATCGAGGCGTCGTCGCGCAGGCGCGCTTCCACGCGCACCAGGTCGGCGTGCTGCGTCAGATCGGCGTTGAGGATCTCGACCGTCACGCCGTGCTCGGCGCGCAGGCGGGCGGCGACGTCGTTCAGGCGCGACTGGTTGCGGGCGACCAGCACCAGATCGTGGCCGCGTTTCGCGAAACGGTCGGCATAGACGGCGCCGATGCCGGTGGACGCGCCGGTGACGAGGACGACGGGAAGCTTCGACATGCTGATTCTCCTGAAAGGAAAGTAGGGTAAGACCGCCATCCGGTTATTCATGATGGCCGTCATGTATTTAATCATGATGTTGATCATGTATCATGTCAAGCATCGAATTGGAGGACGACATGAGAGTCAGTCGGGAGCAGGTGGCCGAGAACCGGCGAAAGATCCTGGAAGTGTCGAGCGAGCTGTTCCGCGAGCGCGGCTTCGACGCGGTGACGGTGGCCGACGTGATGAGCGCGGCGGGCCTGACGCACGGCGGCTTTTACGGCTATTTCAAGTCGAAGGAAGACTTGATCGCGCAGACGCTGGCCGAACTCGTGAAGGGCGAGGACCGGCCCGAGCTCGACATGCTCGGCTATGCCGAGCGCTACCTGAGCACGCGCCATCGCGACCAGTGCGCGACCGGCTGCCCGGTGGCCGCGCTCGGTTCGG